>NZ_KB890688.1:136607-436607 GCF_000373205.1 Calidithermus timidus DSM 17022
TATCTTTTTGAATCCGATCGCGGTGTGCGGCGTAAATTACCGCCTACAGCCGCATGCGGCTGTAGGCGGTATTCGTGGGAAGCGCTCTAGGCCTTGGCTTTTTCCTCGAGCATGTTCTTCAGCACCGCTTGGAGGATGCCGCCGTTCTTGTAGTAGTCCACCTCTACCGGGGTGTCGATGCGGGCGGTCACCTTGAAGCTGACCTCGCTGCCATCGGCTCTGCGGGCGACGACGGTGAGCTCCTTGCCGGGGGTGAGGTCGTCGAGGCCCAGGATGTCATAGACCTCGTAGCCGGTGAGGCCTAAGGAAGCCGCGTTGGCTCCGGCCTTGAACTCCAAAGGCAGCACGCCCATGCCCACCAGGTTGCTTCGGTGGATGCGCTCGAAGCTTTGGGCGATGACGGCCTTTACGCCCAGCAAGTAGGTGCCCTTGGCGGCCCAGTCGCGGCTAGAGCCGTTGCCGTACTCGATCCCACCGATCACGATCAGCGGCACGCCCTCGGCCTTGTACTGCATGGCCGCGTCGTAGACGAACATTTGCTCGCCGCTTCCGGGCTCGCTACCCACCTCGCTCTTGGGCAACTTCTTGGTGTATCCGCCCTCCACGCCCTCGAGCATCAGGTTGCGGATGCGGATGTTGGCGAAGGTGCCACGCATCATCACCTCGTGGTTGCCGCGCCGGCTGCCGTAGGAGTTGAAATCGGCGGGCTCTACCCCATGACTCATGAGGTAGCGGGCAGCGGGGGAGTTCTTGGCGATGTTGCCGGCGGGGGAGATGTGGTCGGTGGTGATGGAGTCGCCCAGCAGCAGCAGCACGCGGGCACCTTTGATGTCGGAGATTTCGCGGGTGGCGCCCAGGTTCTCGAAGAAGGGGGGATTTTGGATGTAGGTGCTGGAGGGATCGAACTGGTAAAGCTGGCCGGTGGGGGCGGGGAGGGCTTTCCAGCGCTCGTCGCCTTCGAAGACGGTGGCGTACTGGCGACGGAACATCTCGGCGTCGAGGGTCTTGTGGACGACTTCCCTGATCTCCTCCTGGCTGGGCCAGATGTCCTTGAGGAAGACCGGTTTACCGTTGGGGTCGTAGCCCAAAGGCTCGCTGGTGAAGTCGATGTCTATGCGCCCGGCCAGGGCATAGGCCACCACCAGCATGGGCGAGGCCAGGTAGTTGGCCTTGACGTCGGGGTTCACGCGCCCCTCGAAGTTGCGGTTGCCCGAGAGCACCGCCGCCACCACCAGGTCGCCCTCCTTCACCCCCTTGGAGATTTCCTCGGGTAGGGGGCCGGAGTTGCCGATGCAGGTGGTGCAGCCGTAGCCCACGGTGTGGAACTTGAGGGCCTCGAGGAAGGGCGTGAGCCCGGCGGCGTCGAGGTACTCGGTGACCACCTTGGAGCCAGGGGCCAGGCTCGACTTGACCCAGGGCTGGGTGGAGAGACCGGCTTCCACCGCTTTCTTGGCCAGCAGGCCCGCGCCCAGCATCACCGAGGGGTTGGAGGTGTTGGTGCAAGAGGTGATCGCGGCGATCACCACCGAGCCGTGGGTGAGCTCAAACTCGTCGCGGCCCCGCCGGACCACCACCTTGCGCCCCAGTTGCTCGGGGGAGAGGCCGAAGCCGCGTTCCTTGACGTCCTTGGTCAGGTGCTCGCGGAAGGAGCGCTTGACGTCGGAGAGGTTGACGCGGTCCTGCGGGCGCTTGGGGCCAGCGAGGGCGGGGATCACGGTGGAGAGGTCGAGCTCGAGGTGTTCGCTGTAGACCGGGGCCGCATCGTCGGTGCGCCACAGCCCGGTGGCCTTGGCGTAGCGCTCCACCAGGTCTACGAGCTCGTCGGGCCGCCCGGTGAGGCGCAGATAGGCCAGGGTCTCCTCGTCGATGGGGAAGAAGCCCATCGTCGCGCCGTACTCCGGGCTCATGTTGGCGATGGTCGCGCGGTCGGCCAGGGGCAGCTTGGAGACGCCGGGGCCGTAGAACTCCACGAACTTGCCCACCGCGCCGTGTTTGCGAATCATCTCGGTCACGCGCAGCACCAAGTCGGTGGCGGTGGCGCCTTCGGGCAGCTCGCCGTAGAGCTTGAAGCCGATCACCCTGGGGGCGAGCATGTAGTAGGGCTGGCCCAGCATCACCGCCTCGGCCTCGATGCCGCCCACGCCCCAGCCCAGCACGCCCAGGCCGTTGATCATGGTGGTGTGGCTGTCGGTGCCCACCAGCGAGTCGGGGAAGGCGTAGGTGCGACCATCCTCGCCCTGCTGGCGCATGACCACGCTGGCGAGGTACTCGAGGTTGACCTGGTGTACGATGCCGGTGCCCGGCGGCACCGCACGGAAGCCCTTGAGCGCGTTCTGGCCCCACTTGATGAGCCGGTAGCGCTCCTCGTTGCGCTTGTACTCCAGCTCGACGTTCTGGGCGAAGGCGTAAGCGGTGCCGAAGAAGTCCACCTGCACCGAGTGGTCGATCACCAGGTCCACGGGGACAGTGGGGTTGATCATCTCGGGGTCACCCCCCAGCCTGGCGACCGCCTCGCGCATGGCGGCGAGGTCCACGACCGCCGGGACGCCGGTGAAGTCCTGCAAAATCACCCGCGCTAGCATCAAGGGCACGTTGACCTCGCCGGGGTCGGGCTGCCACTTCGCCAGCGCGACCACGTCGTCTTTGGTGACTTTGTAGCCGTCTTCGTTACGCAGCAGGCTCTCCAGCATCACCCGGATGGAGAAAGGAAGCTTGGACACCTGGGCGATGCCCTGCCGCTCGAGTTCCAGGATGTCGTAGTAGAACACCTCGCCCGCCTTGGTGGACAGGCTCTTGCGTGCGCCGAATTCGTCGCGGTAAGCCATATACACTCCTCTCTTCGCTCAAACCAACACGAAAGCCAAGCCGAATACCCACGATTCTACGCCCACTGCCTCGCCGGCCACATTGGGCTGGATTACGTAAGAGCCCCTGAGAGGGCTGGCGAAAGCGCGGCGGACGACCGCATGGGTTTTCGGGGGTCTGGTTTCGGTGCCAGGGCGGGTGCGCCCAACCTCAAGCGCACTGATTTTAAGCCCTCCGCCGCTTTGCGCGCAATGCCGCGGCGCGCGAGGTGATGTGAGCCTCGGCCTGGCGAAGGTTGATTTGCCGGGGTCCCTCTGGGTGGGCGAAATAAAATGACGGCAGTATGGATCAGCCTTACCGCCTGGATCAGGGAATCTATATTGAGAGCGTCAATGTCCTGCTGCCCTGGTTGTGTGTCAGTGGCACCGCCCGCATGCACTTGGGCCTGGAGAACTACCGCACCGACAAGCGTACGCTGGTGTGGGAGGGGCAGCGGATTCTGGGGGGTATCCCGGTGGGCTTGCACTGCAAGTTCGTGCGTTTGGAGCATGAGGACCAGACCGAGCCCCGCCGCCTGCGTTACGCGCAATTCTTCCCCGACCTCAAGCAACTCGAGGTCGATGCCCAGCAAGCTTTTGCCCTGATCAGACAGCACCTCTCCCGGCAGTTAGGTACTCCCCACGTCTCCTCGAACGGTGGCGTGCTCTATCCCTTCGCCGAGTGGGAGTGGGACAAATTCGCCGTGACCCTCAAGCTCACCGGGCGGGAGCCCAACCAGGTATGTGTGGGCGAGCTGTGGAAGAAGCCTATTCCGCGGGGGGTGCTCGAGTTCACCCGTATGGATAGCCCGGAGTAGCTCGATCGTCGAACCTTTGCACCAAAAGGGCCCACCGCGTGGACCGTGCTGTAGGGACTGTTCGTGGAGACCGGTATCACAACATCCCGGCCAGGAAGCCCTGCTCACGGATGCTGCGGATGAGGTCCATGACGGTGAGCCGGTAGGGGTCGTACTCCACCTCGACCTGCCCCAGCGTGGCCTGGTCGGCTCGCTGTACCCCCTCGAGGGCCCGCAGGGCGCCGAGAATCTTTTCCATCTGCTCGGGTAGCTCCACGCCGCGAATGCCAATCAAGACCCGGTTCATGGCTGTCATTCTAAAACCCCCGACACTTCGCCCCGTTCGCCCCGGCTGCCCAGCACCCGCACCCCCAGCACCAGGGGACCTAGCTGGAAGCCATGGTCCTGCAGGGCCTGGCGCATGGTCTGGTTGTCGGGATCGACGTGGATCGCCACCTCATAGACCCCGGCGTCGTAGGCCGACTTGACCACCGCCCCCAACAGGGCCCGGGTAGCCGCATCGCTGCGTGAGAGCAGCCGGGTGATGAGCACCGTGACCTGATCGCCCTGCCACACCGCCTGTGCCAGGGCCACGCCCATGATCTCCTCGGCTTCTAAGGCTACAAAGGAGTGGCCGCTGCGGGAGAAGAAGCGCAGGGCCCCCGGGGTACAGCGGTAGCGGTGGGCGGGTTGTTGGCCCAGAAGCTCGCGCTCGAGAGCCGCCAGGGGCTCGAAGTCGGATTCCTGGATGTCGCGGCAGACCATGGGATCAGCCTAACGCAAAACGCAAGGCCGCCGATCGGCCCTTCCCACCGCGCTTCTGAATTCCTCGCCCCCGTAACGCTCTTCAGCTATGCTTTAGTTGCGATGCAGAGGATATAGCCAGTGCATATAATTGCGCTGGTCTTACCAGGCTATGCAGCTCCCCAGCCCCACTCGAGAGTTCCCCGCTTCCTCGCTGCTGCTCAATTACCGTCCGGTGTTGAGCGGGCGGATCGTCCTGCCGCGCATCGGTCGCCCGGTGGCCGAGATGATCCTCAAGGTGAGCGCCTCGGCCTCGAGGCCCGAGGTGGGGCAGTCGGTGGTGCTGGACATGGAGTACGGCCCCGAGTTCTACATGAGCGTGCTGTCGGTGTTGGAGGACCAGGGTGTGTGGCGCTTGCGGTTGGTGAGCGGCAGTGGAGGGCTCTCGCGCGACGTTCCGGCCAGGCGCTATGGCCGGGTAAGGGCCACCCAGGTGATCGAGGACCTGCTGGCTGAGGTGGACGAGCGCATTGGCAGTGTGCAAACCACGGCGGTGCTGCCCGACTGGTACCGCCAGGAAGGCGTGGCCTACCAGGCCCTCGAGGCCTTGATGGTCAACCTCAACAAGACCTGGCGCATGGACAACAAGGGAGTGGTTTGGGTGGGCGAGGAGACCTGGCCCGTCTATGCCGAGAAGGTTCCGCTGGCTGAGTATTACCTACACCAGGCCAAGGTCCGCCTCGAGGGCCTGCAGCCCTGCCTGACCCCAGGGGTCGAACTCTTCGCCTGCGGCCCCGGCTTCGACGGCAAGGTGGGTCGGGTCGAGCGGGTGATCCACCACTTCGGCCTCGAGTCCTACACCGAGGTGCTGTGCTGGTGATGAGCGCTCCATAGGCCGCGCGTCTTGGGTAAGTCGGCGTTTGGCGCTTGCTGTACGGCCTCGAGCGTAAACGCCCGTACAGGTACATCCCTATCCACCCCGGATTCGCGCTGTCCCTCAGGGTGGGGGGCTGGTCACTACGGGGTACAGGGGTTTCTACGAGGCTGTACTTAGTGCCATATGAAGTAACCTAATACGGTAATGCGGATTCTGCACACTGCTGATTGGCATCTGGGCAAGCTGCTCAAGGGCACCGAGCGAACCGGCGAGATTGCGGCGGCGCTGGAAGAATTGCTCAAGCTGGTTCGTTCTGAGCGCATCGAGCTGGTGCTGGTCGCGGGCGACCTCTTCGACCGGCCCCAGGTCACCACCGAGGCTGAGGCCGCGGCCTTCGGCTTTTTCTACCGGCTTCAGGAAATGAAGGTTCCGGCGTTGGTGGTCGCGGGAAACCACGACTCGAGGGAGCGCCTGGAGGCCATCGCACCCCTGCTCTCGCTGGCCGGGGCTACCGTGAGGGGCGAGGTCCGGCTGGCGGGCCGGGGCGGGGTGGTGGAGGTGACGGGTGGGAAGGCCATCATGCTGCCCTTTTTGTCCGAGCGGCGCTTGGTCAAGGCCCAGATGCTGCTCGAGGGCGACGGCACCTTGTGGAAGGGGGTTTACTCCGAGGGGATGAAGAAGGTCTTCGCCAACCTGGCCACCGAGCTGGGAGGAGGCATCAACTTGATGTTGGCCCACCTCACCGTCGAGGGCAGCCGCTTGGGCGGGGGTGAGTTTGAGTTTTACTGCACCAACAGCTACGCCGTGGAGAAGTCGGCCTTTCCCCAGCAGCTCACCTACGTGGCGCTGGGCCACATCCATCGCCAGCAGCAGGTTTCGGAAGCCCCGGTGGCCTGGTATCCGGGTTCGCTGGTGCAGCTCGACTTCGGCGAGGGGGAAACCGCGCCCCGTGGAGCGCTGATCGTCGAGGTAGAGGCCGGGGTGCCGCCCAAGGTTCACCCAGTCGAAGCCCGTTGGGGCAAGCCGCTACGCACCTTCCGCCTGAGGCTGGAAGACCTCGACCGCCGCCTGGAGGAGATCGAGACCTTCCCCGGTTGGGCCAAGCTGGTGATCGAGGGGCGGGGCAACCCGCGGCTGCGCGAGGACCTGTTCCGCCGCTTCCCCCACTTGCTGGACGTGATCTTCGAAGTGCCCGAGGCTGAGCGTGACGGGATCCAGGCCCCGGTGCCCGAGGAATGGGACTGGCTCGAGGCCTATGGCGAGTACTCGCGCCAGACCTACGCCACCGAGCCGGATGAGAGCCTACTCAGGGCTTTCCAGCAGGTCTACGAGGAAGTTCACGCGGGGGAAGGGGTATGACGCCGAGGGCTGAACGCCGAACGCAAGACGCTAACCGCATTGGTGCTCGGCGGACCTCGGGGAGGTCCTTATGAGGCCCCTCAAGTTGCGGGTGCAGGGGTTTGGCTCATACCTCGAGTCGCAGGAGATCCAGTTCGACGACGTCGAACTTTTCGCCATCACCGGACCGACGGGGGCGGGGAAGAGCACCTTGCTGGACGCGATTACCTTCGCGCTTTACCGCGAGACGCCGCGGGCGGGGGCCAAGGGGCACGACAGCCTGCGCCACCCGGCGGCTGAGCAGGCCAAGGTCGAACTCGAGTTCAGCCTCCCCGAGCCGACCGGCTCCATCCAGGCCTGGCGCGTCGTGCGGGTGATCGGCAAGGAGAATCAGGGTCGTCTGGAGTATCTCGAGCGCGGAGAGTGGCGTGTTCACCCCGCCTCGGAGAAGGTGAGCACGCTCAACAACCAGGTGCTGGCCTTGCTGGGGGGGATGGACTTCTCCACCTTCACCCGTTCAATCCTGCTGCCGCAGGGCCAGTTCGACCTCTTCCTGCGGGGGGTGCCCAGGGAGCGGCGTGAGCTGCTGATGAAGCTTTACGGCCTCGAGCGCCTGCGGGACATGCGCGAGCGGGTGGGAGAACACCTCAAGGAGGCTCGGGAGAAGTTGGGGCGGCTGGAGGGAGAGCTGCAGGGGCTTGGCGAAGCCGAAGAAAGCCGCCTGGAGGCCATGCGCGATGAGATCCGGCAGCTCGAGGCCGAGGAGATTCGGCTCACCCGCGAGGCCGAGCGTGCCCAAGGGGCCTTGACCGAGGCCGAGAAGCGCCACGAGAAATTTGGCGAGCTGGAGGGCCTGCGGCGAAGGCGGCGCACCTGGGAGGGCCAACAGGAGGAGATGGGGCGCCTGCGGGAGCGCTTGGAGCGCGCCGATCAGGCTGAGCGGGTGTGGCCCCAGGTGGAGGGTGTAGAGGTGGCCCGCAAAGAGGCCGAGGCCGCCCAGGGCGACCTGGCGCGACGGCAGGAGGGGCTCGAGCGCCTGCGGGGTGAGGTGGAGGGGCTGCGCGGGCGCTGCGACCCGGCGGCGCTCGAGGCCGCTAAGAGCGAGCTCGCCCGGCTGCCGGTGCTGGAGGCCATGGAAACCCGGCTCACCCGCTACGGCGGGAGCCTGAGCCTGTCGAGGCCCGATCCCCTGCCCTTCGACGAAGACCGGCTCGAGACCCTGCGCGAGGCCGAACGGCGGTGGGGAGAGTTGAAGAAGCTCGAGGCCCAGCTCGCCCGCTTGGAAGGGGAACTGGCCCAGGAGCAGTCCCGCCTGGAGGAGCGGCAGGCGGAAAAGACCCGCCTTGAAGCCGACCTCGAGCGCCTGAAGGAGGAGGGACAGGAGGCCGCCAAGCTCCACGCGCAGGCCAAGGCCGCGCTCGAGCAGGCTCAGCAGAAAGCCGGCGTCCTCGCGCACCGCCACCTGCTCCGCGCCGGCGAGGCCTGCCCGCTGTGCGAGCAGACGGTGACGGTGCTCCCCCCGCCGAGGGAGCTGCCCGACCTGGAGCGGCTGGGCCTCGAGCTTGCTCGAGCCGAGCAGCGGCTGCAGGAGCTTCGCAATGCTTTCCAGGAGAAGCGGGGCTCGCTCAAGGTCCTTGCGCAGAGCCTGCCCGAGGAACAGGAGCGGCTTTTGGCGCCCTTGCGGGAACGCGAGCGGCTAGCGGACGAGCTTCGGCAGCTCAGGTCTGGCCTTTTCGGCTCGCCGGAGGCGCTGGCGGACGAGCGAATTCGCATGCTGGCTGGCCTTGCAGAGGAAATCCGCCAGGCTACGGGGGGAGAGGGGGTGGGGCGCTTCAAGGTGGGGTTGCAGAAGCGGGTGGCCGAACTCCAGGCCGCTCAGGAGCGTCTGGCTGAAGCCGAGGCCCGCCTGGTGGAGGCCGAGCGCCAGCTTGCGGCCCAGGGTCAGGTGCTCCAGGAACGCCAGCGCGCGCTCGGACGCCTAGAGACCAGCCTGGCTTCACTCCTGAGCGAGACCGGCTTCGACGGGCTCGAGGCCGTCCGCGCGGCCCGCCTGAGCGCCGCCGAGCGCCAGGCCCTCCAGCAGCGTCGCCAGGAGCACGAGCGCGAGGGCGTGCTCATCGCCGAGGGGCTCAGGCGGCTGGAGCGGGAGCTGGAGGGGCTAAAGCCCGTGGATGAGGCGACCGTGCGCCTTCAGCGCGAAGCCCTGGAGACCCTGCGCCGGCAGGCCCGCGCCGCTCACGGCAGAGCCGAAGGGCTCAAGGCCGATCTCAAGCGCGCCGAAGACCAGCTTCGCCGCCGCCGCGAGCTCGAGGCCCAGCAGGCCGGGCTGGTGCGCGAGGTGGACGTGTGGGAGCGGCTCGAGCGCGACCTGCGGGGCGACCGCTTCCAGGACTTTCTTCTCGAGCGCTACCAGTCGGGCTTGCTCCAGCGGGCCAGCGAACTCATGAACGAGCTTTCGCAAGGACGCTACGCCTTCCGCCTGGAGGACAGCGAGTACGCCGTCGAGGACCGCTGGACCGAGTCGGTGCGCACGGTACGCACGCTGTCGGGTGGCGAGAGCTTCCTGGCCTCTTTATCGCTCGCGCTCTCCCTCTCCGAACACCTCTCCAAAGGGCGCATGGGTGCGCTGTTCCTCGACGAGGGCTTCGGTACGCTGGACGCGGAGACCCTCGAGCAGGTCGCGGGGGTGCTGGAAGCCCTGCCCACACGGGGCCGGTTGGTGGGGGTGGTAACCCACGTAGAAGCCCTCGCCGAGCGCTTACCCGCCAGGCTCAGGGTGGAGAAGAGCCCTGCCGGGAGTAGGCTTCGCTGGTCGGACGACTGAGTGGCCTTATACCAGATTCGGTTAGTTTGTCACCGAATGGTGACGAACTAACCCGACCGAAGGGAGTGCTCTGGGTTTTGGTTTTGAAGAGTATCTTTTTGAATCCGGTATTAGAATAGCCGCCTGGGTTGGTGCTGCCTTGTCGAGTCGAATCCTGCGCAATGCCGCTATCACCATGCTGGGCACCTTCTCGAGCCGCGTGCTGGGGTTGGTGCGCCAGATCGTCATCAACAACCTGTTTGCGCCCCTCCTGACCGACGCCTTCAACATCGCTACGCGGGTTCCCAATCTCTTTCGCGAACTCGTGGCCGAGGGAGCGGTTACCAACGCCCTGGTACCGGTCCTGAGCGCCCTCCCAGCCGAAGAAGGCGAGGTCTTCAAGCGGCGCTTCGCTGCGCTGCTGTTTACCCTCAACCTGTTGCTGTTGGGTCTGGGGCTGTTGCTGGCCCCCTGGGTCGCGGATTGGCTGGTGGACTCCTCGAGCCCCTTCGCCCATGGCTCCAACTTCGAACTGCTGGTCTACCAGATTCGCCTGGTGATGCCATTCTTGCTGTTCATTTCGATGGCCGCCTTGTTCTCGGCCTTTCTGCAGTCTCAAGAGCGCTTTGGGCTGGTGGCCTTCGCCCCGCTGGCGCTCAACGTGGTTTCGATCATCATCATGCTGATCTGGCCGGGGAGCGCTACTGCGTTGGCGCTGTCTTACACCCTCGGGGCGATGGTGCAGGCGGCGGTGCTGCTGCCTTCGCTCAAGGGGTTTCGGCTGGAGTTGAAGGGGCACAGCGCCATCCGGGACGCCCTGTGGCGCATGGGGCCCTTTGCCTTCACCACCAGCCTGCGTCAGTTCCTCAACCTGGTGCTGACCAACGTCCTCACCCGCTATGCAGTGGGGGCCCAGACCGCGTTCATCAACGCGGAGGTGATCTTCCAGACGGCGCTGGGCATCCTGGCCGTATCCCCGGCCATGGCCCTCTACCCCCGCCTGGCCCAGATGGGCAATGCTCAGGACTATGCGGGGATAAGAAACCTGCTCGAGCGCTCGATCGGGCGCCTGGGCGTGCTGCTGGGTTTCGCCGGGGCCATGCTGGTGGCGCTGGCTCCTTGGATCGTGGGTGCGGTCTTCTCCTTCGGCGGGCTCGACCCCACGGTGCGGAAGTTCACGGTAGCGGTGTTGTGGGCCTATGGCTTTGCCCTGCTCCCCTGGGGGATCAACCAGCTCATGCTGCGGGCCTTCTACGCCACGGGCGAGATCCGGCGAGCGGTGCAGGTTTCGGCGGCCATCTTTGCCCTCAACACCCTAGGTTACTGGCTCCTGCGCGATGCGGGGTTGTTCTGGCTCAACCTCTCTACGGCGGTGGCCGGTCTGGTGGGCCTTCTGGCTTACGTGGGGCGGCTCGAGCGGATGTCGATCCTCTCGGTGCGCTGGTTGTTGAGGCTGCTGCTGAAGGTTGTGGGTGCGGCGGCTCCGGCGGGGCTGCTGGCCCATGTGGCGGCCCGTCCCTTCGGCGCGCCCGAACTCTTCCTCAACAACTTGCCCCCCCTGCTGCTGGGGGGGCTGGTGGGGGTGGGCGTGTTCGTCGCGTTTGCGCGCTTGCTGCGCTTGCCCCTGCGCCTGGGCTGATTCAGGCGGCCTGCTCGGTGGGGGAGGCGCTGACGTAGGCTTTCCCCTGACAGTGGCGACATACGAAGCCCTGGGCTTCTTCCTCCGGGCATTTGGGGCAGGGCTCGAGCACCTCCCCGCTGAGGCAGTCTTTGACCCGAAGCAACCTCCAGCCCGTCTTCTCGCAGAGCTGTTCGGCGCAGCACAGGGCTTTGGAAAGCCGTGGGGCTTCCCTGTGGGAGAGTAAGACCTCAAACGGCTCACCGGCGTTCTCGAAGCAGATCACGAAGCTGACTTGATCCGAACCCATTGCCTCCTCCAAAAAGCGGTAGCGGTAGCTCGGGGGGCTACTGCTTTAGAGCTTATGACTCGAGGCTAAAATGAAGCCAAAATCGCTCAGCCGCGCAGTTCTCGCAGAGCTTCGGCCATGCTGCGCCGCGCCTTGGCCGCCATCTCCGGGTTGTCGAGCTTTTCATAGGCGGCGATGAGCCCCTGCCAGGCACGCTCGGAGTATGGATCGAGGGCGAGGGCGTGGCGGTAGGCCACCAGCGCCAAGGACGTGTTCTCCCCTTGCTGCTGCTCGGCCAGCGTCGCCCACAGCTCGTGCTGGTAACGCTCGACCTCGGAGCGCTCGAGGGGAAAGAGCTCGGCCAGCTCGGGAAGCCAGGGTTCGCTGTGACGCTGGATGAAATCCTCGAGCCCCGGCCCGGGGGTTTCCAAAAATGCCCTGGCCTGCTTGACAAACTCCACATAGTCGAGCACGACGGGGAAGTTGAGCGACAGTTGGTGCTTGCTCGAGCTGATGAGCTGGGGGAGGAACAGGCTCCTCAGCTTGGAAACGGCGTTTTGGAGTGAATCGAGTGGATGGTTCAGCTCTGTCCACAACCACTCGGCCAGCATCTCGCGCTTTTGTGGCCGGGAGTGCAGGGCCAGGGCCAGTAGCAGGGCGGCGATTTTTTTGGTCGGGAAGTCGCGGAGGCCGAGGGTCTTGCCCAAGAAGGAGACCCTGAACCCCCCGAAGGTCTGGATGCTGAGGGGGAAGGCCGCCCAGCAGGATGGATCGGCCTTGATCAGGGGCAGCCAGTGATGGCTGTAGAAGGGATGCTGCAAGAGCAGCCCGTAGCCGTTGTGCTGACAGAGGCTGAGGGCCTCCCTCAGTGAGGCCAGGTCGCCTTTGAGCATGAGCAACTGGGCTACGTCGAAGGTCGCCCCGGCTTCGCGGGCTTCCTCGAGGGTGGGCTCGAGCGGGCTCAGACCTTGGCGCACGGCCTCGGTTTTATGGCTGAAGGTGATGTTGGCGGCATGGGCCAGCTCTTCCCGTGCGGCCTCGAGGTTGCCGCGCCGGAACTCGACCTGGCTGCGCACGAGGTGGGCCTCTCTGCGTAGGTCGGCTTCCTGGGTTGTGTGGAGCACGCCGCTGGCGAGGCCATAGGCCAGCTCTGGCTGTTCTTCCAGCAACGCCACCTGCGCCTGGACGACCTCGGAGTACTTCACGGTGCGCTGATTGCCCGCTTCGCTGGCCTTCAGCCTAGCCGTCTGCAGGGTCTGCTTGGCTTTCTCGAGCTCGCCGAGTTGGATGTAAGCCCGACCCATGTTGACCTGGGCCAGCGAGCCCGGGCAGATGGGAGATAAGCGGCTGAACTCGGCTAAAGCCACGAGGGGATACCCCTCGAAGACCTTGGCGTTTGCCAGGTTCTCGGCGCTCATGGCCTCTTCGACAGGGTTTCCGAGGTCACGGTACAAGGATGCGGCCTTCGCTAAAGCCTCCGCTCCCTCTCGGTAGCGGTGCAGGTGGAGCTGCGCGATTCCCAGGTTGTGCAGCAGGCGCCCGTGAACCGGGGAGACTTGGGTCTGGGCCAGGCCTCTTTTGAAGCATTCGGCGGCTATGGAATAGTTTCCCTGCATTCCATAGGCAACCCCCAGGGCGTTGATGACCCACGCCTGAAGCCTGGGAGAGGCCCGTTGCTGGAGGCTTTGCAGTCGCTGGATTGCGCCTGCGATGTCCCCCGAAGAGCGCCGCAACAGCGCGGTGAGGTATTCGTAGGCCTCGAGGTTCCGGTGGCTGGGCGGAACCTGGCTCAAGTGCTCGCGCAGGGCCTGGACTCCGCTCCTGGGGGCGTAAGTTTCGACGATGAGCTCGAGATACGCTTCCCACAGCCGGTGCTCGCGGAGGATTTCCAGGGCGGGGCTGTGCAGGTGCTTCGAGGCCAGGATTTGGGCGAGCTCGAGCGCTCGCTGCGGCGGCATGGGCTGGTGAAGGGCTCGGCGCAACAGCGCCGGCAGGCGGTAGCCCTGATCGGCGGCATAGAGCAGGCCGCGGTCGTACAACTCGGCGACGAGGCCGGGGGTGAGGCCGAGGAAGTCGTAGAGTTCGGGGATCAGGAGCGGACTCGAGGCCAGGCGACTGAGGGTGTCGCGGCTGACGTCCTTGGGAATGAAGCGCCCGAGGTGGGCTTGGGCGAGGGGATGGTGGAGCAGGGGGATGGCGTCTTGGCGCTGGGAGAGCTGCAGCGCTATGAGCAGCCCCTCGGGCCACCCTTGGCTCAGGTGGTAGCTTTCTTCGGCGTAAGCTTCGCGGGCTGTGCCGAGGGCTGCGAGCCATTCACCTTTGGTGTAGGTGAGGTCGGCCTCGTGCAAGAACAAGCCCTCATCCGGGTGGTCGAGGTGGATGGACTCGAGTTGGCGGCGCCTTTGGGGAATGAACAAGCACGCCTCCCGGCCAAGGCCGGAAGGATCCCTCACCACCAGGCGATGGTTGCGCTGCGCCCACCGGGCCAGCGCCTGCTGTCCGAAGCCCACCCCGACAGGAGCGACCACCACCCGCGGTGCGGTACGCAGCAAAGAATAGAGGCCGGGCCGCAGACCTGGCACGCTACAATTCTAAATAAAACATTAACCCGCGGTCCGCAAATACGCACATCCCCTCGCAAGGCGATAGCGCTTCAAGGCGTCAGGCGGTGACGGTCGCGGGGGAAGGCTCGTGCATAGCGCACGTTGGGTAGGCCTAGGAGTTTTTGGGTCAGGCGTTCCGCCCCGATGGCGAAGCCGCCGTGGGGAGGCATGCCGTATTTGAAGACCTCGAGGTAACCCGCGAAGCTGGCCGGGTCGTTGCCCTTTTTCTTCAGGGCTTCGATCAGCAGGTCGTATTGGTGGATGCGTTGCCCGCCGCTGGTGATCTCGAGGCCCCTGAACAGCAGGTCGTAGCCACGGGTCGCGCCCCCTTCCTCGGGATAGGCATAAAAGGGGCGTGCGGCTTGGGGGTATTTGGTGATGAAGAGGAAGTCCACGCCCCACTTCTCCTTAGCCCACTGACCCAGCATCCGCTCGGCTTCCTCGTTGAAGTCGGCGCCCACCGACATACCCAGCTCCTCGCGCAGGATCCGGCGGGCCTCGGGGTGTTCCAGACGGGGCATCTCGGCGGTGTTGGGCCATGCTACCTCCAGCGTTGCCGCCTCATCGGCTGCCACCTCGCGGGCTTCGTCGAGCATGGCCTTGAGCAGGGCCTCCTCGAGGTCGATCACGTCGTGCTCGCTTTCGATGAAGCCCATCTCCACGTCGAGGGAGAGGTACTCGTTGAGGTGGCGACTGGTGGCGTGCTGCTCGGCCCTGAAGACCGGGGCCACCTCATAGACCCGCTCGTACACGCCCACCATGATCTGCTTGTAAAGCTGGGGGGACTGGGCCAGGTAGGCCCGCTGCTCGAAGTAGTCGATGGCGAAGAGGTTGCTGCCGCCCTCGGCTCCGGCGCAGACGATCTTGGGGGTGTAGATCTCGGTGAAGCCCTGCGCGTCGAGGAAGTTGCGGAAGCCCCGCACCAGCGCGGCCTGCACCTTGAGCGCGGCGCGGGCTTTTTCCCCCCGCAGGCTCACGTAACGGTACTCGAGCAGCGTCTCGGGATTGACGCGCCACTCCTCCTTGGGAATTTCGATGGGGGAGGGCTCGAGCGCCGGGGTCAGCACCTCGAGGCCGTTGGCCAGTACTTCGTAGCCGCCGGGGGCCTTGGGGTTTTGCACCACTTGGCCCTTGACGCGCAAGCAGGACTCGGCCAGGGGGAGGTCCACACCCTTTTCCACCACCACCTGCACGATGCCGCTGCGGTCGCGCAGCAGGGCAAACTGAATGCCGCCGAGGTCGCGCTTCCAGTGCAACCAGCCTTGCAGGGTGACCTTCTCGCCGATTTTGTTGGGCACTTCCTTGACCAGTGTACGTGACATCTGCCTCTCTCCTTCGCCGCTGGCGGGAACTGAAAACCCCCCGGTACAACGGCAAGTACCGGGGGGCAGTGTCGCTACCCCCGCTATGGATTGTTGTCCCAACGGCGCAACATCTTGCCCGATAGTCTAAGTGCCACTTCTCACCAGGTCAAGGTCGGTAGCCAGACGCTTGACGGGTCACTAGCCCCCCGCTTGGGGTCTATCCGCTCTCGCCTTGCGGACAAGTGCCAGGATTTCCTCGCCGTAGCGTTCGGCCTTACGGGGGCCGAAGCCCTTGATCCGGGTGAGCTCTTCAGGGGTGGAGGGTAGGGCGTCGGCGATGGCGGCGAGCTGAGCGTCGTGGGCGATGACGTAAGGGGGCACGCCCTCGGCTTTGGCTTTTTGCCAGCGCCACTCGCGCAAAGCCTGATAGAGCCCGTCGTTGGTGGCGGTAGGGCGGGGTTTTGCAGATGCTTCGGGCAGGGGTTTCTCGAGCCGCTCCGTAGCTTTGGGGGCTTCGCCCTCGTAAAACACCAGGACCGACCACACCGGGAAGGAGCCCGAGACCAGGGCGCTGGAGACCTGGATGGGCTGGACGTGCTCGAGGAAGTCGTTGAGCCGGCTCAAGTCCAGGTTCTGCCGCTCGTCGAGGCGGATGGTGAAGCTTTGGCAACGCATGGAGACATTCTAGCTCTCCGTGGGCCGCGGCGTCAGGCGAAGGCAAAACAGCCTCGGGCGTTGGCGTCGGTGATTCGCTCCATCTCGGCGGCGCTCAGTCCGCGCACCTCGGCCAGCTTCTCGAGGGTGTGTCGCACGTAGGCCGGCTGGTTGCGCTTGCCCCGGTGGGGTTCGGGGGGCAGAAAAGGGGTGTCGGTCTCGACCAGCAGGCGCTCGAGGGGCAGTTGACGGGCCGCTTCGCGCACCAGGGTGTTCTTCTTGTAGGTGAATGGCCCCGCGAAGCTGAAGTAGGCGCCGACCTCGAGCCCCGCCTCTACCAGCGCCGGGTGCCCGCCGAAGGCGTGCAACACGACCTTAGGGGGTCGGTTGTGCTTTAGCCACTCGGCCACCTCCCGCTCGGCCTGATCGTCTTCTTTGGCGCTGCGCACGTGCAAAACGAGGGGAAGATCGAGCTCGGCGGCGAGTTCGGCCTGCCAATCCAGGGCCTGGTACTGCGCCTGGCGGCTTTGGGGAGCCCAGTAGAAGTCTAGCCCGCTCTCGCCGATGGCCCGTACCCGCTGGTGGCGGGCGAGCTCGAGGCTTTCTTGCCTGAGCTCCCGCCAGCGCGCGGCCTCGGTGGGATGGATGCCCACCGCGACCCAGACGTTGGGGGCAGAGTGGGCGATCTCGAGGTTGCGGCGCGATTTCGCGGGTTCGGTGCCGATGCTCAGCATCGCCTCGAAGCCCTGGGCCGCCTCGAGGGCCGCGGCGAGTTCGGAGGGCTCGAGATAGTCGAGGTGGCAGTGGGTGTCGGTCACGCTCAATAGCCTAACGCGACGTCGTATGCAGCCTCTACCGACATCCCCTACGACCCGATACCCGCTCTTCGCTACCATAGCCCTATGAAGCCATTGTGGCTCAGTCTCGTGCTGTTGCTGGCTGCCTGTATGCCGGCCTTGCAGGAGGTAGATCCCACCCGCGCACCGCAAGCCGACAACTGGGGCCCCAATCCCTCGCCGGTGGAGTGGTGGTACGTCTCAGCCTACCTGCCCGAGGCGGGAATTGCCTTCCACTGGGCCATCTTCAAGGGGTACTTTACCCCCCGCATAGGACCGGCCTTTCTCGGCCTGCTTTACCCCGGCCCCTTCCATGCCTCACACCTGGCCGTCACCGATCTGCGGGAGGACCGTAAGTTCTTCGACGAGCGCTTCGACTTTCGCCAGGATGCTCCCCGGGGCGATGCCATCATCGAATTTCCGCCCCTGCGTATCGAGCAGGGGGACTGGAAGCTGATCCAGGAGGGGGCCAGCTACCACCTCATGGCCGGGCCCCTCGACCTGCGGCTCACCCCCAGGAAGCCTGCCGTGGTGCATCCGCCGGGGTACTCGGGCACCGAGGAGGTGGGGCGCATGTACTACGTCTCCTACACCCGCCTTGCCCTCGAGGGCCGCATCCACGGGCGCGAGGTGTGGGGTGAGGCCTGGATGGACCACCAGTGGGGCGGGCAGCTTTCGGGACGAGAGGCTTTGTGGGACTGGTTCGGTCTGCACCTCTCCGACGGTAGCGACCTCATGCTCTACCGGGTCAAGAAGCCGCCGCGCCCTGGGCAGGCCGACGGTGAGGTGGTGCAGCTGGCGGGGAGCCGCACCGACCCCCAGGGCCGGATCGCAGAGCTGAGGGACCTGCGCATGACCCCGCTGGGGCGCTGGACCTCGCCCAGTGGGCGCAGCTACGTCCTTTCCTGGAAGGTTGAGGCCGAGGGACTGCAACTCGAGCTCGCCCCAGTGCGCCAAGACCAAGAACTCCTCACCGCCTCCACCAGGGTGGCCTACTGGGAGGGGCCAGTGCTGGGCAGGGGAAGCTGGCAGGGGCAGCCCATCGAGGCCAGGGGCATGGGGGAGTTCGTGGCGGGTACGTACTCCCCCACCACCGCGGGCCTGGTAGACCCCACTTCTGGGGCGCTTGGGGTTCAGCCCCGCAGGCCGGAGCCGTAAAGACCGGCTCGGGTGCGGGCTTGGATCAGCAGGGTCTCGAGCTTGCCCGCTTTGCGCAGGCGCTGGATCAGCTCCTCGAGCACCTTCAGCTCGCTCGAGTCGCCAAACTGCTCCTGGTGGTCACGGGTCATGTACCACAGTGTCTGGGCCTCTGCGCCGGGAATCAGCCCTCCGGTGCGGATGTCCCATTGGATGAAATACCCCTGCACCAGCGCGCGGGCCACGTTGTCCTTGATGACATACTCGATGTTTCCGGCATGGCCCATCCTCGGCAGCAGCCCCTGGGCCAGGGCTTCGGTAAGCTCGAGCCCCGCCGTGATGGGCCGTAACTCCCGTAGGGCCTGTTTGACCAGGCGGTGATGGTGTTCTAGGAGCCCCTGAAGCCACAGGCTGTCGGGGTCGGTGGTCGGCTGCCGGGGTTGTTGAAGGCGTGGTGCTGGGGCTGGAGCCGAAAGGGGGGCTTTGGCAGTAGCTACCGGGGCTACGGGATTGGGGGCTGGGGGAGGTGGCGTGTCGGCGGGCTGGGGTTTGGGTGCGCGCCTCTGTGTGAAGGCTTTGATGCTCGCCTCGATCAGCCGGCGCACGCTGGTTACCGCATGGTGAACCAACCCCGGCAGGGGGGTGCGGTAGAGGCCGATCAGCAGGCGGTCGGCCAGGGCCGAGCCGGGGAAGGGGCGAGAGAGGTCGTGGAGGGTGGGGTTGGCGCTGCTCTTGTAGCGGCGGTTTTGCTCCATCAGCCGCTCCTCGAGCGGAATGCGCACCCCCAGCAGCAGGATGGCGTTGAAGAGCGTGGCCAGCACGGCGGTGACCCAGGCGTTGAAGATCAGGGGCAGCGTGAGCAGTTCCAGGGCCACCGCCACGTAGTTAGGATGGCGCAGGTAGCGGAAGGGGCCGGTCTCGATGGCGGGGGCCCCGGGCATAAGGACGATGCGGGTGTTCCAGTAGCGCCCCAGGGTGTAGATGGACCAGTAGCGCAGGTACTGCGCGGCCAGGAACAGCAAGAGCCACAGGGGCCACAGCGGGCTCAGGTTCTGGCGCGTGCCGCCTTCGAACAGCACCCCCAGCAACCACGCGCCGTGCAGCAGGAAGAAGTAGGGGTAGTGCTCCTGCCCGTACTCGCCCCCGCCCCGCTCGAGGGCCCAGTGCAGGTTGCGATAGGCCAGCCCCAACTCGAGGAGTCGCTGGATTAACACGACCCCCACAGCAAAAAGCACCAGCGTGAGCATCACCAACGCAATACTACACCCTCCGTGGCGAAGCCCGGACCCAGGGCCAGCAGCACCCCCGTCACCTTGCCCTCGACCTTCCCCAGCAGCCGCTCGAGCACGAAGAGCACCGTCAGGCTTGACATATTGCCGTACTCACGCAGCGTGCTTCGGGAGGCTTCGTAGCTGCGATCGTCGATGGGCAGGGCCTGGCGGTAAGCGCTCAGAACCTTGCGACCTCCGGGGTGGAGCACCCACACACCCACGTCCTGGGCCTTCAGGCCGTGGCTTGCTAAGCCATCCTTAATCAAAGCACCCAGCTTGTCCGTGATCAGTTGGGGAATGCTCTGGGCGAAGCGCACCTGCAAGCCCGACTCGACCACCTCCCAGCCCATTACCTCGTAGGATTCGGGCAGCAGTCTCGAGAATCCCCCCACTACCTCGGGACCCTCGCCGCTGCCCAGCACCACCGCTGCGGCTCCGTCGGCAAAGAGGCTGGTGGCGACCAGGTTGGCCCTGGAGAGGTCACCCCGGACGAACGTCAGGCTGCACAGTTCCACCGCCACCATCAGCACGCAATCTTTTGGGTAGAGCCGGGCCAACTCAGCGGCCCTGGCCCAATACACGTAATACCGGATTCAAAAAGATAATCACCCAAACCAAAGACCTTCAGAGGCTATCTTTTTGAATCCTAGAGCACTCCCTTCGGTCGACCGCCCCGCCTTGGCGGGGCGGCGTTCCCATTCGGGAACGAACTGATCGAATCTGGTATAAGCAGGTAGAAACCGAAGGCCGTCGCTGGCGCACCTACACCCCTAGATACGCGGGGGCAGTGGCTCCGAATGCGGGCTTATCGCAGTACGATCTGCTGGGCGATGGAGCGGGTGCGCAGGTCCCAAAGAAGCGGCTGATCCTCGGTTCAAGCCTCGACCAGCTTTTTGGCTTCGGCCAGAATGCTTTTTACGGCCTGTTCGCTCTGGGCCTCGCAGTAAACCCTGAGCACCGGCTCGGTGCCCGAGGCTCTATAAAGCAGCCAACCCCCGTCTTCGAAGAGCCACTTCACCCCGTCGAGGCCCTCTGTGCCCACCACCTTTTGCCCTGCGATGGGCTGGGGGCTGGCGACCTTCTCCATCACGGCGCGGATGTGGTCCATGCTGGGCAGGTGTAAGTCCAGGCGGTCGTAGTTGTGCTTGAAGCCCACCTCGGCCTCGATCTCGGCGAACTGTTCGCCCAGGCTCTTGCCGCTCTTCACCACGGCCTCGAGCAAGAGCAGCGCGTTGAAGATCCCGTCGCGCTCGGGCAGGTGAATGTCCACCCCGATGCCGCCGGACTCCTCCCCGCCGATGAGCACGCCGCCCTTGAGCATCTCGTCGGTGATGTACTTGAAGCCAATGGGGGTGGTTAGGAGCTCGGTCCCCAGCTTTTTCGCCAGCAACTCGACCACGCGCGAGACCGAGAAGGTCTTGACCACCCGCCCGCTCAGGCCCCGCCGCTGGACGAGGTGTTTGAGCAACACCACGAAGATCTGGTGGCTGTTGAAGTGGATCCCTCCCGCCAGCACGGCCCCGATACGGTCGGCGTCGCCATCGGTGACGGCGGCGAAGGTGGTGCCCTCCTCGGCTTTGAGCACGGTCATGACGGTGAACTGGTTGGCGGGGATGGGCTCGGGGTTGACCCCGTAGAACATGGGGTCGGGGACTTCGTGCAGGCCGCGCACCTCGAGCTTGAGCCCGGCGTGCTTGGCGAAGCCCGAAATCCAGCCGCCCCCAGCTCCGCCCATGCTGTCGTGGTAGAGCACGCCTTCGTAGCTGCGCAAGGCCTCGATGTCCAGCAGGCTCATCAGGTGGTCGTAGTAGGGCTTGCGCACGTCGAAGCGCTCGATCTTGTGCCGGGAGGGGTCGAAGGGCTTTGCTTCGGCGCCCAGCTTCTTCTCCACCTCGGCGATCAGGGCGGGCACCGCTGCTCCGCCGTAGCTGCCCTTGATCTTGAAGCCCAGGTACTCCGGGGGGTTGTGGCTGGCGGTGATCATCACCCCGCCATCGGCTTGCAGATGCTTGACGGCGAAGGAGAGCACCGGAGAGGGCACGTAGCTCTTGGAGAGCAGTACCTCGAGCCCGTTGGCTGCCAACACCTGCGCGGCTCGCTCGGCGAATTTAGCCGCCAGGAAGCGGGTGTCGTGGCCTACTACCACCCGCTTCGCGCCTTGGGAATTCAGGTGATCCGCATACGCCTGGGCCACCTTCGCTACGTTGTCGAAGGTGTAATCCGCGCCGATAACCCCGCGCCATCCGTCGGTGCCGAACTTGATAGCTGCCATACCTGGGACATTCTAAGGCTGCGTGGTGACTACTGGCGCTTGGGCACCCAGGTCGTCGATGATCGACGCTTTAGGCTTGATGTCGAGGGTGAAGTTGTCGTAGTTGTAGAGTGCGCCGGATTCGCAGTAAAGCTGGGCCTCGAGCGGGGCGATGGTCGGGTCCAGGCTCTTTGCGGCTTTGACGTTGAGTACCGCGTTGAGGGCTTCTCCCTCGAAGGTGGCGCTCAGGCCATGGGGCAGGGAAGCGCCTGCTTGGGTGCGCACTGAGCAGATCACGGGGGCTGTGAACAGAGCCATTGAGCTTACGGTCAGCCGGAAGATGAAGAGGTTGCGGCCGCGCCAGCAGAGCCGGAGTTCTTTTTCATGGGTTCGGTCTACCCTTGGGTCGGGTGCCCACCGCTACCTTACCTTTGAGGGCCGGGGCAGGTGATAGACTTCGGGGGCTGTTATGGATTTGCTTTCCTCGCTCAACGAAGCCCAGCAACAGGCGGTGTTGCACTTTGAGGGCCCAGCACTGGTGGTAGCCGGGGCCGGCTCGGGCAAGACCCGCACGGTGGTGCACCGCATCGCCTACTTATTGCGCGAGCGCCGGGTCTATCCGGGCGAAATCCTGGCGGTGACCTTTACCAACAAGGCCGCCGGGGAGATGAAGGAGCGCCTGGAGAAGATGGTGGGCAGCCTGGCTGGCGACCTGTGGGTCTCGACCTTTCACTCCGCTGCCCTGCGCGTTTTACGGGTATACGGCGAGTGGGTGGGGCTCAAGCCGGGCTTTGTGGTCTATGACGACGACGACCAGGGCACTTTGCTCAAGGAGATCCTCAAGGATCTGGGCATCGAGGCCAGGCCGGGGCAGTTTCGGGCGGTGCTCGACCGCATCAAGAACCGCCTGGGCGGGGTGGGTGAGTTTTTGCGTGAGGCCCCCGACTTCGTAGCGGGCGTGCCCAAGGAGCAGGCCGCCGAGGTCTTCCACCTTTACCAGAAAGCCCTGCGTGGCCAGGGAGCCGTGGACTTCAACGACCTGCTGCTGCTGGCCATCCAGCTCTTCGAGGAACACCCCGAAGTCCTGGCCAAGGTGCGTCAGCGCGCGCGCTTCATCCACGTCGATGAGTACCAGGATACCAACCCCGTGCAGTACAGGCTGACCCGGCTGCTGGCGGGGGAGAAGCCCAACCTGGTGGTGGTGGGTGACCCCGATCAGTCGATTTACGGCTTCCGAAATGCCGATATCAACAACATTTTGAGCTTCACCAAGGACTACCCCGGCGCCAAGGTCTTCCGCCTCGAGGCCAACTACCGCTCCACTGCGGCCATCCTCAAAGTCGCCAACGCGATCATCGAGAAGAACACCGCGCGGCTGGAGAAGAGCTTGCGCCCGGTGAAGGGCGGCGGGGAGAAGGTCAAGCTCTTCCGGGCTCCCAACGCCCGCGAGGAGGCGGCCTTCGTGGCTCGCGAGATCGCCAAGCGTGGCAACTTCGGTCAGATCGCGGTACTCTACCGCACCAACGCCCAGTCGCGGGTGCTGGAGGAGCACCTGCGCCGCGCGGGCATCCCGGCCAGGTTGGTGGGGGCGGTGGGCTTCTACGAGCGTCGGGAGGTGAAGGACCTGTTGGCTTATGCCCGCGTGGCCGTCAACCCCCTCGATACCCTCTCGCTGCGCCGCATCGTCAACACCCCTCCGCGCGGCATCGGGGCCAGCACGATGGGCAAGCTGCTGGAGTATGCCCAGAAGCAGGGGATTTCGGCCCTGGAAGCCTTCCGCCACGCTCAGCAGGTCATCAGCCGACCCCAGCAGGTCGAGGCTTTCGTCCGGTTGGTGGACGACCTGATCGAGGCTGCCTACGACACCGGCCCCCGCGAGTTCCTCAAGCGGGTGCTCGAGGACACCGGCTACCTCGAGGCCCTGCGCTCCGAATCCGACGGCGAGGAGCGCATCGCCAACGTGGAGGAGTTGCTGCGCGCGGCGGGCGACTGGGAGGAGGAGGTGGGGGGTACCCTGGCCGACTTCCTCGACACCATTGCCCTCACCGCCTCGGCGGAGGAGCCGGCCAAGCGCGTACAGGACGGCAAGCTCGCGGGCCCCGAGGCCGGGGGAGATGAGGTCACGCTCATGACGTTGCACAACGCTAAGGGCCTGGAGTTCCCCGTGGTGTTTCTGGTAGGGGTCGAGGAGAATCTGCTCCCGCACCGCAACAGCCTCTCCCGGCTGGAGGACCTCGAAGAGGAGCGCCGCTTGTTCTATGTGGGCATCACCCGCGCCCAGGAGACGCTCTATCTGAGTTATGCCGAGGAGCGCGAGGTTTACGGCAAGCGCGAGTACACCCGCGAGAGCCGCTTCTTAGCCGACGTGCCCCCGGAGCTGCTCGAGGAGGTCTCGGCCTTTGGCAGCGCGGGCGCGGCGGTGGTGATCCGCCCGGCCAAAGCGGAGGAGAAGCAGCCTCTGGGCGTGTTCAAGGGCGGGGAGAAGGTCCGGCACCCCCGCTTTGGCCAGGGAACGGTGGTCGCGGCGCTGGGGGCTGAGGTCACCGTGCATTTCCCCGGCGTTGGATTAAAGAAATTGGCCCTTCAGTTCGCGGGGCTCGAGCGTATAGACTGAGTCGATGGTTTTCCCGGCTCGGCACGCGGGGGCTTGTACGAGGGTTGAACCACGAATGTGATTGTGCTATTGGCCTTCTGCGGTATTTCCTTCGCCGGCGGGCTCGATTTCGGCTAGGCAGGATAGGGGCAAAGGGATACACTAGCCTTTCGTGAAGCCCCTGGTCGTCCTGCATCAGCGCTCGAGCCAGCTTCTCTCGCCCTTGCTCACGGCTACGGTGGGCCACAAGCTGCCCCTGCACGTCTACGCGGCAGAGGTGGGCAGCGGTCTGGTGGCGGCCTTGGCCGGGCTGGTCCCGCTGGGCTTCGCCGGGGCGGTGCTGGAGGACCCTCAGGCCCGCATCGATGCCCTGAAGCTGGTAGGGGCGCTCGAGCCCGAGGCCCGTGAGGCTGCGCGGGTAGACCTGGTGGTGCCCGAGGGAACCCGGCTGCGCGGCTACTACCTCGAGGCCATGGCGCTGGCCAACCTGCTCCACCGTTACGCCTTCGGCGACCGGCTGCTATGGCTGGGGCCGCTGCGCCCCGAACTCACCGCCGGGTTGCGCAGCGTAGCGCGGGTTTCGCTGGTGGCCCCCAGCTTTCCCGAAGGCGATGTCTTCATGGCCCGCATCCCCTCGCCCCAGCGGGGTGACGTGGTGGTGGGCCTCGAGCGGGCCGAAGCCCTCGCCCGCCACTGCGACCTGCTCCTCTATACCGGCGGGCCGTTGCCGCTGGAGATGCTCCAGCCCTACCACACTTTGCTGGCTTTGCAGAGCGTGCCCAGGGAGGCCCACCGCCTCATCGGCCAGTACATCGGCCCCCAGGAACTCCAGCGCTTTCACCTCTCGGTGATCCTCGAGGCGCTGGGCTTCGCCCTGCCGCCGGAAGCCTTCGCGGTCAGTTGAAAGTTCCGTAGGGGGGTTGCCCAAAGCGCTGCAGCAGCCTGGGGCTGATCTCGAGCTGGGGGTTCTTGCGCTGTACGGCCTCGAGGATGGCCTGGACCACTTCCCGTGCGTTGCCCAGGTAGCGCAAGTTGACAGCCGCCAGTGGAAGCTTGTCGCCGACGCGGGCCAGCACCAGATAGCGGTTGCCCCCTAGGTCGCGGCTCAGGTCGGCTAGGTTGGGCTGGGCGAGGTCGGTGTGTTGGGCCCCTAACAGCCTGCGCTGGATGAGCCGCTCGGAGGTGACCTCCACCCGATCGAAAAAGAGCAGCTCGAGGCCCATCCGCAGCAAGTAGAACACCATTCCCACTACGACGACCGAAGCTGCCCAGAGGGGATCAACCCCTTGCCAGTACCCTGCGACGAGGCTCCAGAACAGAAAAAGGGCGCAGAACAGATAACTCACTCCCACCAGATAAGCCGTGGGTGCCTTGCGGCTGCGAACGCTTTTCATCGCCCTTGAGTCTATCGTGTCGGGGGTGGGCGTGAGGGAATACCGATCGATGGGTACACTGAAGCATAGGAGGTGCATCCATGGCAGGGAATCCACAGGGGCCCAAAGGCAAGACCTGGGTCGAGGAGATCGAGATTTCGGGCGGCCAACTCGTCGATAAGGTGCGCGAACTCGTGCAAGAGGGCAACGCCCGCCGGGTAACCGTGTGCAAGGAGAACGGGGAGGAGATCTTCTCGGTGCCCCTGACGGTGGGGGTGCTGGTGGGCGGCGTGGTGACGGTGGCCCTGCCCGTGCTGGCGGCGCTGGGCGTGATTGCCGGGATCGTCACCCGCGTGCGGCTGAAGATCGAGCGCGAAGAGGGGGCCACCACCGAGATCAGGGAGGAACCCATCGCCGAAGTCAAACCTGAGGACAAGCCCCTCTGAGAGTGCCCTCCACGAGGGCAGGACCACCGGCGTCCACGCCCGGCTCCTTCAGCGCCGCTCGAGCCGCATCCACAGGCCCCCTTTAGGGCGGATTGTGACCAGGGGCGCGATTTTGACGGGCTTCGCTTCGGCGGGGCGCAGGCGGTAGCGCTGGGCGAGGGTTGCCAGGATCAGCTGGCCTTCGACCAAGGCGAAGGTGTTGCCGATACACAGGCGGGGGCCGCCGCCGAAGGGGATGTAGGCGTAGCGCGGGGGGCGGGCGCCCTCGAGGAAGCGCTCGGGGCGGAAGCTTTCGGGCTCGGGCCAGACCTCAGCCTGACGGTGGGTGATGTAGGGGCTCAGGACCAGCAGGGAGCCCCTGGGGATAGGGTAGCCGCCGATGGTATCGGGCCCGATGGCGCGACGGGTGATGAGCCAGGCGGGGGGGTAGAGGCGAAGGGCCTCCTCGAAGACGGCGCGGGTATAGGGGAGGCGGGGGAGGTCGTCGATGGTGGGGGTGCGGCCTCCTAGGACCTGAGCGAGCTCGGCGTGCAGCGTGGCCTCGGCCTGGGGATGCTGGGCCAGGAGGTGCCAGGTCCAGGTGAGGGCGCTGGCGACGGTTTCGTGCCCGGCGATGATGACGGTGATGAGCTCGTCGCGCAGTTGGCGCAGCGTCATGGGCTGGCCGTCGTCGTCGCGGGCCTCGAGCAGCATGGAGAGCAGGTCGTCGTGGGGCTGGCCCCGGGCCCGGCGCTCCTCGATGAGGCGGTAAACGGCCCGGTCCAGCACCCCCAGGGCTTGCCGGAAGCGGCGGTTGCGCGCCGTGGGCAGCCAGGCCGGGGGGCCGAAGGGGTTCTGGGCCTTGTGGATCACGTAGTCGAGGGCGGTGAGCGTGGCCTCGACCATGCGCTTGGCGGCGGCCGAGAAGTCGCTGGAGAAAAGGGTGAGCCCCACGACCTCCAGGGTCATCTCCATCATCGCGTGGTCGACGTCGATTGCCTCGCTTTCCCGGGCCTTCCAGCCCTCCAGCATCCGCACCGCGGCAGTGGTCATGGCCTCACCGAAGCCCGCGATGCGCTGGCGGTGAAAGGCAGGCTGGGCCATGCGTCGCTGGCGCAGCCAGAACTCGCCGTCGCTGGTGAGGAGGCCCTGGCCGGTTACCAGGGCCAGGTTGGCGAACTGTAGCGTGCGCTTGGAGTAGTTCCTGGCGTTGTCCTGCAGCACGTGCTTGACGGCGTCGGGCTGGGCGATGCTGAAAACAGCTAAGCCTGGCACGGGGATCCGCACGAAGGGGCCGTAGCGCTGGGTGAGCTCGAGCAGGAACTCGAGGGGGCCTTGTTGGAGCTCACGCAGGCGGGGCAGGAGTTCGCGGAGGGTTGGACCGGGCACGGTTTGGCGCATCCGTCCCGGATGATAACGCATTCTGCTGGGTTGCAATCCGCCGCTTTCGCGCTCATCAACTCGAATTGGGTCATAGTCTTTGAAGTTCAGCCCTCCATATCATGAGCGGCATGACTGCGCGAGAAGCCTACGAGTGGCTCCAGAGCCACAGCAAGGAATCGGCTTACCTGGGAGCTTTCGGAGCCCTGGCTAATTGGGATCAGGCCACCTACACCCCCCGTAAGGGGCACCCGCACCGGGCCAGGATGCAAGGCACCCTGGCCAAGCTGCTGCACCAGCGGGCCACCGACCCCCGCATCGGCGAGATGCTGGCGGTGGTAGAGGGTTCTGAGTTGGTGGCCGATCCCAGCTCGGTCGAGGCGGTCAACGTGCGCGAGTGGCGACGCAGCTTCGAGCAGCAGATTAAAATCCCCGAGCGACTTGCGGTAGAGCTGGCCCAGGCCACCGCCGAGGGGCAGGCGGTGTGGGAAGAGGCCCGGCCCAAAAATGACTGGGAGGGGTTCAAGCCCATTTTGAAGCGCATCTTCGCGCTTACCCGCGAGGTGGCCGATGCCCTGGGCTACGAAAAGGAGCGCTACGACGCCCTGCTCGACCAGTACGAGCCGGGGGCTACTGCGGCCCAGCTCGAGCCCGTGTTCAAGCGCTTGCGCGAGGCCACGGTCGATCTGCTGCGCCGCCTGGAGCAGGCTCCGCGCAAGCCCGATGCCTCCATCCTCCACCGCCATTTTCCCCGCACAGCTCAGGAAGCTTTCGCCAAGGAGGTCATCGCCAGGCTAGGTTTCGATCTCGAGGCCGGTCGGCTCGATCCGGTAGCCCACCCCTTCATGATGGGCATCGGCCCCGGTGACGTGCGCCTGACCACGCGCTACTTCGAGGACTACTTCAACCCGGCCTTCTTCGGCACCATCCACGAGATGGGGCACGGCCTCTATGGCCAGGGCCTGCTGGCCGAACACTACGGTACGCCCATGGGCAGCGAAATCTCGCTGGGTATCCACGAGTCGCAAAGCCGCACTTGGGAGAACCTGGTGGGCCGCAGTCTGGGGTTCTGGCGCTGCTTCTGGCCCCTGGCTCAGCAGCACTTTGAGGCTTTGCGCGATGTGCGGCTGGAGGACTTCCACTTCGCCATCAACCAGGTTCAGCCCAGTCTGATCCGCGTCGAGGCCGATGAGGTGACCTACAACCTGCACATCATGATCCGCTTCGAGCTCGAGTTGGCCCTGCTGCGTGGCGAACTCTCGCTGGACGACGCCCCCGAAGCTTGGGATCAGAAGTACCGCGAGTACCTGGGCATCAGTTCGCCCACCCTGGCCGACGGGGTGATGCAGGACGTGCACTGGTCGGCGGGCCTGATCGGCTACTTCCCCACCTACAGCCTGGGTAACCTCTACGCCGCTCAGTTCTTCCAGCAGGCCGAGAAGGAACTCGGGGCGCTCGAGCCCCAGTTCGGGCGGGGCGACTTCGCCCCCTTCTTGGAGTGGACCCGCCGCAAGATCCACCACCAGGGCAGTCGCTACTGGCCGCGCGAGCTGCTAAAGAACGTGACCGGCGAAGACCTAAACCCCGAGTACCTCATCCGTTACCTCCACGGCAAGTTCAGAAGCCTGTACGGGGTTTGACGTCCGACCTTCGGCCAAATATTGTGGCTGCCGTGGAAGCCATTGTGCTGGCAGGGGGACGCCCCGACGATCCGCTGGCGAAGCGTTTTGACGTACCCAGCAAGTGTTTCGTGCCCTTTGGGGGGCGTCCGCTGGTCGAGCGCGTGTTAGAGGCCCTGGCGGCTTCCGGCCTCACCACGTTGGTGGTGGGGCCAGAGCAGCCCCTCGAGCCCGCCCCCAGGCTCCAACTGCCCGACCGGGGAGGCATGCTGGAGAACCTCGAGGCCGCGCTCGAGGTTGCGCACTCGGACAAGGTCCTGGTCGCTTCGGGCGACATGCCCTTCCTGAGCGCCGAGGCCATCCGCTACATCCTGGGGCAGGCTCCCAAGGCCGGGCTGGTCTATTGTGTGGTGCGCAAGGAGGAGATCGAGCGCTCCTTCCCTGGCATGCGCCGCACTTACGCCCGGCTCAAAGAGGGCAGCTTCACCGGCGGCAACGTGATCCTGCTCGACAAGCAGCTCTTCAGCTCGGCGCTGGGGCTGGCCCGCAAGGTGGTGGCTTTGCGCAAAAATCCCCTTGCCTTGGCCCAGATGGTCGGTTGGGGTGTGCTCTTCAAACTGCTGCTGGGCCGACTCAGTATCCCGGAACTCGAGGCCAGGGTCTCGCGCTTGTTGGGCATGCCTGCACGGGCTCTGGTGGTGCCCTTTGCCGGGGTGGGTGTGGACATCGACAAGGAAGAGGACCTGGTGTGGCTGGAGCGGGGCGCAGTGCAAAGGGGTCAGGGCCTGTAGGGGTGTGGGCCGGGGCCGCTCGGGGTATTCTAGGGAAGACGACATGCGAACGGTTCGAGAGCTACGCCTTGCTGGTTTGATCGCCTACCTCGCCGCCCTCATCGCCGGAATTCTGGCTTCCGGTTTGGTTCACCTGGCCTTCGGACGAAGGGGGGCCTTCGGCTGGGATGGCCTGAACTTCTTCGGCCTGCTCGAGGGCCTCTGTTTCTTGCTGGTCTTCACCATCTCGCTGTGGGTGTTCAAGCGGGCGGTGCGGGTGACCACCACCACCCTGCTCTCGGCGGGGCTTTTCGTGCCTACTTCGGCTAAGGCCCTCGCCAGGCCCATCCCCGTGCTGGATGGGCTGGGCACCGACTCGCTGGAGACCCAATTCGCCGTCATCCGCGAGGGTGGGGTGCCCATCGGGGTGATCGGCCTCGAGGACTCTCTGGTTCCGTGGGAAGAAGCGCCCGTTGTGGGTGGCGACATCGCCGCCAACGACCTCTCGGTGATGTTCCGCAAGTACCCGGTGGTCATCGTGGCCGACGGTGACACCATCCACGGGGCCATCCGCCGCGAGGCTTACTTCAAGTACCTCGGCGCCTGAGGGGAATCCAGCCGGATTAGCTCGAGGCCCTCCCCAGGGCGTGGAGAATGCGGCCATAGTTTGGGCCAGCCGCGCCTCGCGAGCGCAAGGGGGTTCGGGTTCAACGAATACCGCCTACGCCTGCAGCGTAAGTGTGACGGCGAAGGCTTTGGTTGGCTTGTACGGGGCGAGCTAATTCCCTCCAATCCCACCACCTCCAGCCTATATCGAGTTATTTCGCTCATTAGACTTGACAATATTACGCTCAAGTATCATGATAGAACTACTGCGATGGAGGGGTTGGCATGAATTTGGAGAAGTGGACCGAACAGGCGCGCCAGGCTCTGGCCCAGAGCCAGGTGCTGGCGCGGGAGATGAGCCACTCGCAGATCGACGTGCCCCACCTGGCGGCGGTGCTGCTGCGGGACTCGGCGGGGCTGCCGGCGAAGATCGTGGGCAAGGCCGGACTCAGCCCGGATGCTGTGTACAAGGCCGCCCAGACCGAGCTGGGCAGGCTGCCGCGCATCAGCGGGGCCGAGGCGGGGCAATACCTCTCGAGCAAGCTGAACGGCCTGCTTGGGCGGGCCGAGGCCCTAGCCGCCGAACTCAAAGATAGCTATGTGGCGGTAGATACCCTGCTGCTGGCGCTGGCCGAGACCGGCTTCGCAGGCCTCGAGGCCGCCAGGGTCAAAGCGGCCATGCTCGAGGCCAGAGGGGGGAGAAAAGTGAACTCAGAACACGCCGAAGGAACCTACAACGCACTCGAGCAGTACGGCATCGACCTGACCAAGCAGGCCGAGCAAGGCAAGCTCGACCCGGTGATCGGGCGCGACGAGGAGATCCGGCGCACCATCCAAATCCTGCTGCGCCGCACCAAGAACAACCCCGTGCTCATCGGTGATCCGGGGGTGGGGAAGACGGCTATCGTCGAGGGATTGGCCCAGCGCATCGTCAAGGGCGACGTGCCGGAGGGGCTCAAGGGCAAGCGCATCGTCAGCTTGCAGATGGGCTCGCTGCTGGCGGGGGCCAAGTACCGCGGTGAGTTTGAGGAGCGGCTCAAGGCCGTGATCCAGGAGGCCACCCAGAGCGCCGGAGAGGTCATCCTGTTCATCGACGAGCTGCACACCATCGTGGGCGCGGGCAAGGCCGAGGGCGCGGTGGACGCGGGTAACATGCTCAAACCCGCGCTGGCGCGGGGTGAGTTGCACATGATCGGGGCGACCACCCTCGACGAGTACCGCGAGATCGAGAAGGATGCTGCCCTCGAGCGCCGCTTCCAGCCGGTGTTCGTCGATGAGCCCGGCCTCGAGGAGACCGTGAGCATCCTGCGCGGTATCAAGGAGAAGTACGAGGTGCACCACGGGGTGCGCATCACCGACTCCGCCCTCATCGCCGCCGCTCAGCTCTCGCACCGCTACATCACCGACCGTCGCCTGCCCGACAAGGCCATCGACCTTGTGGACGAGGCCGCCGCCCGGCTGCGCATGGCGCTGGAGTCAAGCCCCGAGGCCCTCGACTCGCTCGACCGCAAGAAGCTGCAGCTCGAGATCGAGCGCGAGGCGCTGAAGAAGGAGACCGACCCCGAGTCGCGTATACGGCTCGCCGACATCGAGCGCGAGATCGCCGAGCTGAGCGAGGAGATCGCCAAGCAGCGCGCGCAGTGGGAGGCCGAGCGCGAAGTGATGAACCGGCTGCGCGCGGCCCAGCAGAAGCTCGACGAGGTGCGCACCCGCATCGAGCAGGCCGAGCGGGCTTATGACCTCAACAAGGCCGCCGAGCTGCGCTACGGCGAGCTGCCGCGGTTGGAGGCCGAGGTGCAGCAGCTCTCGCAACAGATGCAGAGCGCGAAGTTTGCCCGCCCCGAGGTCTCGGAGGAGGACATCGCCGAGATCGTGGCCCGCTGGACCGGCATCCCCGTGAGCAAACTGCTCGAGGGCGAGCGCGAGAAGCTCTTGCGCCTGGAGGACGAGCTGCACCAGCGGGTAGTGGGCCAGGACGAAGCCATCCTTGCCGTGGCCGACGCCATCCGCCGGGCCAGGGCCGGGCTTAGCGACCCTAAACGGCCCATCGGCTCGTTCTTGTTCTTAGGACCTACCGGCGTGGGCAAGACCGAGCTGGCCAAGACCCTCGCGGCCACCCTCTTCGACACCGAGGAGGCCATGGTGCGCATCGACATGACCGAGTACATGGAGAAGCACTCGGTCTCGAGGCTGGTGGGGGCCCCGCCCGGCTACGTGGGCTACGAGGAGGGCGGTCAGCTCACCGAGGCCATCCGCCGCCGCCCCTACGCCGTCATCCTCTTCGATGAGGTAGAGAAGGCTCACCCCGACGTGTTCAACATCCTGCTGCAAATCCTCGACGATGGGCGCCTGACCGACGGGCAAGGCCATACGGTGGACTTCCGCAACACCGTCATCATCCTCACCTCCAACCTCGGCTCGTCGCTGATCCTCGAGGGCATTCAGTCGGGTCTGAGCTACGAAGGCATCCGCGAGCGGGTCATGGGCGTGCTGCGGCAGAGCTTCCGCCCCGAGTTCCTCAACCGCCTCGACGAGATCGTAGTCTTCCGCCCGCTCTCGCGCGAGCAGATCGCTCAGATCGTGGAAATCCAGCTCAAGAACCTGCGCGCGCGCCTGGCCGAGAAGCGCATCAGCCTCGAGCTCTCCCCCGAAGCCCTGGCCTTCCTGGCCGAGCGCGGCTACGATCCGGTGTTCGGCGCGCGTCCCTTGAAGCGGGTCATCCAGCGCGAGCTCGAGACCCCGCTCTCGCGCAAGATCCTCTCGGGCGAAGTGGGCGAGGGGGCCAACGTGTGGGTTGACGTCGGGCCGCTGGGCCTGACCTTTGAGCTCAAGAAGGCTGTTCAGGCTTGAAGGGGTACACTGAGGGCACACAAGGCCAGACGCGAGATGCGATGCACCAGCAGATCGCAGGAGGGTGCGAACTTGAGGAGGCCTGCATGCTCAACCGGGAGAACATTCGCCGCATTCACCAGCAGATCGCCGTGAAACCCGCCCCCATACTCTCGCTCTACCTTGACATCAATCCGGCCAACCCCAGCAACTCGGGCAAGGCCTATGTGACCAGGGCCAGGGAAGCCATGAAGGCTCTGGGGGTGCCTGAAAAGGTGCTCGAGCGGGCTCTGAGCGCGATGGAGAGGCTACCGGAAGGGCGTCTGCGGGTGGTTTTTGCCGGGGAAGACTGGGTGGAGGCTTATGACCTCCAGACCGAGCTGCCCCTGCCGGATGGGGTCGAGCTCCGTTGGGGCGAACCTTACCTGACCCCCTTGATCTACGCCCTCGACGAGTACGAGCGCTACGCGGTGGTGTTGGTAGACCGGGAAAAATGGCGGCTCTTCGAGTTGCACATGGGGCGGGTGGAGGAGCTCGAGGGGGCCTTTCGAGCAGTCGCTGCCAACGAATGGCGCGACCTGGGAGAGGATGCTACGGCAGCCGGAGGGCGCAGCGCTGGTCCCGGAGCCGTTGGGTATGTGGGCCGGGCCTCGGGGGGCAGTGGCAAGGATCACTTCAATGAGCGCATGAGCGAGTGGACCGAGCGCTTTTACCGGGAGATGGCCCAGAGGCTGGCTGAGGTCATGAAGGCCAGAGGGATCGGACGGCTCATCCTGATGGGGCCAGACCCCGACACCAAGAACTTCGCCGCCCACCTGCCCGACGGCCTCCCCGAACCCTACATCCTGCCCTCCATGCCGCACTCTAGGGTCGGCCCAGGGGAGATTCTCAAGGCCCTCGAGCAGCAGTTGCCTCCGCTCGAGCGCGCTCGCGAGGAAAAGCTGCTCGACGCCATTCGTGAGCGGGGCATCTGGGGCTTACAGGGGGTGCTGGAGGCTTTGCAAGAAGGACGCTTGCATCTGCTGGTGGTGCCCTGGGGTCTGGAGGTGAGGGTGTTTCGCTGCGCCTCGGGCAGGGTGGAACTCACCCGCGAGGCCGCCGAAGCTTATTGCCCTGGGGAGCGCTTGGAGGAAGTTTCCTTGAAGGAGATCCTGCCTGCCCTGGCCCAGGCCTACAACGTGCGGCTGGAGATCGTTCGCGGCGAAGCTGAGGCCCGCCTGCGTGAGGAATTGGGCGGCTTGGCGGCCCTCGTTCGTTGGTGAGAGCCCGCTTCGTTTCAAGGTCGGGAGACTATCCCGGCCTTAACTTTTATAACTCGCGATGATTAATAAACTTGACAATATAGTACTCAAGTTTTATTATTCAAACAGGAGGTAAATGATGGTACGCTTCGATCCCTTCAGAGAAATCGAGGAGCTTCAAGAACGCCTGTTCCGCAACTTCGGCCTGACCCGCCCCGAGAACGGTAACCGCACCTATGCCCCCCTGGTTGACGTCATGGACGATGCCCAGGGCCTGCACTTCGCCATCTACCTGCCCGGCGTCGATCCCAACAACGTCGAGCTGACCGCCGAGAACAACACCCTCAGCGTCAAGGCCGAGCGGCCCTTCAACCGGCCCGAGGGGGTGCAGCAGTACCGCCTCGAGGGGGCCTACGGCACCTTCGCCCGCAGCTTCACCATCCCCAACACCTACGACCTCTCCAAGGTGAGCGCCAACTTCAAGCACGGCGTGCTCTACGTAGACATCCCCAAGGCCGAAGCTGCTCAGCCCCGCAAGATTAACGTGCTGGTGGACTGAGCCTCGAGCCTTCAATCCCGGCGACTTCTGCCGGGATTTTTTGTTTTTGCTCCGCACGTGAGCCTGTAAACTTGGCCCATGTTCCCCCTTTACGACATCAACCGCCCGCGCCGCCGTGCGGTCTTGGTGCCTGCCCTGGTCGTTGCCAACCTGCTGGCCTTCGTGTGGGAGTGGGTACTCAACGATCCCGGGGCCGTCATCTACACCTACGGCTTCATTCCTGCTAACTTTTTCGCCGACCCCCTGGCCGAGTGGCCCACCCTTTTTACCAGCATGTTCCTGCACGGCGGAATTGGGCACCTGGTGGGGAACATGTGGTTCTTGTGGGTCTTTGGGGATAACGTCGAGGATCGCCTGGGGCATGGGGGATTCCTGCTGTTCTACCTGCTGGGGGGGGTAGGAGCGGCCCTGACCCAGGGCCTCGTTTCCTATGGCAGCGATGCGCCCATGATCGGGGCTTCGGGGGCGATTTCTGCGGTGCTCGGGGCCTACATCGTGCTCTATCCCGGCGCGCTGATCGTGAGCCTGCTGGGCTTTTTCCCCATCCTCATTCCAGCCGTGATCTACCTGGGGCTATGGTTCTTGCTGCAACTGCTCCAGTCCTTCGGTGGGGTTCCGGGGGTCGCTTTCTGGGCCCACATCGGCGGCTTTATCGTGGGCGTGCTGCTGATTCGGGCGATGGCTCCTGCTCGCTGGCGGCGCTGAGGGGAGTTGTTGTGAATTGTGTCACAGAACCCCTCATCATCTTGTGAAAAGAAGTACATTTGTCCTTGAGGGGACCAATGTCCCCAGAACCCGGGGAAGGCCACGAAGAAGGGGGAGGCCAGATGGCCGAGAAACACGTAGTTGTATTGGGCGCTGGATTCGCGGGTCTCAACGCCGTGCGGGAGCTTTCGCGCGAGCCCTCGGTGCGGGTGACGCTGGTAGACCGCAACAACTACCACCTTTTTCAGCCCCTGCTCTATCAGGTGGCTTCGGCAGGCCTCGAGGCCCCCCAGATTGCTTTCCCGATTCGGGCTTTCCTGCGACGGCACAAGAACGCCCGCTTCTTGCTGGGAAGTGCCGAGGGGATCGATCCCAAGGCCAGGGTGCTGATGGTCGAGGGCCGGCCGGTGCCCTACGACTACCTGATCGTGGGGTTGGGCACGAAGACCAACGACTTCGGCCTGCCGGGCGTGGCGCAATATGGTTACGCCATGAAGACCCTCGACGATGCCATGCGCATTCGGGATCGTCTGATCTCGGCTGGCGAGGAGGCCAGCCGCACCACAGACCCACACCGCCGTAGGGCCCTTTTGACCATGGTGATCGTGGGAGGCGGACCGACCGGCGTGGAGCTGGCCGGGGCGCTGGGCGAAGTGCGCCGCCACGTGATCCCCCGGGATTTCCCCGGCGTGGATCTGCGTGAGGTGCGGGTCATCCTCATCGAAACCGGCAGCCGGCTACTCGATGCTTTCGCGCCCTCCTCAGCCCGCTATGCCCAGCGCTTCCTCGAGCGGCTGGGCGTGGAGGTATGGCTTGGTGAGCGGGTGGTGGAGATTCGGCCCGATGGGGTCAGGTTGGAGAGCGGCAAGTTCATACCCACCTTTACCGCCATCTGGACTGCCGGGGTAACCGGGCAGGGGATACCCGGCTTGCAGGTCGTGCGGGGCAACCGCGTCGCCACTACCCCTGAACTCTACGTGCCTGAGCACCCCGAGATCTACGTGGCGGGTGACATGAACTTCCTAGAGTACAAAGATGGTCGCCCTCACCCGCAAGTAGCCCCCACGGCCATGCAACAAGGCCGCCTGGCCGCGCAGAACATCCTGCGTGAACTGCGTGGAGAGGAGAAGAGGGCTTTCCGCTATTTCGACAAGGGAAACATGGCGACGCTGGGCCGCAATGCCGCGGTTGCCGAGATTAAGGGACTGCGCCTGAACGGCTTCCCGGCTTGGGCCGCCTGGTTGGGGGTGCATCTTTACTACCTGGTCGGTTTCCGCAACCGCCTGATGGTGCTGGGCAACTGGGCCTACAGCTACTTCACCTACGACTACGCCGTGCGGGTCATGCACCACCGCCACGAGTTCCCGGTGGCGGGGGAGAGGGTGAGTGCTTGAGGAGGCCGGCCTCCGAACACCGACGCCGCGGGCCCTACCCCTCCCACTCCGCCATGTGCTGCACGAAGCGGGCGATGCCGCGTTTGCTGGGGCTGGCGAGGAAAGCGCGAAGCTCGAGCACCTCTGGGGTTTCGGGAAGATCCTCGGGGAGGGGGTCGCCGGCGCGCAGGGCGCGAAAAGCCCGCTCGAGGGCCTTGTAGCGCTCTCCATTCACGCCGCTGCGCCGCAGGCCCACCGTGTTGAGCCGGTAGTGGATGGCCGGAACCTCGGTGGCTAGGGTGAAGGGTAGGATGTCCTTGCGGGCGCCCGCCATGCCCCCGAGCATCGCGCCAGCCCCGATGCGCACGAACTGGTGTACCGCTGCACCGCCACCGAGCACCGCACCCCGGCCCACGCTGACGTGACCGGCCAGCATGACGTTGTTGGTTAGGATCACCCCATCGCCAATCTGGCAGTCGTGAGCCACGTGGCTGTAGGCCATCAGGTAGCAGCCCGCGCCGATACGGGTAGGGCGGTCCTCGCGGGTTGAGCGGTGCAGGGTGACCCCTTCGCGCAGGATGGTGCGTGCGCCGACCTCGAGCCAGCTTTCCTGCCCCTTGAAGCTCAGATCCTGGGGTTCGCCACCTAGCACCGCGTGGGCACCCACCTCGACCCCTTCGCCCAGGCGCACGTAGGGCAGGATGACCGCATGTGGCGCAATCCGAACCCCGTCGCCAATTTCGCAGGGTCCCTCGATAACCGCGTAGGGGCCGATTTCGACCCGGCCAAGCAACCGGGCTTTGGGTGAGACAACCGCCGTGGGGTGAATGAGGGTTTGGGTCATAACGGCTCAGCCCTCGTTGCGCAACACGAAGGTCAGGGTGGCCTCGGCCCGAACTTCACCCTCCACTTTGGCCTCGACCCTGACCTTGCCCAGGCCCCGGCGGTACTGCAAAAGCTCGCCCTCGAGGATCAGGCTGTCGCCGGGCGTTACCGGTTTGCGGAAGCGTGCCTCCTCGACCCCGACCAGAAATACCAGGCCTCCGGGCTTGAACTCCGGCTGCTTGGTGACCACCGCCACCGAAGCCTGGGCCATGGCCTCGAGGATCAGCACCCCCGGCATGATGGGGTAGCCGGGGAAGTGACCCTGGAAATGGGGCTCGTTGAAGCTCACGTTCTTGAGGGCCCTGAAGCGCTTTTCGTCGGCCTCGAGCACGCGGTCGATGAGCAAGAAGGGGTAGCGATGGGGCAGGAACTGCAGAATTTGCGTGATATCCATAGACAGGAGACAGGTTCACCTGGGGTAGGGCAGCACCCTCCGGTCCTGCGGCAGGGAGTTGAGCATCTTGGAAAGCTCGAGGGCCATCTCGAGGGCCAACAGGTCGTCCTCGAGGGTCACCAGGGGGGGATCGTCGCGTTGGATGCGATCGACGAAGTGCTTGAGCTGGCGGCGCAGCGGGTTCTCGTTGTGGATGGAGGTGCGCTCGACGTGCACGTGGGTAGGGCTGCCCAGCTCGCCGTTGCTCATGGCGCGGTGGATGGACAGCTCGGTGTAGGGGTCGTTGGTGAAGTCCATGCGCACCACCTCACCCGGCTGGGTGATGGTCAGCGAGCGCTCGGGTTGGGGAGAGACTCGGCTGGCGGTGAGCACGGCCTGGATTCCGGAGGGGAACTCGAGCACGGCGTGGGCGTACTCGTCGCGCCCGTCGAGGGCCTGACCCACCACCGTGTAGCGCAGGGGTTTTTCCCGTAGAAGCAGCAGGATCAGGTCCAGGTCGTGGATCATCAGGTCGAGGATCACGCCGATGTCCCGGATGCGGCGGTTGTTGCTCACCCGCCTGGCCTCGATCACCCAGGGATTTCCCACCAGGTTGGGCAAGTCTGCTACCGCCTGGTAAAAGCGCATGATGTGCCCTACTTGGAGCACCAGGTCCCGGCGCTCGGCCAGGCGCACCAGCTCGCGGGCTTGCTCGAGGGAAGGCGTCATAGGCTTTTCCACCAGCACGTGAACGCCAGCCTCCAGGAACAGCCGCGCTTGCTGGTAGTGATGGGAGGTGGGAGAGGCGATGCTTACCGCCTGTACCCGACCCAGCAAGGCTTCGGGATCGGCATAGGCAGGCACCTCGAGGTCTTGCTCGATAACCCGCCGCCGCATGGGGTCGGGATCAACCACGCCCACCAGCTTGACCCCCGGCAGGCCTGCATAGATCTGAGCGTGGTAGGTTCCCATAACCCCCACGCCAACCACACCGACTTTTAGTTCCATGGCCACCTCAATAGGGGCATACCTGACATCGCCAGCATCATAGCACCCACATTTAAACTTACTGGTCTGAATTAGGCCTGAATGCCTGAATTGCCTCCATGCGTGGCTCAATCCGCCTTGTGTGACCGCGGAGCCTCTGGTAGGATGCCGTGGTTTGCAGTAGTTCTCCGGAGGAGAGGGCTGTGGCAAGAGGAACGCTGTTCGTGATGACAGGGGCTTCGGGGGTGGGCAAGGGCACCATCCGAGCCCAGGTAATGGGGTACTTGCACAGAAGCCTGCACTACTCTATTTCGATGACCACTCGCGCGCCGCGCCCTGGTGAAAAGAACGGCCAGGACTACTACTTCGTCAGCAAGGAGGAATTCGAGGCTCGCATCGCACAAGGTGGCTTCCTCGAGTACGCCGAGTTCGTGGGCAACTACTACGGCACCCCCCGCGAGCCGGTGGAGGAAGCCTTGAACAAGGGGCTCGACGTCCTGCTGGAAATCGAGGTGCAGGGAGCCTTGCAAGTCGCCAAGCAAGCGCCTGAGGCAGTGATGATCTTTATCGTCCCACCCTCGCTCTCCGAATTGAAGCACCGCCTGCTCTTGCGAGGCACCGAGAGCCTGGAGAAGATCGAGAAGCGCTTGGCCCAGGCCAAGCGTGAGATGGAGGCCGCCCACAACTTCCACTACGTGGTGGTCAACGATGAGCTGGGCAGCGCGGTGAATGATTTCATGTCTATCATCCGTGCCGAACGCCTGCGCTATCCCCGAATGAAGGAGGCCATCGCGCAAGCCCTGACCCACGACTCGGAAATTGACGCAAAAAACGCTGTCCTGGAGGAAAAAATTCGCAAGGCGGGGTCTTGACAGGCTGAGGAGGGGTGGTCAAAATCGGGGCGTGGCCGAACCTGGTATTGATTATCTGCTGAGCCTAACCGACTCCAAGTACCGACTCACCGTCGTGGTAGCCAAGCGCGCCCAGCAACTGCTGCGCTACCAGTTCAAGAACACCGTCCTCGAGCCCCCCGAGTGGCCCAAGATGCGCACCCTGGAGGGGGAGAAACCCGACCCCAACGCGGTAACCTGGGCCATGCAGGAACTGCGGACTGGTCGCCTGAGCATCGGTGAGGGCCTGGTACCCGAGGACCGCCTTTCGCGCATGCTCGACCAGATGTATCCCCGCGAAGTCCCCGAACCCGTCGCTGAGCGTGAGCGGGATTAGGGCCTTTTGCGAATAAAAGCGCAATACGCAAAACGCTGAGCGCCCAAAACCGTGATCGAAGGGCGCTCGGCGCTTGGCCTTCTGCACCCGGAAAGCATCCTCCCTGCATAAAAATGATGTATACTCACCTGCGCAAACTGCAGAGGGATTGTTATGGCGAGCAAAGAACAGCGTCACCGAGCTATTCAGGAGATCATCTCCCAGGAGAATATCTCTACCCAAGCTCAACTGGTCGATCGACTGCGCAAGCGTGGTTATGCGGTGACCCAGGCTACCGTGAGCCGGGACATCAACGAGATGCGGCTGGTGCGCATGCCCATGGGCCGGGGTCGGCATAAGTATGCGCTCGCGGCGGTGACCTTGGCCGAGGACGTGGAGGAGGAGCTGCGGCGTATGTTTCGCGAGATGGTACACGACGTGGACCGGGGGGAGAACATCCTGGTGTTGCGTACTGCCGACGGACACGCCACGGGAATCGCTTTGCTGCTCGACCGCCTCGCGCGGGACGAAATTGTGGGGACGTTGGCCGGGGAAGATACCATCTTCATCGTAACCCGCACCGCCAAAGACGCCGAGCGGCTTCAGGACGACCTCGAGGGCTACCTCGAGTAGGCCCATATGCTGGAGCTGGCGAGCAAGGCTTTTCTGACGCTCTTCGTGGTCATCGACCCGGTGGGGATGGTGCCGATGTTTGTGGCCTTGGCGGGAAACCGCCCCCGTTCTGAGCAACTTCGCATCGCTCGAAAGGCCATCCTGGTCGCGGGTGGGGTGATCTTGTTCTTCGCTCTGGTCGGAGGGCCTTTGCTCGAGCACCTGGGGATCAGCCTCGAGGCCCTGCGCATTGCTGGAGGGATCCTGCTTTTCCGCATCGCCGTGGACATGGTGTTTGCTCAGTGGGAGCGCGAGACCAAGGAAGAGCAGGACGAGGCCAGGGAACGCTCCGATGTCTCGGTCTTCCCGCTGGCCATCCCCCTCATCGCCGGGCCGGGAACCCTAGCCAGCGTGCTGATCCTGGCGGGCGAATCGCGCAGGGTCGAACTCGGGCTGTGGATTGTGCTGGGTATGGCCGCGGTGGTGCTGGTGATCGCCTATTTCCTGCTGCGAGCCTCGAGTCGCCTGCGCTTCTTGCTGGGTCGCACCGGAATCAACGTGGTCACACGGGTGCTGGGGCTGCTGCTGGCTGCCCTGGCGGTGCAGTACGTCGCCGATGGGGCACGGGCTTTTTTGGAGGGCTAGCTGCATCCTGTATTCTCTCTCCATGCGCCACGACATCCCCATGCTGCAAGGCAGCGCCCTCATCGACCCCGAGACGCCGGTGGAGATTAAGACAGACGCAATCGTTGAGGAGGAGCTATGAAGGTGGCATTTATCGGTCTGGGCGCGATGGGCTACCCCATGGCGGGGCACCTCGCCAAGCGCTATGAGACCCTGGTCTACAACCGGACCCCAAGCAAGGCTCAGCAGCATGCCCTCGAGTTCGGCAGCAAAGCGGTGGGCCTCGAGCAGACCGCCGAGGCCGAGATCATCTTCACCTGCGTCCCCGTCTCCAAGGACGTCGATGACCTAGCCTGCGCGCTTTTGCCGCACTTGCGCCCAGGAACATTGTGGGTAGACCATACTTCGGGCGAACCCGAGTTGGCCAAGCAGACCGCAGCCCGGCTGGCGAGCAAGGGCGTGAGCTACCTCGACGCCTGCCTGTCGGGCGGGGTGGCTGGGGCCATCAACGCCAGGGCTACCGTGATGTGCGGCGGGTCCGAGGCCGACTTCGAACGGGCCAAACCGGTCATGCAGAGCTACGCGGCCAAGATCGTGCACGTGGGGCCATTGGGGGCGGGTCACGCGGTCAAGGCGGTGAACCAGGGCTTGTTGGCGGTCAACCTGTGGGCCTTGAGCGAGGGCATGGTGGCGCTGGCCAAACAGGGCATCAACCTGGAGCTGGCCCTCGAGGTCATCAATGCCTCCTCGGGCCGCTCCAATGTCTCGGAGAACCTCTTCGGGCAGCGGGTGCTCAGCCGCGAATTCCCCAACACCTTTGCCCTGGGGCTGCTGGCGAAGGACATGGGCATCTGCGTGAAGGTGCTCGAGGCCGCCGGCACACCTGCCCCTCTGCTGCGCCAACTGCGCGAGTTCTTCGAGGTCGCCAGACGCGAGGTGGGCTCGGCTGACGTGGACCATACGGCGGTGGCGAGGCTGCTCGAGCGGTGGGCGGGGGTAGAGATCAGGTAGTTTCGCCAGCCGATAGCCGAACGCCCCTCCAGCCCGGCCCCCGCACGACCTGCCCCGGCGTGGCTCCGGTGTGCTGGCCTCCCTCGAGCACCCGCACCCCGTTGACCCACACCTCCTGCACGCCCACCGAGAGCCGGTGGGGGTCCTCGAAGGTGGCCCGGTCGGCGATGACGGCGGGGTCGAAGAGCACCAAATCGGCCTGGCAGCCTACGGCGATGCGGCCCCGGTTGAACAGGCACAGGCGGTTGGCGGGCAGCGAGGTCATCTTGCGGATGGCCTCCTCCAGGCTCAGCAGGCCCTCCTCGCGCACGTAGCGCCCCAACACGCGGGGATAGCTGCCATAGGCCCTGGGGTGGACCGGCCCGTAGGCGCTGGCCCACTCAGGGTCGAAGCCGCCCGCGTCGGTGGAGATCATGGTCCAGGGCTGGGAAAGCTCGAGCCGTAGGTTGTCCTCGCTCATGCTGAAGTAGATGGTGCTGATGCGCTGCCCCTCCGACACCAGCAGGTCGAAGACGGTCTCGAGCCAGTCCTGGCCGCGCATGGCCGCGATTTCGGAGAGGCGCTTGCCCACGTAGACCTGGTTCTCAGGCCTCTGGAAGCCCACGGGCATGACGGACTCAGGGCGGGAGCGGGTGTCCACGTTGGGGTTGGGACCCTCGAGCTCGGCCCGGATTTGCGCCCGTACCCCCGGCTCACGCAGCTTCTCGTAGAGCTCGCCCCCTTCCGCGACCCAGTTGGGCAGCATGGCCGTCAGACCGGTGCCGCTGGCGGTGTAGGGGTATACGTCGGCGCTCACGTCCTGCCCGGCCTTCCGGGCCTGGTTGATCCGGGCGATCACCTGGGCCATCTTGGGCCAGTTGTCCTCGCGGGAAGCCTTGAGGTGGTAAATCTGCACCGGCAGATTGGCCCGCTGCCCGATCTCCAAAGCCTCCTCCAGCGCCTCGAGCAGCCGGTCGCTCTCCGAGCGCAGATGGGTGATGTAGAGCCCGCCGTGTTCGGCCACGACCTTGCAGACCTCCACGATCTCCTCGGTGTCGGCGTAGTCGTCTGGCGGATAGATGAGCGCGTAAGACACCCCGAAGGCTCCGTCTTCCATGGCCTCACGCACCACGCGGCGCATGGTCTCGAGTTCACCCTGGCCAGCCCTGCCCATCCGCATCCCACAAGCGTACTCCCGCAGGGTGCCCCCGCCCAGAAAGCTGCCCACGTTGGGCGATACGCCGTGCTCGAGCATGCTCTCGAGCCAGTCCCCCAAGCGCCTCCAAGTCTTCATGCGCTCGTTCCACACCTCGGGTACGTAGGGCGCGAGCTTGCGTGAGCCGATGAGCCCGCCTTGGGGGGCCGGAGTCCAGGCCTCACCCATGATCTCGGTGGTCACGCCCTGGGTGATCTTCGACAGGCAGCGCCCGTCGCGCATGAGGGGCTGGATGGAGTGGGAGAGGATGTCGATAAAACCCGGGGCCAGTACCCGGCCCGCGGCCTCGAGCACCCTCCTGGCTTCACGGGTAGAAAGTTGTCCTGCCGGAGCGATGGCCGCGATCTTTTCCCCTGCGATGGCCACGTCTCCGTAGAACCAGGGATTGCCGCAGCCATCGACCACGCGGGCTTTGCGAATGAGTTCGTCGAAGTGCACGGGGTCATTGTATTGGGGCCTTGCGTCGTCCGTAGAGCGCTGAACGCAAGACGCTGAAAGCTGATACCCACCGAGTCGGCAGCCCTCGAGCCTGGGAGGCTCTTCAGTGCATCTTCACAAACACTGTGCCTTGCTTTGTTGATCGCCGCTCTCGAAGGCGCCTACACTGAGCCATGGCAACCATCGCAGGGAAATTTCCTTGGCTCCGGCTCTCCGGTCTGGTTGTGGCTGGAGTGGGCCTGCTGCTTACGGGGTTTTTCGCCGGGCGTCTTTCGCAGGGCTCGAGCGCGTCTAATGTTGCCTCTTCTGCTGCCGAATTTGCTCGGCCCGTTCAGTTCCAGTTCCCCCAGACCCCACCGGATCAGGGGGCGCAGGAGTTGATCCCGCTGCCAGGGCCGGGCCGGGGCAACCAGCCGGGTCAGGGCCAGCAGCCGCAGCCGGGCCAGGGGCAGCAGCCGCAGGAGTGCCCCATCTTCATCTACCAGGACGGGCGGCTCTACCAGCTTCCGCGTCCGGGGCAGGAGCAGCAGCCCGGCTCCGGCATGGGCCCGCTGCCCGGCCAGCCCGGAGGCTCGCCCGAGCTCATCCCGCTCGAGCCCATCAACCCTGGCCCCACCCCGACCACGCCACTCGAGCCCCCCAGTCCCCAGCCGAACAATCGCACCTGAGGCGGCCTCGGGGATTGACACCTGAGTCACCTTTGGCTCGCCCCCCACGGACGAAGATTCTGCGTAAACACCCCCTTTCGCGCGATCTCCAGGAGGATTCTCAATGGATAAGCCGATTACCCCCCTCGAGCCCCAGGCCGTCATAGACGCCTCGTCGAGGCTGCGCACCCTGCTCTTCGAGGTCAAGAAGATCATCGTGGGGCAGGACCTGATGCTCGAGCGCATGCTCGTAGCTTTGCTGGCCCGGGGGCACATCCTCATCGAGGGGGTGCCGGGGCTGGCCAAGACCCTGGCCATCAGGACCCTGGCCGAAGCCATCGGTGCGAGCTTCAAGCGCATCCAGTTCACCCCCGACCTCGTACCTGCCGACCTCATCGGCACCCGCATCTACAACCCTAAGGAGGCCGCCTTCGAGGTCGAGTTGGGGCCGGTGTTCGCCAACCTGATCCTGGCCGACGAGATCAACCGCGCGCCAGCCAAGATCCAGTCCGCGCTGCTGGAGGCCATGCAGGAGCGGCAGGTGACCATCGGCAAGGAGACCTACAAGCTCCCCGACCCCTTTTTGGTGCTGGCCACACAGAACCCCATCGAGTCGGAGGGTACCTATTTCCTGCCCGAGGCCCAGGTAGACCGCTTCATGTTCAAGGTGGTAGTGGGCTATCCCGGCTTGCACGAGGAGATCACGGTGGTCGAGCGGGTTTCCGCGAAATTCCCCCCGGTCGAGGTGCAGCTGAGCCACCAGGAGCTGCTCGAGCTGCAGAATATGGCCGATCAGGTCTACGTGCACCCGCTGGTTACCGAGTACGCCGTCAACCTGGCGCGGGCGACCCGTGAACCCGGCGAGGTAGGCCAGCCCGAGCAGCGTCGCTACATCAGCTTCGGGGCCAGCCCTCGCGCCAGCGTTAACTTGATCCTGGGGGCCAAGGCTTTAGCCATCCTGCGTGGGCGCGAGTATGCCTTGCCCGAGGACGTGCGTGACCTGGCTCCCGAGGTACTGCGCCACCGCATCATCCTCTCCTACGAAGCCTTAGCCGATGGGGTGCAGCTCGAGGCCCTGCTGGCCAAGCTTATCGCCGCCGTGCCGCTGCCCCGCGTCCACCTGGGCGATCCCCACCGCGACGGGCGTCTGCTGGGCCAGCCCAACAACCCCACTGCCTGAGCCCCAGAGGTCCCGTGATGCTCAGACGGTTCAGACGCTCTTCTATCCCACCACCCCCGATGGCCGGCCCCCCGCCCCCTTCGGGCCTGCGGGTGAAGCCGCCGGCCGCCGAGCTGCTGCGGCGCTTGCAGTTCACCGTGCTGCGGCGACTGGATGGCTTCTTGTTCGGGGATTACAGCGGGGTGTTCTACGGTCCCAGCCTCGACCTGGCCGAGGTACGGCAGTATCAGCCAGGCGACGAGGTGCGCCGGATCGACTGGAACGTGACCGCCCGCACCGGTACCCTGCACGTGCGGCAGTACCGCGAGGAACGTGAGATCACCGCTTGGCTGGTGGTGGACTGTTCAGCCTCGATGCGCTTTGGCACCCGCCGGGTGCTCAAGAGCGAGCTGGCGCTGGAATTCGCCGCCACAGCCGCTTCCATCGTGATCCGCCACGGGGACAAGGTGGGGGCGGTGGCCCTGGGCGATGGCCGCCTTCACCTGATCCCCCCGCGCAGTGGTCGCCAGCAGACCTTGCGCATCCTGGACTCGCTGATGGGTATGTCCTCCCTCGAGGGAAGGCGCTCGAGCCTGGGCGAGGGGCTCGAGCACCTCAGCAAGAGCTTGCGGCGGAAGGCTTTGATCTTCGTGGTCTCCGACTTCCTCGACGAGGATAAGAGCTGGGAAAGTGCCCTGCGCCGCCTGGCTCAGCGCCACGAGACCATCGCGGTGCGCATCTTCGATCCTGCCGAGCGGGAGCTGCCCAAAGCGGGCGAGATCCGCCTGCGCGATCCCGAGAGCGGCGAAGAGGTCTGGCTCGACACCGACGATCTCAGGGTGCGCGCGGCCCACGCGGCGCTGGTCAAGCAGCGTGAGGAGGGCCTGCTGCGGGCCTTCAGGGCTGCCCGGGTGGATTACCTCGAGCTTTCCACGGCCCAGGAACTGGTGCAGCCGCTGCTGAGGTTCACCCTTCGCCGCAAGGGGAGGAGGTCCGTATGAGCTTCACCTGGCCTGCGCTGCTGCTGGCGCTGCTGCTGTTGCCCCTCACCGCCCTGGTGCTGTGGGGCCTCGAGCGCCGCCGTGAACGCACTGCCCAGGCCTTCGCCGATGCGCATCTGCTGGGGAGTGTGCTGCGCCCGGCCTCCAGGGCTCACCGCCGCTGGCCGCTGGCCCTCCAGCTTCTGGCTTTGGGGGTGCTGCTCTTCGCGGCAGCCCGCCCCGTCGCCCCGCTGCCCCTGCCGGTGAACAAGGCGGCGGTGGTGCTGGCCATAGATACCTCCCGCTCAATGCTGGCCAGCGACCTCAACCCCAACCGCCTCGAGGCTGCACGGGCCATCGCACTGGAATTCCTCAAACTGGCCCCTCCAACCACCCAGATCGGGCTGGCGAGCTTCTCCGACGTAGCTACGGTGCTGGTACCTCCCACCACCGACCGCGAGCGCTTGCGCGAGGCCATCGCCCAGCTCAAGATCGCCCAGAACACCTCGCTGGCCTCGGCGGTGGTGACCGGGGTGCGCATGTTGCCGGGGCGCAAGGACGTCAGGCCCCCCGAAGAGCTCACCCCGCGCATGTTCAGCCTTCCCGACGCTCAGCCTTCCACCCCGCCGGCCCCACAACCCGAGAAGATGCCGCCGGGAGCCATCCTGATCATCTCCGACGGGGTCAACAATACCAGCCCCAACCCGGAGATCTCGGCTGGCGACGGGCTGCGCATCGCCACCCGCTTCGCCTCGCAGTGGAAGGTGAGGGTCTACACCGTGGGCGTAGGGCGCGAGGGTGGGGCCATCATGCAGCTCAATGGCCAGAACTACTTCGTGCCCTTCGAGCCTCGAACCCTGCAAACCCTGGCGCAGGAAACCGATGGCAAATACACCTACGCCCCCAGCCAGGAGGCGCTGCGGGAGGTCTTTGCTGAAGTGGGCACGGTGATTCGCTGGGAGCCCACCCGCACCGAGATCTCGGCCTTGCTCTCGGGGGTGGCCCTGGTCCTGTTGATGCTGGCCGGTGCGCTCAACCTGCACTGGCAGCGCAGGGTGCCCTAGGGGTGGGGGATGGCTTTTCTCAACCCGTTGGGACTGCTCCTGACGGCGTTTTCTCGTAGAAGGGTGGTGTGAATGAGCCTGACCTGGCCCTGGGCACTGCTCTTGCTGGCGCTGCTGCCGCTGTTCGTGTGGGTCTATCGTCACAACCTGCGTCTGAGGGCCGAGACGGTGGCTCTGTACCCCGACCTGGCCTTGCTGTTGCGGGCCTCGTCTGAGGGTCACCGGTGGTCGCGCTACTTACCGGCTTTGCTGTACCTGGCCTCGCTGGGCTTGCTGATCGTGGCCCTGGCTCGTCCCAGCCTGGCCATTCCCCAGGCCGACCCCAGGGCTGGCGTGATGCTCGCCCTCGACGTGAGCCGTTCGATGGCGGCAGGTGATGTCAAGCCCAGCCGCTTCATCGCTGCCCAGAACGCGGTGAAAACCTTCGTGCGGGAGCTGCCCGAGGGGGCGAGGGTGGGCCTGGTGATCTTCGCCCGCTATGCCCGCTTGGTGGTTCCGCTCACCAGCGAGCACTACCGGGTGATGGAGGCGGTCAACCTGTTGAACATGGATTACGGCACCACCATCGGCGACGGCATCATGGAGAGCCTGCGCGCCCTGCCCAGTCTCGCAGAGCGCCTGGCCACCGGCGAGGACCCCCGCAAGCTCACGACCATCATCCTGCTCTCCGACGGGCGCAACTTTGGCGGTATGGACCCGCTCGAGGCCGCCGATGAGGCCGCGCGGCAACAGGTCGTGGTGCACACCGTCGGCGTCGGTACGGCCAGCGACGGGCCAATCGAGGGAATCGAGCCCCGCCTGTGGTGGGCCGCCCGTTTCGACGAGGAAACGCTGCGCGCGATCGCCCGTAAGACCGGCGGCAACTACTACTTCGTCGATTCCGCCGATAAGCTCAAGCAGCTTTACAGCAGCCTCAGTCATTCGCTGGTGTGGCATTACCGCCGTGACGAGGCCACCGGCTATGCGGTCATCGCGGCAGCGCTGTGCCTGGTGGCGAGCTTGCTGCTGAGCGAGGCGCGGCGAAGGGTGATTTAAGTACCCCACGGGAAGCTTCGCAACATGGTTGAGTTCGGCCATCCCGATACGCTTCCCGCGGGGGCCCCAGGCAAAGGAAAATCAGCTTAACTGGGTTGCGGGTATGCGCTTTATCATCCTTTCGCACTTTTGCGCCACCTGGGCGCTGGTGGGTCTGATCTGGGTACTTCAGATCGTGTACCTGCCCCTCTTCGCCAAGGTAGGCAAGGACGATTTTTCGGCCTACGAGGCCAACCACAGCGTGCTTTTGCCCCAGGTGATGGGAACGCTGATGATGATTGAACTCCTTACCGGGGCCTTCTTGCTGATCTTCCCGCCAGGCTGGATTCCATCGTGGGTGTTTGCCCTGGGGATGGCCCTGCTGGCGCTGATCTGGGCGTGGGGGCTGCTGGTGCAGGCTCCGCTGCAGAAAAGACTCGCACGGCGCTTCGACCCCCGGGACCTCAGCCTGCTTATACAGGCCAACTGGGTCCGCACCTTTGCCTGGTCGGCCCGGGGGCTGCTGGTAGCTTGGGCCATGCTGCGCTACGCGCTGTGATGCCTGCCGCGTTGGGGTTTTGGCTTGGCCTTTAGCGGGAAGCGGTAAGCTAGAACCAGGTTTATGCTTCAGGCCCCTGCCTTGCCCGCTCGAGCCACCACACAGCTAGCCAGTGGCAGCCGGGCCATGATGCGCGCCCTGAGTTTTGCCCCTTCGCTTCCCCGCTACGCCTTTGCCAGGCTCATGGGTCGGCGCTATCCCGTGCGGGGGCTGCCCCTACACCTCGTCTACCTGCCCGAACCAATTCCTCCGCGGGGCTTCGAGCGGCTTAAGGTGCGCCTGGCAGGCATATGCGCTTCCGATTTGGACCTGATCTACGGGAGGACTTCCCCCGCGCTGTCGCCCTTCTACTCCTTCCCGGCGGTGTTGGGCCATGAGATCCTGGCCGAGTTGGGCGGAGTGCGGGTGGTGGTCAATCCCCTGCTAACCTGCCTCGAGCGGGGTCTGCCCGACTGCCCGGCCTGCGCCAAGGGCGAGGACCACCGCTGCCGCAACCTCAGCGAGGGAAACTTTCGCCCTGGCATGCTGGGTTACTGCTCCGACTTGCCCGGCGGCTGGAGTGAGCGCATCGTGGCCCACCGTGAACGGATTTTCCCCATCGCCGAGAGCGTTCCGGACGAGCGGGCAGTGCTGGCAGAGCCGCTCGCGGTTGCGGTGCACGGCATCCAGCAGGTCCTGGCGAAGGACTGGCCCGAGGAAATCCTGGTGATTGGGGGGGGAACCATTGGCCTGCTCTCGATTGCGCTTTTGCGGGTGCTGGGCTTCGAAGGCCCCATCCACGCCGTGGTTCGGCGCAGCCACGCTGCGCAGTGGGCCAGGGCTTTCGGGGCCAGCGTGATCTATTTCTCGGTGCGTGAGGCCCAGAAAGCTCAGAAGTACCAGAGCTATCGGGGAGTGCTGGGTCGGCGGGGTTGGCGCGGCGGCTTCGGTGCGGTCATCGAGGCTTCCGGCAACCCTGCGGCCTTGCAGGAGGCGAGTTGGGCCGTGGCCGAAGGGGGCCGCATCTTGCTCCTGGGCTCACCCGCTAGTGCGTTGCACGACTTTTCGCCCTATTGGTTTCGCGAGGTGCGGCTCATGGGCAGCTACGCCTACAATTGGGATGCCTTTGCCACGGCAGTCAAACTGCTGCCCGAGATGGAGGGTATTGAAGTCCTGGTAGGCCGGCAGTTCGGCCTCGAGGCCTGGCCCGAGGCCATCCGTGCAGCCAGACGTGGGGGGGCCAAGATCGTATTTAAGCCTTGAATAGTTGAGGGCATAGCCAAAAACGGGTCGTATGCAAAATGCGAAACGCTGAACGGGTAGAATGCGCCCGTGTTTCGCTACGGCATGCTGGTGTTCATTCCCCTGGCCATCGCGCTCGAGTTCACCCACGCTCCGGCGGTCTGGATCTTTTTGGTCTCGGCATTGGCGCTGCTGCCCCTGGCGAGCTGGATGGGCCAGGCCACCGAGGAGCTGGCCGCTCGGGCCGGGAGCACGGTGGGGGGGCTGCTCAACGCCACCTTCGGCAACGCTGCCGAGCTGATCATCGCGGTCGTAGCCCTGCTGGCGGGCAAGCTCGAGGTCGTCAAGGCCAGCATCACCGGTTCCATCCTCTCCAACTTGCTGCTGGTGCTGGGGTTATCCATCTTCCTGGGTGGCCTACGCTACCTGCGCCAGAACTTCAATGCCCATGCCGCCGGGCTCTCCGCCACGCTGCTGACCCTCACCCTCATCGCCTTCATGTTGCCCACCTTCTTCGACCTTGCCGAGCGCGCTTTCTTCAAAGTGCTCGATCCTAGCCTGCCCGACGAGCTATTCAGCCTGGCCACGGCGGGGGTGCTGATCCTGATCTATCTGGCCAACATCTACTTCACCCTGCGCACCCACAAGGACCTGCTCAGCGGGTATGACGAATCCCACCTCGAGCACGAGGCCACCTGGAGCGCGCCCTTCGCCGTCGGCGTACTGGGGGCGGCCACGGTGGGGGTGGCGGTGATGGCCGAGTTTTTGGTGGGCAGCCTCGAGGCTGCCACTGAGGCGCTGGGGCTTTCGGAGTTCTTCGTGGGCATCATCCTCATTCCCCTGGTGGGCAATGCCGCCGAGCACTTCGCAGCGGTGCTCTTCGCCGTGAAGAATAAGATGGACCTGGCGGTGCAGATCGCGGTGGGTTCCTCGCTGCAGATCGCCTTGCTGGTGGCCCCCATCCTGGTGCTGGTGGGCTACTTCGCCGGGCAGCCCATGGACTTGGTCTTCCACAACCCCCTCGAGCTCGCCGCCCTCGCCGCTAGCATCCTGGCAACCAACGCGGTGGTGCGCGACGGGGAGAGCAACTGGCTGGAGGGCTTCTTGCTGCTGGGTGTTTATGCTCTGCTGGGCTTTGCCTTCTTCTTCACGCCGCACTAATGAGCCAGGAGACAAGGGGTACGTTCTTATTCGGCTGTTCATCAAGCGGTTGTTGAGTAAGCTCGCTGACATACTACTGAGGCTGAAGTGTTATGTTACAAACCTAAGCAGTACCTCGAGGAGGTTTAAGTGAAGGGTGTCTTCGCGTTGTTGATCGCTCTGGGGATGGGTCTCGTGCTGGCCCAGAAGGGCCCCATCACCATCGGCTCCAAGATCGATACCGAGGGAGAGGTGCTGTGCCAGATGGTCAAGCTGCGGCTCGAGGCCGCCGGGTTCAGGGTCAACGACCGCTGCCGCACCGGTACCACCAACATCGTGCGCAAGGCCCTCACCTCCGGTGAAATCGATCTCTATCCCGAGTACACCGGCACTGCCCTGACGCAATTCTTCCCCGAAGCCCAGATCGACGCGGCCCTTACCCGTGATGCCAAGAGGGCTTTCGAAAAGGTCAAGGAACTCGACGCAAAGAATGGCATCGTCTGGCTCAACCCGGCTCCCGCCAACAACACCTGGGCCATTGCCGTGCCCAAGACCCTGGCCGAGAAGGAAGGCCTAAAGACCATGGCCGACTTCGCCCGCTACGTCAACGCCGGCAAGCCACTCAAGCTCGCCGCCAGCCAGGAGTTCGTCGAGCGCGACGATGCACTCAAAGCCTTCGAGCGGGTCTACGGTTTCAAGCTCAAGCCCGAACAGCTCCTCATCCTGCCCGGCGGCGACACTACCCAGACCGAGACCGCGGCAGCACGGGGCACCAACAACGTCAACGCGGCCATGGCCTACGGCACCGACGGAGCCATCGCCACGCTGGGCCTGGTGGCCCTCACCGATCCCCAGGGCGCGGTTGCGGTCTATCAGCCAGCCATCACCGTGCGCAAGGCCATCTTTGACAAGTACCCTGAACTCGCCACCCTGATCAACCCGCTCTTCGCCTCCCTCAGCGAGGAGGTGCTCTCCGACCTCAACGCTCAGGTGACCCTGGGTAAGAGGGCCGCCGACGTGGCCGCCGAGTACCTCAAGAAAAAGGGCCTGATCAAGTAGGAGCGCTGCGTGCTGTGCTCGCGTGAGCCCAATCCGGTAGCCCTGCTGGCTGCCGGGTTAGGCCTGCTTTCCCTGGTGCTGCCCTGGATCGCCCTCAAACCCAACCGGTTGCTCGAGGGGACAGGGGTGGGGGTATGGGGCCTCGAGCCCGGCCTCGCCGTGGTCCTGGCCGCAGGCTGGCTGGCGCTGCCCTGGCTGCGCCGGGTGGCTTATCCGCTGCTGCTGGGTCTGCTCACGCTGGGCTGGGCCGTGCTGGGTGGGGCGGTGGCCAGGGACTTGCTCGAGGGGGAGTCCGGGGTGGCGCGGGCCAGCCTGGCCGCGGGTTTCTGGCTGACCTTGCTGGCGCTGTACTCGGCCTCGGTGGGCACGCCCCCTGAAGCCCGGCGCTGGATTCCTCTGACCCTTCCCCTGGCGCTTCTGATGGCCCTGCTAGCGGGAAGCTTCCAGCCCCTGGCCCCGGTGGTCGAGGGGGCGGCTTATGGAGAGCAGCTCGCTCTCGAGGCCTGGCGGCACCTGGCGATGGCTGGGGGCGCGGTGTTGCAGGCCCTGCTGGTGGGTATCCCCCTCGGCGTCCTGGCTGCCCGCAGCGCCCGCTTCGGCTGGGTGCTGAGCCTGAGCGCTTTCTTGCAGACCATTCCCTCGCTGGCCCTTTTTGGCCTGCTGCTGCCCATCCTGGCTCAGCTCGGGCAGGGGGTGAGCCTCGGGCTGGCCCTGGGGGTGATCACGGCGGGGTTGTTGTTCAGCCGCCTGCTGTGGGCTGTCAGCCCCTCGCTGGGGCTGGTGGTGGCCTTCCCGGCGGGGCTGCTGGCTTTGGCGCTGGGCGGAACCCTGCTGTTCAACCTGCTGGGGCCTGAACCTCTGCGGCTAGCGCTGTCTCAGCCCCTGGCCGCTGCCGGGGTGCGGGGCATCGGGGCGGCCCCGGCGGTGCTGGCCCTCACCCTCTATGCCCTGCTGCCGGTGGTGGTCAGCACCTACACCGGCCTGCGGGCGGTCCCCGAAGCCGTGCGCGACGCGGGCCGGGGCATGGGCATGAGCAGCCGCCAGCTCTTCTGGCGGGTAGAGCTGCCCTTGGCCTCGCCGCTGGTCCTCGAGGGCATCCGGGGAGCGCTGGTGCTCACCATCGGCATCACCACGGTGGCCGCGCTGATCGGGGCGCGGGGGCTGGGCTACTTCATCCTGCAAGGCGTGCAGAGCGGAGCCGACGACATGGTGTTGGTGGGTGCGCTGCCGGTGATTGCCCTGGCCCTGCTGGCCGACGGGCTTTTGCGGGGTATCGGGCTGGTGCTGCGCCGTCGTCTGGGGCTTTTGGCATGATTCGCTTTGAGGAGGTCGTCAAGCGCTACGGGGACTTCGAGGCCCTCGGGGGGGTGAGCCTCGAGGTTGCCCAGGGTCAGGTCGTGGTTTTGCTGGGCCCTTCGGGCTGCGGCAAGACTACCCTGCTGCGCACGGTCAACCGCCTGGTTGAACCCACCGAGGGAAGGGTCTACCTGGGTGGGGAGGACGTGCGGCGGCTGAACCCCGAGGAACTGCGTCGGGGGATCGGCTACGTGATCCAGAGCATCGGGCTCTTCCCCCACATGAGCGTGCTGGAAAACGTGCTGGTGGTGCCGCGCCTGCTCGGTTGGGAGCGCTCGAGGCGTGAGGCGCGCGCCCGCGAGATGCTGGGGCTGGTGGGTCTGGAGCCTGCGGTCTTCGCCAGCCGCTACCCCCGCGAACTCTCCGGCGGGCAGGCCCAGCGGGTGGGGCTGGCGCGGGCGCTGGCGGCAGATCCGGCGGTGCTGTTGATGGACGAGCCCTTCGGCGCGGTGGACCCGCCCACCCGCGAACGCCTGCAAGACGAGTTCCTCAAGCTCCAGGCCAGCCTCAAGAAGACCGTGCTGTTCGTAACGCACGACCTCGAGGAGGCGGTCAAGCTCGCCGACCGGATCTGTCTGATGAACCACGGCAAAGTCGAGCAGTACGACGATCCCGACGCCCTGTTGCGCGATCCCAAGACCCCCTTCGTGCGGGAGTTCATCGGTCCCTCGCGCACCCTGCTGCGGCTTTCGCGCATCCCTTTGGAGGGGTTGGTCGAACCCTTCAACGGCCAAGTTCCGGCGGTCTCGGTTCCGCTGGGCGCCATGGCCCGCGAAGCCTTCTCGGCGTTGCTGGCCCAGGGAACCCGCAGCGTTGCCGTGACCGATGGGCAAGGCAATGCGGTGGGGCAAGTGCGGCTGGAGACCCTGCTGCGGGTGGCTTCGGAGGACTGAGCGTGCCCTGGGTCCGCCCCCTAAAGATCACCTCCCTGATCGCCCCGGCGATGGCCTGGGGACTGTCGATGGGGTTGTTCGCTTACCAAGACCTCTGGAAACAAACCTTGGCCGCGCTGTTTCCCAACCAGACCCCGCTCTTTGAGCGCCAGACCCTGCTGGCTCTGGCGTTGGAGCACCTCGCCATCACCGCAACCGCCGGGTTCTTGGTGCTGCTGGTAGGGTTGCCGCTGGCGATCTGGGTTGCCCGGCCCTCGGGGGCGGCGTTTCGGCCCCTGGTCGAGAACTTGGTGGCCGTAGGCCAGACCTTTCCTCCGGTGGCGGTGCTGGCCCTGGCCCTGCCTTTCGTGGGCTTCGGCCCCAACGGAGCGATCCTGGCACTGTTTCTCTACGGGCTGCTGCCGGTGGTGCGCAACACCCTCGAGGGGCTCGCCGCCGTGCCACAGGACGTGCTCGAGGCGGCCAGCGGCGTGGGCTATTCTCCCCTCCAACGCCTTTGGCGGGTCGAAATTCCCCTGGCCCTCCCGGTCATCCTCTCCGGTATCCGCACCAGCGTGGTGCTCGTCCTAGCCACGGCGACGGTGGCTCCGCTGATCGGCGGGGGAGGTCTGGGAGTGCCTATCGTGGCGGGGCTGGCGGTTGGCAACCAGGCTTTCGTGAGCGAGGGAGCGATTGCGGTGGCCTTGCTGGCGATCCTCCTGGACTGGACCTTCGCCCGGCTGGAAGCGATACTCACGCCCTGGCGGGCCTAAATTGCCGCCACTTCGAAGGGCCTCAGCATGGATTGATTGGCTTCCTTAACCTTTTCCTCGCTGCCGATCACCGCCAGCGCGGCCTCGCCCGAGAGGTACTCTTGGGCTACCCGGCGCAAATCCTCCGGCCTCACCTGCAGAAGCCGCTCCTTGTACTGCCGCTTCTTCTCCAGCGTGTACCCGCTCAGGTCGTCGAAGAAGCGGGTGCGGCCCTTGGAGTCGGGGGAGAGCAGGGGGTCGATATCGCCCGCCGCAGCCAGGATCGCCTCCTTGACCTTCTCAGCCTCGATGCCCTGGTTTAAGAAGTCGTGGATTCCCGCGAAGACCTCGAAGGTGCGCACGATGTGGGGGTCGCGGTAGGAGAGCAGGCCGAACAAGCCGCTCTCGGGGTTGAAGACGGCGAAACCCCCGTAAGCCCCGCCCTTCTCGCGGATTTCCTTGTGCAAGTACTCCGAGCGCAGCAAGTTGGCCAGAGCTTGCAGTGCGGGCGCGTCGGGGTGAGTGTAGGGCACGGTTTGGAAGAGCTTGGCGTCGTAGGCCACGGCCACGGCGGTGGTGCGGGCCTGAGGGAGTAGGTTACGCTCCGGCAGCTTGCGCTGGCTTGCCTCCGGCGCTCCCGTCCCGTCCTGCAGAGCGGCCAGGAGTTCCTCGAGCCGCCCCTCGAGCTCTTCCAGCACCGGCTCCTCCGCCGTCACGCACACCCGCAGCCCCCCACGCCGGAACAGCTGCTGACGGATGGCCTCGAGGTCGTCCAGCAAGCGCTCCAGCCCGCTTTCGTCGAGGGCAGCCAGGCGCTTGAGGGTGGCGAGCTGGGAGAGGCCCTCCAGCCGCTCGCGCAGCGCTGCCACCCCGCCGAATTGTTGCGCGGCGAGCCGCATGGCGTAGAGGTGCCCTGCCTGCACGACCTGGGCCTCATAGCTGGCCTTGAGCTGTCCCAACAGGTTCTTGAGGTGGGCCCTGTCCCAGCGCAGCGCGGTGAGCAGGTCGCGCAGGATGGAAAAGAACCCGGCGTGGTTGCGGTAGAGGGCCTTGCCGGAGAGGCCGAAGGACTGGCGGAAGGCGTTGTAGTCTTCCGGTAGCGAGCGCAGCGAGGCCCCGGCGCTCAGGCCCCCGGTGTGGGCTTCGATGCGGGCGGCCATCTCGAGGTAATCGCTCCTTCCCCCGCCCATACGCGGCAGCGTGAAGGCAAAGAGCGGCAACAACTCGAGGTGGGCGTCGCTCAGCCCACGGAGGTCGAAGCTCAAGTCCAGGTAGCTGATGCCGTTTGTGGGTTGGGGGAAGAGGCCCACGGTTACCCCCTGCACCGTCTTGAGCGTGTGGGGCACGTCCTCGAGGCTGGTGGGGATGTCGGAGAGCTCGAGCGTCGGCAGTACCGAGCGGTCCTCCTTGGCCTCCTGCCGCAGCTTGAGGGTTTTGGCCTCCTCGACGATGCGCCGTGCTTCGGCCTGGCTTAGCGTGGCTCGGATGCGCTCCAGCTTCTCCCGCTCCTCGCGCTCCTGCCGCTCGGTGAGGGACTGGTCGGGCTTGAGCACGATGGTGGCGCGGTGGGGGTTGTCGAGGAGGTGCTTGCGGATGAGCCTTTCGAAGAAAGGCCCCCTGGCACGCTCGGCTTGCAGCTGCTCCAGCGCTGCGTCGAACTGGAGGGCTAGGTAAGGGTCGCCCCCGTGGAGATAGGGCCCCGCCATCTGGAAGAAGACCTTGAGCGCGTAGGGGAAGCCCTGGTTGGAGACCTCGCGCGACTCGAGCTCCATGCGGTGAATGGCCGCGTCCACCATGCCCTGGTCCACGCCCTTCTCCACCAGCTCGCGCAGCGTATCCAGAATCAGCCCCTCGATGGCCTCGACGTCCTCGGGGTTGACCCCCTTGAGCCCTGCGGCGAAGACCGCCTCGCGGAAGACGGTGTTGAAGCCGGTGCCATCGGCCAGAGCCTCGCCGATTTTGCTCTCCAGCAGTGCCTTACGCAGGGGCGAAGCGGCGTTGGCCAACAGCACACGCTCCAGCACCGAGAGCCCCAGCACCTCCACCACGTCCCCCACGAAGGTGGTGAGCCAGGCCACCAGCACCTGCGACTTCTTGTGGGGGTTCTCGCTGGGGGCCAGGGGATAGCTAGCCTCGTGCCGCCGAGGTGCGCTGAAGCGCACCTGGTCGGGGATAGCGGTGCCAGGGTCAATCGGGCTGAAGCGCGAGAGGGCGTAGCGCTCGATGTAGCCCAGCGTCTTTTCCAGCGGCAGGTTGCCGTAGGTGTAGAAGTAGGCGTTGGAGGGGTGGTAGTGCCGCGCATGGAAGGCCTTGAGCGCTTCCCAGGTCAGCTCGGGGATGTGGCGGGGGTCGCCGCCGGAGTTGTGGGCGTAGGTGAGGCCGGGGAAGATGGCCTGGCCCAGGCTGCGGAACATGACATTGGCCGGCGTGGACATCGCGCCTTTCATCTCGTTGAAGACCACCCCGCTGTACTGCAAGGGTGAGGCCGGGTTCTCCGGCTCGGCAAAGCGGTAGTGCCAACCCTCCTGCCGGAAGGCTTCGTAGTCGATGCGGGGGAAGAAGCAGGCGTCGAGGTAGACCTCGAGCAGGTTGTAGTAGTCCTTCTCGACCCGCGTGGAGAAGGGGTAGCTGGTGCGGTCGGGGAAGGTGAGCGCATTCATGAAGGTGGCCAGCGAGCGCGGGATCATGCTGAAGAAGGGGTCGCGCACCGGGAAGCGTTTGGAACCCGCCAGCACGATGTGCTCGAGGACGTGGGCGATGCCGGTGGAGTCTTCGGGTACGGTGGGGAAACTGACGCAGAAGGCGTTGTTGTTGTCGGGGCAGGCAATGTGGATGTGCCGAGCCCCGGTGGGCTCGTGCTCCAGGCGGATGTACTGGCCTTGGAGATGGGGGAGGGGTTTGACCTCCAGCACCCGGTAATTGCCGATCTTCTGGCTTGCTTCCAGCGTGGTCATGCTGTCAAGCCTAAACGATGTGGGCTCGAGGAAAAAGGGATAAAAGCAGCAATGCCCCGGCTTGCGGCCAGGGCATCGATGGGAGGAGGGAGCTTTATTTGCTTTCGGCAGGGGCCTCTTCGGCCTTGCCCCCCAGGCGGGTACGGTCGGTCTTGATGCGCGCAGCCTTGCCGCGCAGGTCGCGCAGGTAGTAGAGCTTGGCCCGGCGCACCTTGCCGTAGCCGGTGACCTGGACGGAGTCGATGAGGGGGGAGTTGAAGGGGAAGACCCGCTCCACACCCTCGCCGAAGGAGATCTTGCGCACGGTGAAGGAGGAGTTAAAGCCGTTGCGCTTGATCTTGATCACCACGCCTTCGTAGGCCTGAATGCGGGTGCGGTTGCCTTCGCGCACCTTGTAGTTGACCCTCACGGTGTCTCCGGGGCGGAAGGCGGGGATGTCGCTGCGGGTGTACTGCTTTTCGACAACTTTGAGAAGGGCACCACGGTTCATGGTCTGCTCCTGTTCCCAGCGGAACCTTTGCTTGCGCCGCAAGGGCGACGGGTTCTTGGGTCTTTAGGCCTCGAGCGTGCCACGCAGGGCGCGACACTCGGCACAGCGGGAAAGTATAGCAGCCGCGAAGGGAGTGAGTCAAACCCCTTGCGGGTGGCGTACGTCCCGCGTTCTGCGTTTAGCTAACGGCGTTTCGCCTCCGACGTACTTCACGCCTCCTCCTCGAGCCACATCAAATCCTTCGCCGTCAGCTCAGCCCGCTCCAGCAGGTCGGGGCGGCGCTGCTTGGTGCGCAGCAGGGCTTGCTTGCGTCGCCACTCGGCGATCTTGGCGTGGTGGCCTGAGGTCAGGACTTCCGGCACGACCAGGCCACGGAACTCGGGAGGGCGGGTGTAGTGGGGGTAGTCCAGCAGGCCCTGCACGAAGGAGTCCTGCTGGTGGCTCTGGGCCTCCTTGATCACGCCGGGGACGAGCCTCGAGGTGGCCTCCAGCAGCACCAGTGCGCCCAACTCGCCGCCCATCAGCACGTAGTCCCCGATGGAGACCTCGCGGCTGACGAAGCGCTCGACCCGCGCGTCGATGCCCTCGTAGCGGCCGCACACCAGCACCAGATGCTCCTTGCTCGCCAGCTCCTCGGCCATGCGCTGGTTGAAGGTCTGTCCCGCCGGGGTCAGCAAGATCACCTCGTCGGCGGGCCCGGCAGCTTCGATGGCCCTCACCACCACGTCTACCCGCATCACCATGCCTGCTCCGCCGCCGTAGGGGGTGTCATCCACGGTGCGGTGCCTGTCGGTAGCGTGCTCGCGGATGTCGCGCACCTCGACCTCGAGCAACCCCCGCTCGAGGGCCTTGGCGATGAGCGACTCCTCGAGCCAGGGCCGGATCAGGTTGGGGAAAAGGGTCAGAATGGTGTATTTCATGGCAAATCCCTAAGGCCCCCTAGCTTACCGCTCACCGCTTAGGGCCCGCGTCGGCAATCTTGCATCATACACCCGGCAGTGGGGGTTTGTATATGTTATTTACATAACCCAGAACCGGTGTTATACTCCACCGGATGGACCGCATCATCGTTCGTGGAGCGCGGGAACACAATCTGAAGAACATTACCGTTGAACTGCCCCGCGGGCAGTTCATCGTCATTACGGGGGTCTCGGGCTCGGGCAAGAGCACCCTGGCCTTCGACACCATTTATGCCGAGGGTCAGCGGCGCTACGTGGAGAGCCTCTCGAGCTACGCCCGCCAGTTTTTGGGGGTGATGGAAAAGCCTGACGTTGACAGCATCGAAGGGCTTTCTCCGGCCATCTCCATCGACCAGAAGACCACCTCCCACAACCCCCGCTCGACGGTGGGTACCGTGACCGAGGTCCACGACTATCTGCGCTTGCTCTTTGCCCGGGTGGGTACGGCTTTTTGTCCCCACTGCGGGCGGCCCATCGAGCGGCAGTCGGCCTCGGAGATCACCGACCGACTCTTCCGCCGCCCCGAGGGCACCCGTGCGATCCTGATGGCTCCGGTGGTGCGTGGGCGCAAGGGCGAGTACCGCAAGGAGTTCTTGCAGCTTCAGAAGGAGGGTTACGCCCGAGTGCGGGTGGACGGGGTGATCTACACCCTCGAGGAGGCCCTGGGGCTCAAGCTCGAGAAGTACGAGAAGCACGACATCGACCTGGTGATCGACCGGGTGGTGCTCAAGGCCGAGGAGCGCAGCCGCATCGCCGAGTCGGTCGAGCTGGCGCTGCTGCGCGGGGAGGGCCTGATGCGGGTGCTCTACCCCGATGACGGGAGTGAGGAACTCTTCTCCGAGAAGTTCGCCTGCCCCGAGCACGGTAGCGTGCTCGAGGAGCTCGAGCCGCGCATCTTCTCCTTCAACGCTCCCTACGGCGCCTGTCCCGACTGCTCGGGGCTGGGCTACAACCAGGTCTTCGACCCGGCACTGGTGGTCAACCCCGAGCTCTCCCTGGCCGAAGGGGCCATCATCCCCTGGTCCAAGGGCCGCGACAACGGCAAGGGCTACCTCTGGGACCGTCTGCGGGCGCTGGCCGAGCACATGGGCTTCGACATGAAGGCCCCCTTCAAGGAACTGCCCCCTGCGGCGCAGGAGGCGGTGATCCACGGGCTGAGCGAGCCCTTTGAAGTGGTGTTCCGACGGGGCGGGCGCGAGACGCTGCGCTTCCAGGTGCACTACGAGGGGGTCATCCCCTGGCTCGAGAAGCGCTACCAGGAGACCGAGTCTGAGGGTTTGCGCGAGGCGCTGGAGGCCTACATGACCCTCCAGCCTTGCCCGGCCTGCTCGGGCACGCGCTACAAGAAGGAGGTGCTGTCGGTGCGGGTGGGGCTGTTCAACATCGCCGATGTTTCCAACCTCCCCGTGCGCGAGGCCCGGCAATTCTTCGAGGCGCTGGGCCAGAACCGCGTCATCGAGGCCTGCGAGCGCCTGGCCGAGTTCCGCATCCCCATCGAAGGCCTGGCCGAGCCGCTGGAGAAGCGCGACCTCAACGAGTTCCAGCTCCAGGTGGCCGCCCCCATCTGGCGCGAGATCACCAGTCGGCTGGGTTTCCTCGAGGACGTCGGCCTCGACTACCTCACCCTCGACCGCGCCGCCAACACCCTCTCGGGCGGCGAGGCCCAGCGCATCCGCCTGGCGACCCAGGTGGGCTCGGGCCTCACCGGGGTGCTCTACGTGCTCGACGAGCCCTCCATCGGGTTGCATCCCAAGGATAACCAGCGCCTCATCGGCACGCTGAAGAAGCTGCGCAACTTGGGCAATACCCTACTCGTCGTCGAGCACGACGAGGACACCATGCGCGAGGCCGATTGGATCGTGGACATGGGGCCAGGGGCCGGAATCCACGGCGGGCACATCGTGGCCGAGGGGGTCCTGCAGGACATCCTCGACAACCCCAACAGCCTCACCGGGGCTTACCTCAAGGGCACCCGGCATATCGGGGTACCCAAGGTCCGGCGCAAGGGCAACGGCAAGAGCTTGGTGGTGCGCGGGGCTCGCGAGCACAACCTCAAGGGCGTCGACCTCCGGATTCCGCTGGGCCGCTTCGTGGCCATCACTGGGCCCTCGGGCTCGGGCAAGAGCACCCTGGTGCACGACGTGCTCTACGCGGCCCTGGCCCGCGATCTGATGCGGGCCAAGACCATCCCTGGCCGCTTCGACAAGATCGAAGGCTTAGAGCACCTCGACAAGGTCATCGAGATCGACCAGTCGCCCATCGGGCGCACCCCGCGCTCCAATCCCGCGACCTACACCGGCATCTTCGACGAGATCCGCGACCTCTTCACCAAGACCCCCGAAGCCCGTAAGCGGGGCTACCAGGCCGGGCGCTTCAGCTTCAACGTCAAGGGGGGGCGCTGCGAAGCCTGCGGCGGGGATGGCACCAAGAAGATCGAGATGCTCTTCCTGCCCGACCTCTACGTGCAGTGCGAGGTGTGTAAAGGCAAGCGCTACAACAAGGAGACGCTCGAGGTCAAGTTCCGCGGCAAGTCCATCGCCGACGTGCTCGACATGACCGTCGAGGAGGGCTTGGCCTTCTTCGAGAATGTGCCCACCATCGCCCGTAAGCTCCAGCTCATGCTCGACGTGGGTCTGGGCTACATGAAGCTCGGCCAGCCCTCGCCTACCCTCTCCGGTGGCGAGGCCCAGCGCATCAAGCTGGCTACCGAGCTGGGCCGCAAGGCTACAGGCCGCACCCTCTACATCCTCGATGAGCCCACTACGGGCTTGCACTTTGAGGACGTATCCAAGCTGCTCAACGTGCTGCACCGCCTGGTAGATGCCGGAAACACCGTGGTGGTCATCGAGCACAATATGGACGTGGTCAAAACCTCCGACTGGGTCATCGACCTGGGCCCTGAAGGGGGAGCCCGCGGTGGGGAGATCGTCGCCGAAGGCACCCCCGAGCAGGTAGCCCTCACCAACAGTCCCACCGGTGCCTTCTTGGCCCGCATTCCCGAGATCGCCAATTCCCTGTCGGGACGCCCAGTAGCGGCAGACTGAGCCGGGACCGAACCGAGCTCCTCGTGGGGGTGTACACTAAGCCCCTGTAGCTGCGGCTACGCCTTATGGCTCGAGCCAAACCTCAACTCAACTCCTTTGTGCGCTGGCTGCTGCAGGGCCTGCCTCAACAGAGCACCGAAGGCTTCTACACCCCCGAAACCCCCAAGACCGAGCCCCAGCATACCCACCCTTGGTACCGGGTGATGTGCCTGACCGGGGTGGACTACTTCTCCACCCTGGGCTACCAGCCGGGGATCGCCGCGCTGGCCGCGGGCGCGCTCTCGCCCATCGCCACCTTGGTACTGGTGCTGGTGACGCTTTTGGGGGCCCTGCCCATGTACCGCCGGGTAGCCGGGGAGAGCCCCCACGGTGACGGCTCGATCTCCATGCTCGAGCGATTGCTCGAGGGCTGGGTGGGCAAGTTCGTGGTGTTGGCCCTGATCGGCTTCGTGGCCACGGGTTTTGTCATCACCATCACCCTTTCGGCGGCGGATGCGGCCAAGCACATCATCGAAAACCCCTTCGTGCCGGCCTGGATGCAGCATCAGCTCCCCCTCACCCTGTTGCTGGTGGTCCTGCTGGGCGGGGTGTTCCTCATCGGTTTCAAGGAGGCCATCGGCATCGCGGTGGTGTTGGTGGTCTTCTACATCGGCTCGAGCCTGGTGGTGGTGCTCGAGGGCTTCCGCCTCATCCTGGCCGATCCCTCGCTCATCGCCAACTGGACCGGACGCCTGAGCATCGACTACAGCTCGGTGGGCGCGGTGATCGGAGCTTCCTTGCTGGTGTTCCCCAAGTTGGCGCTGGGCTTGTCGGGCTTCGAGACCGGGGTGGTGGTCATGCCCCTGGTGCGAGGCTACCCCGACGACGACCCCCGCTACCCCAAGGGGCGTATCGAGAACTCGCGCAAGCTGCTGACCACCGCCGCCTTGATCATGAGCTTCATGCTCATCACCAGCGCCTTCGTCACCACGGTGCTCATCCCACCTGAAGCTTTTCAGCCCGGCGGGGAGGCCAACGGGCGGGCCTTGGCCTATCTGGCCCATGAGCACCTGGGCGAGCTCTTCGGCAGCTTATACGACCTCAGCACCATCCTGATCCTGTGGTTCGCGGGGGCCTCGGCCATGGCCGGGCTGCTCAACATCACTCCGCGCTACCTGCCCCGCTACGGCATGGCCCCTGACTGGGCCAGGGCCACCCGTCCCCTCACCCTGATCTTCACCGCCATCTGCCTCGCGGTTACCCTGGCCTTCCGCGCCGACGTGGATGCCCAGGCCGGGGCCTACGCCACGGGCGTCCTGGCGCTGATGACCTCAGCCGCCGTTGCCGTCACCCTCTCAGCGCTGCACAAAAAGCAGACCTGGGCGGCAGCAGGTTTTGGGCTGGTGAGCCTGGTCTTCATCTACACTTCTGTGGTGATCGTGCTGGGGAACCTCAGCGGCCTCCAGATCGCCTCCTTCTTCATCGTCGGGGTGATGGTGGTCTCGATCGTCTCGCGCATCGTGCGCTCGACGGAGCTGCGCGCAGAGCGGGTGGAGGTGGACGCCGAGGCCCGGCGCATCATCCGCAATCTGGCCCAGGGCGAAATCCGCTTCATCGCCAACCACCGTCAGCGGGGTGACATCGGGGAGTACTCCTCCAAGGAGGCCGTCGTGCGGCGGCTCACCCACATCCCGCCCAAAGACCCCGTGGCCTTCCTCGAGGTTTTCGTGCCCGACGCCTCCGACTTTTCCGACGTGCTCAAGGTTTGGGGAGTCGAGGTAGGGGATTATCCCATCATCCGCATACAAAGCCCCTCCATCCCCAACGCCATCGCCGCCTTCTTGCTCTACGTGCGCGACCAGACCGGCAAAATCCCCCATATCTACTTCGAGTGGAGCGAGTCCAGCCCTATCTTCAAAGCTTTCACCTTCCTGGCCTTTGGCGAGGGCGACGTGCCCCCCATGACCCGCGAAATCCTGCGCCAGGCCGAGCCCGATCCCTCCCGCCGCCCGGTGGTGCACGTGGGGGGATGAGCGCGCACACGGCGGCCTTGATGTATAATCACGCTCTCTGGACGCATAAGTGTGCGTTCAACGTGGAGGCACACCGTGCTCGAAACCCTCAAACCCGTACAGAGCCTCAAAGGCCGCGACTTCCTCTCCAACCTCGACCTCTCACCCCAGGAGTACCGGGCGGTGCTGGATACCGCTCACGCCATGAAGCGGGGCGAGTTTAAGGGCCAACGCCCCCTCGAGGGCCAAACCCTGGCCATGATCTTCGAGAAGCCTTCCTTACGCACCCGCACCACCTTCGAGGTGGCCATGAACCAGCTCGGCGGGCACGCGGTGAACCTCACCAACGCCGAGATCGGCCTGGGCACGCGCGAGCCGGTGCGCGACATCGCCATGAACCTCGAGCGCTGGGTGGAGGCCATCATGGCGCGGGTCTACCTGCACTCCACGCTCGAAGAGCTCGCCCGCTACTCCTCCAAGCCCGTCATCAACGGTCTCTCCGACCTGCTGCACCCCGTGCAGCTCATGGCCGACTACCAGACCATCGAGGAGTCCTTCCCCGACACCCGGGGCCTGCGCGTGGCCTACATCGGCGACGGCAACAACATGGCCAACGCCCACATCCAGTGCGCGGTGCTCTCGGGGGCCAAGCTCACCATCGCCACCCCGCGCGGCTACGAGCCCAACGCCGTCATCCTGCTCGACGCGCTGCAGCGCGGGGCCGACATCACCCTCACCCACGATCCCCTCGAGGCCGCCGAAGGTGCCCAGGTGCTCTACACCGACGTGTGGGTGAGCATGGGCCAGGAGCAGGAAGCCAGCCAGCGGCGCAAGATCAAGGACTTCGCGGGCTTCCAGGTGACCCCGGCCATGCTGGAACTCATCGCCCCGGACGGCATCTTCCTGCACTGCCTGCCGGCCCACTACGGCGAGGAGGTGGTGGAGGAGGCCACCCTGCACCCCAAGAGCCGGGTCTTCGACCAAGCTGAAAACCGTCTGCACGCCCAGAAGGCGCTGCTGTACCATCTCCTAGGCTGAGGGGGTAGACTGAGACCATGGCGGTACGTGAGCCTCAGACTCCATCCCGTCGTTACAAATTGACGGTGGAAGATTTCTACCGCCTGAACTTGCCGCCGGATAGACGCTATGAACTCATCGAGGGGGTCGTCTACGAGATGCCGGCCATAGGACCGCTTCACGCCACGCTGGTACGCAAGTTTCAGGACGCGCTCTACGAGAATTTCCGGGGCAGGGCCCTGGTTAGCACCCAGAACCCCCTCCGCCTGGGCCAGCACTCCATGCCTCAGCCCGACCTGGCCCTGATCCGAGTGGCCGATTATCGCCATGAACACCCCCAGGCTCAGGACGTGTACCTCGCGCTCGAGGCCGCCGCAACCACCCTCGAGGTCTACCGCCAGCCCAAGGGCAGCCGTTACCTGTCCCATTTGGATCACGACCCCGCCGAGCCGGTAGCTCCCCTGGCTTTTCCTGACGCGCCCCTCGCGCTGTCCTGGTAAACATTGATGAGAAAGCCCAAGGTCTTCATCGACGGCGAGGCCGGGACCACCGGCCTGCAGATCCGGGGGCGGCTGCTGGGGCGCGACGACCTCGAGCTGCTCTCCATCGACCCGGCCAAGCGCAAGGACGAACTCGAGCGCAAGCGCCTGATCAACGAGGCCGACGTGGCCATCCTCTGCCTGCACGACGACGTGGCCAGAGCGACGGTGGGCCTGGTGGAAAACCCACAGACCCGCATCCTCGATGCCAGCTCCGCGCACCGGGTGGCCGAGGGCTGGGTCTACGGCTTCCCCGAGATGAGCCCCGCCCAGCCGGAGCAAATCCGTCGGGCCCGCTTCGTCTCCAACCCCGGCTGCTACCCCACCGGAGCCATCGGCCTCTTGCGCCCGCTGGTGGACGCCGGGCTCCTGCCCCACGACTTCGCGGCTTCGGTGCAGGGAACCTCGGGCTACAGCGGGGGCGGGCGGCAGCTCATCGAGGCCATGGAGGGCCGCGGTGAGCACCGCCTGGCCGGGGATTACCGCGCCTATGGCCTCGAGCTCACCCACAAGCACGTGCCCGAGATGACCAAGTACGCCCGCCTCACCCGCGAACCCATCTTCACCCCGGCGGTAGGCCGCTTCGCCCAGGGCATGCTCATCGTGATCCCGGTGCATCTGTGGGCCCTGCCGAAGCCGGTGAAGGCTACTGAGCTGCACGCGGCCTTGAGCGAGCACTACCGGGGCCGGCGCTTCGTCACGGTGATGCCGCTGGAGACCTATGGCGCCCACAACCCCGTGCTCGACCCCCAAACCCTCAACGGCACCAACCGCATGGAGCTCTTCGTCTACGAGAACCCGGCTCGAGAGCAAGCCCTGCTCATCGCCCGCTTCGACAACCTGGGCAAGGGAGCCTCGGGCGCGGCGGTGCAGAACCTCGACCTGATGTTGGGGCTCGAGGGCGAGCGCAGCTATGAATACTTCGGCGACTGAAGGAAGAAGGCCGCTGAACGCAGAACGCCAGGGGTCGTACGCAAGGCGCATCGGCTATAAGCTATCGGCATGAGATTACCCATTGGCTTTCGTGCGGGGGCTACCCGCGCAGGCATCAAACCTTCCGGCAAACCCGATCTCACCCTCGTCGCCTCGGGAAGGCCGTGTGCTTGGGCCTTCGTGGGCACGCTTAACCAGGCTGCCGCCCCTTGCGTGCTGCGCGGGCGCCGGTTGCGTGAGGCCGGAGGCCCCTTGCAGGCCATCGTGGTCAACGCCGGCAACGCCAACTGCGCGACGGGTGAAGCCGGGTTCCAGGCCGACCGCCGCATGGCCGAGCTGGCCGCTACGCGGCTGGGTATCGCCCCCGAGGCCGTGCTGACCGCTTCTACGGGGGTCATCGGGGTGCCGCTGCCGCTCGAGAAGATCGAAGCCGCCCTGCCTAGCTTGGGCTTGGACCTCGAGCTCACCCCCTTCGCCGAAGCCATCATGACCACCGACTTGACCATGAAGACCGCCGAGGCCGAGCTTCCCGGCGGTATCCGCGTGGTGGGGGTCGCCAAGGGCAGCGGGATGATCCACCCCAACATGGCGACCATGTTCGGCTTCGTCTTCACCGATGCCGCCGTGCCCCAGGACGAACTGCGCCGCGGCTGGAAGCGCGTGGTAGACCACAGCTTCAACCAGGTCAGCGTCGATGGTGACACCTCCACCAACGACATGGCGGTGATCATGGCCAACGGCGCCGCAGGAGAGCCCGATCCCTTGGCCTTCTGGCAGGCCGTGGAGTCGGTCTGCGTCTCCCTCGCCCGCCAGATCGCCCGCGACGGGGAAGGTGCCAGCAAGCTCATCACCGTGCGGGTCACGGGGGCCCGCAGCGAGGACGAGGCCCGCAACGCCGCCCGCACCGTTGCCGCCAGCCCGCTGTGGAAGAGCGCGGTCTACGGCAACGACCCCAACTGGGGCCGCATCATGATGGCCCTGGGCCGCTCGGGGGCGAGCTTCGACCCCTCGAGGGTCCACATCAAGCTCCAGGGCATACCCCTCTACGACGGTGCCGCGCTGCCCTTCGACCGCGATCAGGCTTCCCAGAGCATGAAGGCCGAGGAGGTTCTGGTGGAAGCCGACCTCGGCGCCGGCGCTGCCCAGGCAATGGCTTGGGGATGCGACCTGACCGAGGGTTACGTCAAGATTAACGCGCTCTATACTACATGAAATAACACCTGAATAACGCTCACATGATAGACTCAGAATCAGGAGGTGACAGCGTGAAGAAGTTCAAGCTTTTTATAGTAACGTCGGTGCTTTTTGTCCTCGGCTCCCTTGGCTTGGCTCAATCGGAAGGCCTTGGCGTTTACTCGGGCTGGCCCGAGTGGCTGGGCATTCAGTATCAGTCCAGCAGCCTGCGCTTCGGGGGCGGCGTCTCCTTCGCCGGCCTGGGCGCTTCTGCCGATTTCATCATCGGTGAGAACCAGATCCCGGTGACCGGGGGCAACGAGTTGAGCTGGTACTTCGGGGCTGGTGCAGGGGCGGGCTTCTGGGCCTTCCTGGGAGGTGGCTTTTACGTCTTTCCGCACGGTTTGGTTGGCATCGAGTACAAGCTGGCCGGCACCACCTACAGCTTCTACGGGGAAGGTCAGATAGGGGCCAATATCGCCTTTACAGGTGGGGTGACGTCTGTTGGACCCGGTTTTGCCACCCGGGTTGGTGTGATCTTCCGATAAAACCCACTTAGCCGAGATGGCGAGGGCACGTCCCGCCCTTGCCATCCTTATTTTTGTAGGGCGAACACTTCCTGTACATACTCTGGACCGGAGGAATATGAAGAGAATTCTCGTTTTGATGGTTGTTTTTGCGCTTACCGATGCTCTTGCTTGGGGCCGAGTGTTCGGCGAAGCGGTCTCTGGGCAGCTTTCCATCGCGCAGGGAAGGAGAACCTCCTGGGTCCGCTGAGCTTGCGGGGTGGCGCGGCTGTGGGAGTGGGGGCACCACCACCGTTTTTGGCCTTACCGCCGACGCGCTGTTCCCCTTCACCCTTCAGGGGCCTAATACCAGATTCGGTTAGTTCGTCACCATTCGGTGACGAACTAACCCGACCGAAGGGAGTGCTCTGGGATTCAAAAAGATAGCCTCTGGGTTTTGGTTTTGAAGAGTATCTTTTTGAATCCGGTATAACCTCTACGCCGGTGCGGGGGTTGGCCTCGAGGTGGTGGCTGGGGGCAGCACCGGTACGGGGGTCCAAGTGGCCGGGAAGCTCAGCCTGCTCACCGAGGTGGTGCCGGGCTTCACCTTCGCGGGCAGTAACTCGGCGTTCGGCTTGGGCATCAACTTGGGCCCGCGCCTGTACTTCTAAACCAGGGTTGTTAGGATGGAGGGGATGCGTTGGCTCCTCTCCATTTTTCTTTTGCTCACACTGCCTGCTTGTATGCGCAGCAACGATACCCTGGCTCCACTGCTCTCGGTAGTGCAGCCGCAGGGCGGGGTGTTCAAGGATCGCAAGGTCCGGGTGGTGGGCTACGCCATGGACGACACCGGCCTCAGCAGCGTGCGGGTTAGGAGCAACATCCAGAAGGAAACGGAGCTCCTGCCGCAGAAGGAAGTGGGGGACAGGCTCTATCAGTTCAGCTTCGTCGTCAATACCCCGCAGTCGGGTCAGGTCGAGCTGATCATCACCGCGACCGATGTGAACGGTCGCAGCCGACAGATGAAGCTTCCCCTGGTGCTCGACGCTCGGCAGCCGCAGGTTCGCCTCGAGCGCGTCGAGCCCATCGTCGAGTACGTCACCCGCACCGTTACGCCCCCAGAGGGCTCGGAAAATCAAGAGCCCATCGTAGAGCGAACGCCCGTCAACAAGGGGATCCGCATCACCGGGCGAGCCTTGGACGATACCAGCGTGGACAAGGTGGTCGTGCAGTACCAGCAGGGCGCTAAGACCATTTACAACGCCCTTTCCCTGCCAAAAGGCAAGGAGGTTCCCTTCTACGTCGAAGTCCCCGCCCGCAGCGCTACGATTATCGCCGTGGATGCGGCGGGGAACCGGATTGGCGTGCAGGCGCGGTAGGGGGAGGAAGCGCCAGGTCGTGGGCCTTCAGCAACCCGCTACGGCTTTTCCCCCGCCAAAGCTACGCCTCGAGCTGTCAGCCGCAGGCCATTGGAGTCGCCCGTGAGGAGCCCTTCGCGCTGGGCCCACTGCTGGGCCTGGGCCAGGAAGGCGGGGCTCCAGCCGAACTCCTCGAGCACCTCCCGCGCCGACACGGGCCGGTCGTGGTGGGCCAGGTGGGCCAGCAGGAGCCGGGCGGCGAACTCCCGCTGCTGCCGAGTACGGCGGCTGCGGGCGGTGATCACCCCGTCCACAGGCGAGAACAGCCAAGCCAGGATGAAGAGTAACCCGGCTACCGTGGCCATCATCCCCGCGATCGAGGCGTCGAGCAGGATGGCCAGCGCGTAGCCCACCACGCTGGAAGCCGTGCCCACCAGCACTGCCAGGCCAATCATCACCGGCAGGCGCTGGGTGAGGAGGTAGGCGGTGGCGGGGGGGATGATCAAAAAGGCCACGATCAGGATGGCTCCCACCGACTGGAAGGCACCCACGGCGGTGAGGGAGACCAGGCTCATCAGCGCGTAGTGCAGCGCTCCAGGGGCAAAGCCCAAAGCTGCCGCCAGCCCGGCGTCGAAGGTCGAGAGCTTGAGCTCCTTATAAAACAGCAGCACGAACAGCAGATTGAGCAGGGCCAGGCTACCCATGATCCACAGCGACTCTGGCCCCAGATTGAGGCCGAAGGCCTCGAGGGTGTTGAAGGGGGCGTAGGCGATCTCGCCGTAGAGCACCGCATCGAGGTCGAGGTGGACGTTGCGGAAGTAAAGCGACACCGCCAGCACCCCTAGGCTGAAGAGGGCAGGGAAGACCAGCCCGATGGCCGCGTCGTTCTTGATGCGGCCCGTGCGGGTGAGCCACTCCACCAGCGTCACGGTTAAGAGCCCGGCTGCCGCCGCGCCCAGCAGGGCTACCGCGGTGGCTCGTTCGCCCCCTGAGATCCAGAAGGCCAGCACGATGCCGGGAAGGACGGCGTGGGAGATGGCGTCGCTCATGAGGGCCATGCGGCGCAGCACCAGGAAGCTGCCCAGCAAGGCCGAGGCGGTGGAGACGAGGATGGCGGTGAGGATGATGACCACATCGGCGCTCACGAAGCACCTCCCATCCCGTCCCCCGCGAGCGGCCCCGGGGTCTTGGGAAGCACCCGCATGGCCTGCTCGAGCCGGTGCGCCTCGGCGTGACCCCGCTCGCTAAGCTCCCAGTGACCGTTCCGCTGCACCACCCAGCCCCTGGCGACGAGCTCTTCGAGCTCGGCTCTGGCCCTGGCCGGAGTGCTTCGGCGGCGTTGGGCCAGGCTCAAAGGGGTGAGCTCGGCGTGGTTGTAGAGCACGTGGGCATCGAGCAGCAAACGCTCGAGGCGGATGCGCTGTCGGTTGGCACGGATGCGCTGCCAGTCCCACACCAGCCCGCGCTCGGGGGCCAACAGCAGCGAGAAGAGGCTGATGAGGCCGGCGATGAGCACCACCAGCGGCCCGGTGGGCAGGTTCTCGCGCGTGGCCGAGACGAGCGCGCCCAAAAGGCCCGAGAGGATACCAAATCCCGCCGAGAGCCAGATCATGTGGCTCAGGCGGTTGGTCCATTGCCGCGCCGCCGCCGCCGGGGCGATGAGCATAGCAGCCATCAGCACCACGCCCACGGTTTGCAGCCCGATCATTACCGCGATTACCGTGAGCGAGGTCAGCAGCGTGCCCAGGCCGCGTACGGGCAGGCCCAGGCTCGCGGCGTAGGCGGGGTCGAAGGAGATGAGCTTGAACTCCTTGTACAACAGGCCCACCAAGAGCAGCGCGACGCCGCCCAGGAGGGCCATGGTCGCCACGTCTTCGCCTACGATGGTGGCGGCCTGCCCGAAGATGAACTTGTCCAGGCCGGCCTGGTTGCTATTTCTGCTGTGCTGGATGAAGGTTAAGAGGCCGATACCGAAGCCGAAGAAACTGCTCAGGATCACCCCCAGGGCGCTGTCTTCAGGTAGGCGGGTGGTGCGCAGGATGGCCAGCATCAAAAGCGAGGCCAGCCAGCCCACCACCCCTGCGCCCAGGAGCAGGACCAGGGGGGCCTTAACGCCGGTGAGGATAAAGGCCAAACAAATGCCTGGCAGCGAGGCGTGGGCCAGGACATCGCCCAACAGGCTCTGGCGGCGCAAGATGGCGAAGCTGCCCAGCACCCCGCCCACCAGGCCCAGCAGGGCCGCGCCCAAGGCGACGTTACGCAGGGTGTAGTCGGTGAAGATCGCCCAAAGCTCCACGGCCTCACCCCCTCACCCTCATGCGCTCACCATAGGTAGCCTTGAGCTTCTCGGGCGTGAAGGTTTGCTCGAGCGGCCCGCTGGCGATGACCTGCACGTTGAGCAAGGTGAGGTGATCGAAGTAGTCGCGCACCGTCTCGAGGTCGTGGTGCACCACCACCACCGTCTTGCCTCGCCCCTTGAGTTCGTGCATCACCTGCAGGATGGCCTCCTCGGTTACCGCGTCCACCCCGGCGAAGGGCTCGTCCATGAAGTAGAGGTCGGAGTTTTGTGCTAGGGCACGGGCTAAGAAGACCCGCTGCTGCTGCCCGCCCGAGAGTTGGGCAATCTGGCGTTGGGCGAAATCGGCCAGCCCTACCTGCTCGAGCGCGCGCATGGCCTCCTCGCGCTCGGCCTTGCCGGGCCGCCTGAACCAGCCCAGCCGCCCATAGAGCCCCATCAGCACCACGTCCAGGGCGCTCGTCGGGAAGTCCCAGTCCACCGAGGAGCGCTGGGGCACGTAGCCGATGCGGCGGCGGACGACCCGTAGGGGCTGGCCGAAAAACTGCACCGTGCCCGAGGCCCTGGGGACCATTCCCAGCACGGCCTTGAGCAGGGTGCTCTTGCCCGCTCCGTTGGGCCCGACGATGGCACAGAGCTGCCCCTCGGGGATGACGAGGTCTACGTCCAATAGCACCGGCTTTTCGCGATAGGCTACGGTCAGGTCGCGCACCTCGAGGGGAGATGGGCGCAGGGATGGGGGAGAAAGCTGGTCGCTGGTCGTGGGTCTGATCATGGGTGCTCGCCTCCAAGCAGCGCCGAAACGATGGTTCTGACGTTGTGCTCGACCATACCGATGTAGGTGCCCTCAGGGGTTCCGGCGTCCCCGGCGGCATCGGAGAACAGCTCACCCCCGATGAAGAGCTCCTTGCCTCGAGCCCGCACCGCCGCCACCACGGCTTCCACCGAGCGGCGGGGCACGCTGGACTCGACGAAGATAGCCCGAATGCCGCGCTCTACCAGGAAGGCTGCTAGCTCTTGCACGTCGCGGGTCCCGGTCTCGGCCACGGTGGAGACACCCTGCAGGCCGCGCACCTCGAGGCCGTAGCGCCGCCCGAAATAGCTGAAGGCATCGTGAGCGGTCACCATCACCCGTTGCTGGGGGGGAATCCGCTCGATCTCCCGCTTGACCCACGCGTCCAGTTCCCGCAGCCGGGCCTGGTACGCCCGGGTTCGCCTGGCGTAGTACCCAGCTCCAGCCGGGTCTACCCTGGAAAGCCCATCCCGCACGGCCTCGGCGGTGTAGGCCCAAAGGCTCACGTCGAACCACACGTGGGGGTCGTAGGTGTATATTCCCTCGAAGCCGCCCTTGGGGGCAATGAGCAACTCGCGAGGAATGGCGTCGGTGACGGCGATAGCCTTGGGCATCTTCTCGAAGAGCTCGACCATCTTGCCCTCGAGGAACAGCCCGCCGTAGAAGACGATGTCGGCCTGGGTCAGCTTGCGCACGTCCCCGGCCGAGGCTTTGTAGAGGTGGGGGTCCACGCCGGGGCCCATCAGGCCCGTGACCTGCACCCGCTCCCCGCCGATCTGCTGCACCAGGTCGCTGACGAAGTTGGTGGTGGCCACAGCCCGCACCGCGCGACTTCCGTCGATGGGCTTGAGGGCGAATTCCTGACCCTGACAGGCGCCGAGCGCCAGGGCCAGAACGCCCACGTACAGGCGGGGTAGGAATCTCATGGCGCCACCTCAGCGATCCACACCACCTGGGCCAGGGCTATGGGCAGCAAGTAGCGCTCTCCTGCTACCCGGACCCGCACCCCCTCGGGCAGATGCTCGAGCACCTCCACCTGAGCACCCGGCCTAAGCCCTAGGTGGGCGAAGAGGTTGAGTGCGTCCTGGTCTTGGGTACCCACCCGCACCACGCTGCCACGCTGAGCGGGCTCGAGCGCGGCCAGGCGACGGGTGGGAGCACCCTCGGGCAGGCGCAGCTCAGCGGTAGGGATGGGATCGCCGTGAGGGTCGTGGGAGGGGTGGCCCAGCCACTCGGCGATGCGCTTCTCGAAAGCCTCGGAAATGTGGTGCTCCAGGCGTTCGGCCTCGGCGTGCACTTCCTCCCAGCCGTAGCCCAGGGCCTGGTGTAAGTAGGTCTCCAGAAGGCGGTGGTGGCGTAGCACCTCCAGCGCCACCTTGTACCCCGCCTCCGTGAGCCGCACGCCCTTGTAGGCTTCGTACTCCACCAGCGCGAGCTCGGCCAGCTTCTTGAGCATCCCCGTCACCGACGCTGGCTTGACCTCCATACGGTCGGCGAGCTCCTGGGTCGAGACGGCGGTGGTGTGCTCGAGGGGGCTCGAGCCATCCGGCGCGCTTCCCAGCAACAAAATCTGCTTGAGGTAGTCCTCCTGAGCCTCGCTTAGGACGGGGCGGGTGAGGGGGGGGTTCACAGCCCCCACCCCCTCAGGCGATGGTGCCGCTCTTGGGGTTCAGCAGCAGGGGGGTAAGCGCAGTGGGACATGTTGACCTCCGTATTTAGGTATACCTACCCAAATATACCCTAATAGTTTAGGTATACCTAAAACCTTGTCAAGCCTCGAGCCAGGCCGCCAAGTTGTGCTACAATCTGCAAGCGCGTTTTCGTGCGCCCGTAGCTCAGTTGGATAGAGCGAAGGTTTCCTAAACCTTAGGTCGCAGGTTCGAGTCCTGCCGGGCGCGCCAGCACCATAAACCACCGACCTCACGCTTATCAGCCAGGAGCACCGCGTAGCCCGCCTTGGGCAAGAGCCAGGCCAGCTTCATGCGGGTTAATGGTAGCGATGGTGGCGGGCTTTTCGGCGATGGCAGGTGACGCATCCCGCTGGCCCTCTTCCCCTGCTTCTACCAAGCTAGACCTGGCTAGGCTGTGGGGTTGATGGTCCATGGACCGATCGGGTGCCCACGAGAGCGGCTGAAGTTGAGTTTCTGCCAATGCCGACGCAAGCGCATCGTTAGGAAAGTTGACCTTGGATTTAAGTCCGCGGTGAGCAGGGTAGGTGGAGGCTGCGTAAGTCCAGCTTAATGTAATCGCAGGAAACCCTGCGAGTAACGCGCGCGGCTTAGAGCTCGCTTTTGGCGTGCGGGCCTGCTGAAATCTGCAGCGTGCTCGAAAAAGACCGGGGTTACGATGAAATTGGCTGTTGTAGCCCTAAAGGAGTTGGAGTGATGATCAAGCGTGGTCTGTGGTGCTTGTTGGTGATGTTGAGTACCGCCTTCGCCTTCGATCTGCAGCAGATCAACCGCAGCCGGTCGGCGTTGGTAGGGGCGATCAACGGGGTGCTCGAGGGCAGCGAGGGAACCTGGCAGTACGTTCCCGGTATCGGGCTGGTGATCGCCTCGCGCAACCTGAGCGATGCTCGAAGGGCCGATGCGCTGATCCCGATTCTACGGCAGGTGATCGTATCCCTGAGCACTACCGTGCAGGGCCTGGACCCCGAAGACTGGATTCTGCTGGCCTACCGCAACGACCAGCTCGAGCTCGTCATGCGCATCAAGCCTGGCCGTGACGATAGCTTGGAGGTCTTCGTCAACGGCGTGAAGCAGTAGACGGCTACCTACTAGGGAAAAAGCGCTGGGTGCGAGCGGTGGCAGCCTTGATGGCTTCCTCGAGCGTCACGTCGCCGTGGAAAGCCCGCTCGAGGTCCTCTGAGACCAACGTTTCGATGTCTGCCCAGGTCTCCATCACGGGAACCGCCCGAATGTAGGGGATGGTGTCGAGGAAGACCCGGCTGTTTTGTGGTTTGCTGTTGGGGTTGAGGAAGGCGGGCGATTGGGCCACGCTCTTGAGCGAGGGGACTGTGCGCCCAGATTCGGCCAGGATGCTCTGGCCTTCTTTGGAGTTGGCGAACTCGATGAAGGCCCAGGCCGCGGGTTTGTTGCGGCTGGCGGCGGCCATGAAGAAGGCGTCGGCGTGGAGGATGCCGGCCTGCTCTTTGCCCCGCGGCAGCGGAGCTACGTCCCAGTCGAAGTCTTGGATCTCGCGGTAGGTGGGCACTCCCCGACGGCTGTTGAGGAACATGGCCAGGGTACCATCGAGGAAGCGCTCCTCGCTTGGCCGAGCTTTTTCCAGCAACTTGTTGGGTACGACCTTGTGCTTGACCTGTAGATCCATGAACCACTGCAGGGCCTCCTTGGTGGCGGGGGCGTCGAGGGTAAGCCGCTTGGGGCTTTTGGGGTCGTCCACCAAGTCACCCCGGTTTTGCCAGATGAAAGGGGCCACCCGGAAGATGCTGGCCTCGGTGCCCAGGCCAAATTGGTCGGTGATGCCGTCGCCGTTAGTGTCCTTGGTGAGGGCCTTGGCCGTTTGGAGGAAGTCATTCCAGGTCCAGCCTGCTTTGGGATAGGGCACTCCGGCTTTATCGAAGAGGTTTTTGTTGTAGTAGACCACCAGGCTCGAGAGGTTCTGCGGGATGCCCATCAGGCGTCTGTTCCAGTAGAAGGGCTCGAGGGCTTCGGGGTAGAAGTCGGCGAGCTTGAGCACCCTGCTCTGGGCCACGTAGCTGTCGAGGGGCTCGAGGACGCCCCGTGCGGCAAACTGGGCATAGCGGCGGTAGTTGAGCAAGAACACGTCGGCGGGGGTGCCGGCGGCGAGGTCGGCGGCAAGGCGGGTGCGGTAGGAGGTCTGGCTGGGGATATAGAGGATCTCGACCTTGACCTGGGGGTAGCGCTGGGAGAAGGCCGCTACCAGCTTGTCGTAAGCTGCTTTCTCGGCGGGGTCTCCAAAGATCATGAAGATGAAGCTCCCGCTGGGGGTAGTCGTCTGGGCAGTTCCCCATAGCAGCACTCCTCCTGCCACTAATGCCAAGCCGATATAAAAGGTTTTCCGCAGCATCGTTTTCTCCTCCGGCGATTCATGTGCTGGGCAATTGTCCGTTTGATCCTCATTTTACTTTTTGCTCTTCGCATCCAAACGGGCCGTCCAGTCATGCAAGAGCTGCCCGCTGAAGCCTAGAGAGTGCTGAAGGATTAGGAACAGCAGCAAGACAGGCAACAGCATAACCACCGCTGCTGCCATCAGCAGTGGTGAACTGGTCGGGTCCATCTGCTGGAGCACCTGCAGGCCCACCGGAAGGGTGTACTTCTCCTCCGAGCGCAGATAGAGCAGGGGAGAACTCAGGTCACTCCAGTAGTAACTAAAAGCCAGGATAGCCACGCTGATACTGGTGGGCCGTGCCAGTGGCATGGCGATGCGCAACCACAGCATGAACACGCCTGCCCCGTCGAGCCGGGCGGCCTCGAGCATCTCACGTGGTATGCGTCGGAAGCTCCAGAAAAACAGCAGCACATAAAAGGAACTGCTCCCGGCGATGGCGGGCGCGATCAGAGCCCAGGGGGTATCGATGAGACCTAGGTTTTTGAACAGCAGGAAGCGGGTCAGCCACAGTGCGGTGCTGGGGACCAGCATCAGTAACAGCGCTAGAATTACCAGCCGCCGCTGGAGGGGGGGGCTCGAGAGGGCCGTAGCGAAGCCCGCCCAGGAAGCGGTAAGCACGGTCAGGGGCACCGCGAATAGCTCTACAAACAGCGAGTTGTAAAGCTGCTTGGCGAGAGGGACTGTCTCGAATAGCCGTACGTAGTTGCGCCAGCCCTCGAGGTTGGGCAGCCACTCGAGGGTGGGTGAGGGTGGCAGGCCCAGCGGACGTAGCGAGGCCACCAGCACCCACCATAGAGGCAGCAAGAACACTCCGGCCACCGCCAGCGACAACAGGTAGTGCAGGGCTCGAGCCAGCCCACGCACGCTTCTGTGCAGCTCATTGCTCATCGCTATACCCCCAGCCCCGCACCACCAAGTAAACCAGGCCCAGCAGCAATCCCACGCCCAACAGCAACAGCAGCATCATCGCGGCGGCACTGCCGAAGCGAAAGGCATCGAAGGCCTCTTGGTACATCAGCAGCGGCAGGAACAAGGTTGCATAGTAAGGCCCCCCTCCGGTCATCAAGAAGGCAGGGGTGAAGGTGTTCTGCGCACTCAGGATGATGTCACGCAGTGTAAGCAGCAGCAGCCAGGGGGCTAAGAGCGGCAGTGTGATAAAGCGAAACTGCTGCCAGCGGTTGCCCCCCTCGAGCGCGGCGATCTGGTAGTACTCCTCGGGGACGTTTTGCAGCCCTGCCAGCAGCACCACGAAGCCCTCGCCGATCTGAAAGGCAGCCATGATCACGATGGCCAGCAGCGCGGTATTGCCTTCGGCCAACCACGGCGAGACCGGCAGGCCCAGGGCTTTGAGGGCCAGGTTGAGCGGCCCGTAGATGGGGTTGAAGATCCACAGCCAGATCAGGGCATAGGCCACGTCGGGGATGACGGTGGGGAAGAACACCGCCATGCGTAACAGACCGATCCCAGGCCTTGGTGCGCGCAGCAGCAAAGCCAGTGCTAAGGCTCCGAGAATCCGCAGGGGGACGGCTAGCAGTACGAAGACCAGTGAGTTGCGCGCTGCCACCGAAAACAGCGAGTTACTGGCCAAGGACTCGAAGTTTCCCAGGCCCACCCATTCCGGGGACCCTAGCGTGTCGTAGCGTGTAAAGGCAATGATCATCGCCAGCAGGGCAGGCACGACCACCAGCACGGTGGTGCCGATGAGGTAGGGTGTGAGCATCAGCAGCAGCGCGCCGTGGTCTCGAGTGGCTTGCCGGCTCAGGCGGGTTGGGCTCGAGCGGACCGATCTTTTGCGCTTCATGACTCTCTCATACCGGATTCAAAAAGATAATCACCCAAAGCAAAGACCTTCAGAGACTATCTTTTTGAATCCTAGAGCACACCCCTCCCTTCGGTCGGCCGCTCCGCCAAAGCGGGGCGGCGTTCCCGTTCGGGAACGAACTGACCGAATCTGGTATCAAAGCCTTGATGTTTTTCATACTTAAATTTCACGGCTTTGATTGGCCGAGCGTGCACATTTGATACACTTGAAAGCGCTGGTGGCCTCGAGCCATCGTCTCCAGGCCCCGGAATCCCTCCGGCAAGCCGCTGAGGTACGAATGAAGACCCACATCATCACCTATGGATGCCAGATGAACGAGTACGACACCCACCTGGTCAGGTCGGAACTCGCTTCCATTGGCGCGCAGTTCGTCGACTCCATTCCCGAGGCCGACTTCGTGCTGGTCAACACCTGTGCGGTGCGTGGGAAGCCGGTGGAGAAGGTGCGTTCATTGCTGGGTGAACTGCGCAAGGAGAAGGAGAAGCGGGGCCTGATGGTGGGCATGATGGGCTGTTTGGCCCAGCTCGAGGAGGGTCAGCAGATCGCGCGTAAGTTCGGCGTGGACGTGCTTCTGGGCCCCGGTGCCCTCACCGAGATCGGCAAGGCTATCGAGGCCAAGAACCGCTTCTGGGACCTCTCCTTCCGCGAAGAGCTCACCCACCACCTGCCCCCGGCGCCGCAGGGCCAGCTTTCGGCCTTCGTCAGCATCATCCGTGGGTGTAACCACCACTGCACCTACTGCATCGTGCCCACCACCCGCGGGCCCGAGGTTTCCCGCCACCCCGATCTGATCCTGCGCGAACTCGAGCAACTCAAGGCCGCGGGCGTGCTCGAGGTGACCCTGCTGGGCCAGAACGTCAACTCCTACGGCAACGACCAACCGGGCTTTCCCAAGTTCGGGGAACTGCTACGCCTGGTGGGCCAAATCGGCATTCCCCGCGTCAAGTTCACCACCTCCCACCCGGTCAACTTTACCGACGAGGTGATCGCCGCCATCGCCGAAACGCCCCAGGTGTGCCGTTACATTCATCTGCCGGTGCAGTCGGGCTCCAACCGAGTGCTGCGCCGCATGGGGCGGGAGTACCGTCGCGAGTGGTACCTAGACCGCATCCGCGCCATCAAGGAGGCCATCCCCGACGTGGTGCTTTCCACCGATATCATCGTGGGCTTCCCTGGCGAGAGCGAGGAGGACTTCGAGCAGACCCTCACCCTCTACGACGAAGTGCAGTACGACTCGGCCTACATGTTCATCTACTCCCCGCGCCCCGGCACCCCCAGTTACAAGCACTTCCAGGATTTGCCTCGCGAGGTCAAGGTCGAACGCTTGCAGCGCCTGATCGAGAAGCAGAAGGAGTGGAGCTACAAAAAGAACCAGCAGTGGGTAGGCCGCACCGTCGAGGTACTGGTGCGCGGCGCGGCCAAGGACGAGGGCTACGCCGAGGGCCACGACCGGGGCAACCACCCGGTGCTGATCCCAGCAGCCCAGGCTCCGGCGCCAGGGCTGTATCAGGTCGAGGTCAAGCAAGCCACGCCGCACATGCTCTTCGGGGAAGTGGTGGGTGCGCAGGAGGCCGCCACCATCCCGCTGGTGATGGCGTAGGTCGAACACCCGACGCAAAACCTTGTAGGGGCAGGCCCCCGTGCCTGCCCTTTTCCCCCCTAGCCTTAGGGGCCTCCTGGCGGTATGTTGAACCCATGCAACCACGTTTTCTCGTCGCTGGGCTTGTGGGGGCGGCGGTCTTCGCCATGAGCTTGGCCACCTTTCGCTGGAACCTCCCAAGTTTTGTCGTCTCGAGCCTCCTCGCCCTCCTGGCGGGCTGGCTGACCCTGAGGTGGAACTTCCGGCTCGACCGTGGGGGCATTGGGCCCGTTGCACGGGAGCGCGTGGCCATGCAGGTCGCCTGGCGCAAGGGGGGCAGGATCAGCGCCGAGCAGCTGGCTCAGACGGTGGGGATGCCGCTGGAGCAGGCCCGGCATACGCTTGAGCTGCTCGCCAGCCGCGACCTGTGCCGCAAGGAAGACGCCGTTTACGTCTTCTACCCCAAGCGCGCTTGAGCTATCCCAGCCGTGAGCCAGCCGGAAGCCGGGATCGTGGTGTTGGGCGCGGGCATCGCGGGCCTGACCGCGGCCCGGCTCCTGCACGAAGCGGGGCAGCGGGTACTGGTGGTCAGCCGGGAGCTGGGCGAGGCGAGCCGAGTGCCCGAGCCCCTGCTCAACCCGGTGCGGGGCAAGCGCGGCTCGGTGGCGCCCGAGGCCGAGGAGGCCCTCGAGGCCCTCTGGGGCTTCTACCCCCGCTTCACCCCCGTACGCCAGGGCATCCTGCGTCCGGTGCCCCAGTCCGAGCGAGGGGCGTGGCAGGCGCGGCTCGAGGGGCGCGGCATTCCTCACCGGTGGCTCGAGGAGGGTCTGTACCTGGAGAACGCGGGCTGGCTCGAGTCCACCCCGCTCCTGCACCGCCTGGCCGAGGGCCTGGATATCCGCTGGGTGGGCGTGGAGCATCTGGAGGGCAACGTCCTGTGGCTCGAGGGCGGCCAGCGTCTGGCGTACGAGGTGCTGGTGTACGCCGGCGGGGCCAGCGGAGCCCATCTGCTTGCTCTCGGCGGACGCTTCACGCCGGGCTCGGTGCTCCTCACCCGCGAGCACTTCAAGCAGGCCCGCTCCTACGGGGTTTACGTGGCGGGGCACAGCCTGGGAGGGAGCTACCTGCCACACCAGGAGCACTACTCGCCTCACCAAATTCAGCCGCAGGAAGTCGAGTGGTTGCTCTCAGGGGCTGAGGGGCTGCTGGGGTATCGGCCCGAGTGGCGCTCGAGTTGGAGCGGCGTGCGTTACCGCCTCGACCGGGATTACCTCAAGGAGATCCCCGGCGGTTACGCCATCACCGGCTTTGGTTCGGCGGCTTACTTTTATGCTCCGCTGTATGCCAGGCGCCTGTTGGCACGGCTTTAGCCGCCGTAGCGGTGCAGCAGGGCGAACCAGGCGATGAGAAGCAGTGCCGTAATAACCACGAAGGCGATCACGCGACCCATGATCCAGATTATGCCCGATGCCGCCTGTCCGACGGGGTCATCGAAATCAAAGACCTTTGGGTGGCAAGCCAACCGAACACCATAGGGGCAGGCACAAGACCTGCCCCAGTTTGCGCGCGCAGTTCAAGCGCCTGCGCCGGGTTGGGGGCGGTTCTCGCCGGGCTGCACCACGGGCATGACGGGTTCGGGGAGCAGGAGGGTCTTGAGCACCTCGCTCACGTCCTCGGCCAGGGTGATCTCGAGCCCGCGCCGGATTTCCTCGGGGAGGTCCTGAAGCTGGGCCTCGTTTTCCTTGGGCACGATGATCTTGCTGATGCCAGCTTGGTGGGCCGCCAGCAGCTTCTCCTTGACGCCACCGATGGGCAGCACCTTGCCGCGTAGGGTGATCTCGCCGGTCATGGCGATGTCCATACGGACAGGACGGCGGGAGAGGGCCGAAGCGAGGGCGGTGGTCATGGTGATGCCCGCGCTGGGGCCGTCCTTGGGGGTTGCTCCTTCGGGCACGTGCACGTGGACGTCGTACTTGTTGTGGAAGTCCTCGGGCAGGCCCCACTCCTGGGCGTGTGCCCGCAGGTAGGTAAAAGCGGCCTGAGCCGACTCCTTCATCACCTCGCCCAGCGAGCCGGTGAGCACGATTTTGCCGCTCCCGGGGACGGCCACGGCCTCGATGGTGAGCAGCGTACCCCCCACGGGAGTCCAGGCCAGCCCCTGCGCGGTGCCGACGCTGGGTTCCTTCTCGGCCTTGTCGGGGCGGAACTTGGGGATGCCAAGGTAGGCGGGAACCTCGGGGGCATCTACCAGGCGCTGACCCTCCCAGGGAGACTCGAGGAAGTTCTTGGCTCCCTTGCGGGCGATCTTACCCAGCTCGCGCTCGAGGTTGCGCACCCCGGCCTCGCGGGTGTACTCGTTGATCACCCGGTCGATGGCGGCATCGCTGACGGAGAGCTTGCCCTCCATCCCGGATTCTCGGATCTGGCGTGGTAGCAGGAACTGCTTGGCGATGTTGTGCTTTTCGTAATTGGTGTAACCGGGAATCTCGATGACCTCCATGCGGTCGAGCAGGGGCCGCGGGATGGTCTGGAGGGTGTTGGCGGTGGTGATGAAGAAGACCCGGGAGAGGTCGTACTGCACGTCGAGGTAGTGGTCGGTGAAGGTGCTGTTCTGCTCGGGGTCGAGCACCTCCAGCATGGCGCTGGCGGGGTCACCGCGCCAGTCGGCGCTCATCTTGTCGATCTCGTCGAGGAGGATCACCGGGTTGATCACCCCGACTTGCTTCATGGCCTGGATGATCTTGCCGGGTAGCGCCCCGATGTAGGTGCGGCGGTGGCCGCGGATCTCGGCCTCGTCGCGCACGCCACCCAGGGAGATGCGGTAGAACTGGCGGTTCATGCTGCGGGCGATGGAGCGACCCAGACTGGTTTTGCCCACGCCGGGAGGCCCTACGAGCACGAGGATGGGGGCCTTGTTGCGCACCTCGAGCCCCTGAGTCATCTGGCGCACGGCCAGGTACTCCAGGATGCGCTCCTTCACGTCCTGTAGGCCGTAGTGATCCTCGTCGAGCACGGCGCGGGTCTTGTTGATGTCGAGCACCTCGTCGTCGGCCTTGGTCCAGGGTACCTCGACCAGCCAGTCGAGGTAGGTGCGGGCCACGGTGGCCTCGGGGCTACCCTGCTGCATGCGCTCCAGGCGCTGCAACTCCTTGAGGGCCTTCTGCTTGACGGCCTCGGGCATCCCGGCGGCCTCGATCTTGCCGCGCAGCTCCTCGAGGTCGCTTAGCCCGTCCTCGCCGCCCAGCTCCTTCTGGATGGCCTTCATCTGCTCGCGCAGGTAGTACTCGCGCTGGTTCTGGTCCATCTGCTCCTTGACCCGCTGCGAGACGCGTTTGTCCATTTCGAAGCGTTCGAGGTCGCGCGTGAGGAACTCCAGCACTTTTTTCAGGCGGGCCTCGAGGTCGGTGGCCTCGAGCACGGCCTGCTTTTCCTCCACGCTCCAGGTGGCGTGGAAGGTGATGGTGTCGGCCAGCACCGCGGGGTCGCTGGTGGCCCGCAGGTTATCGAGTTGGTAGCGGTCCAGCCGCAGCGACTTGTGGCCGGCGACATAGCGGTCGAAGGCATCCTTGATCTCATCGACCAGCACCCGGCCCAACGTCTCGTCGCGCAAGGGGGCTTCGCTTTGCACCTCGCCACGGGCGCGCAGGTAGGGGCCGGCGATGTAATCGAGCAGCTGTACCCGGCTGCGAACCTCGACCATGACCTGCATCGTGCCATCCGGCAGCCGCATGGCTTGCTTGACCACCCCCAAAGTGCCGATGCCGTAGAGATCGTCGGGGGTCGGATCATCCACCTCGGGGTCGCGCTGCGCCACCAGGAAGATGAGCCGGTCGGCCCCCAGGGCTTCCTCAATTGCTCGCTTGGACTTCGCGCGACCCACCTCCACCGGAGCGGTGGCGTGGGGCGGGATGACCGTCGAGCGCAAGGGAATGACCGGCAATTCAAGACGCATTCGTTTCCTCCGTAGCCCGCCTGTTTAGCCGTCGCTCTGCGGCGGGAAAGAACGACTTAGTTGGATTCTACAACCCGCTTCCGGCGCAATAGGGTCAGAAGGCACACTTAGAGAACTTGAGTCATGCTTTATCAGATATGCTGAATCCCTCCATGCCGCTCGAGGCTCCGAAGCGGGCCTGAGCAGATGCCCCCGCCGCATGTGGCCTCACAGAAGACGCTCAACGCTGCTGACATTGCCCAGGATCAGCTCCAGACGCAGCTTCTCGCCCGCCTGCGGGGGAGGGGAGAGGAAGGTGTCCTGGCAGCGCACACGCCTGGGGCCCTCGGCGGTTTGCAAGAGCAAATCGTAGAACACGGCACCGTGGATGCTCAGCGCCTGGGCTTGCAGGATGGTGCCCTCGAGGGTTTCATGCATTAGAACAACACCACCTTGGCGACGAGGTTTTCGAAGCTAAGCCTGCCGCTGGTGAGGCCCAGGCTCTCCAGCTTGACCCCGATGTAGAGGGTCTGGTTGTTGACGCCGTTGGTCAGGTGAGCTCCCGACCACTTCAAGGGGGAGGTGCTGTTCTTGCTGAAGTCGAGCGTGCCCAGGTCGTCCATGGTAGCCGCACTGGGGCTGCTGCAGCGGAAGAAGCTCCCGATGATGGGGCAGTCGGGCTCCTGATCGGTCGCGTAGAAGTGTAAGACCCCCCGATCGGTGAAATTCGCCGTCCCCTCGAGGCCGATCTCCTTGACCCCCACCGGCGGCTTCTGCATCTGCCCAGCCTTTTGGAAGTAGATGGCCCCGTCCGAGATCAGGCTAACGTCGACAGGTTCGACGGTGATGGCGATGGACAGTGGCGCGCCGCTGCACGCGGCCAACAGGCCGCCCAGGGCGACGGAGAGAAGAAAACGCCTCATAGGCCGAACTATACCTGCTTTGTCTGAGAAAAGTTGAGGCCCATGCACCTGCCATAAGTGAACTTTGGTGCAAAGTTATGCAGCGTCGCTCTTGACAGCCTTCGGCGCGAAGTAGAAGCATAGAGCCAAGGGTTAAATCAGCTCCCGTGAGGGCTCGGACCTTCTTGGTGATGATTCACACCGGAGGTTGTGGTGCCGCGTTTCATGGGAGGGGGTGATGGCTGGTTCCGGAGCCTAGATGAAGGGCTTTGGAGGCTTTGTTGTGTGTTGAGAAAAATTGCCTCTGCGTGCGGCGGGCCGTTTCTGCGCCCGCTCACGAATTTTGGACACTTTGTCCATTGCGCCTTTCGTTGGGGAAGCCCTAGCCTTAGCACAAACCAAAGCCTTTAGCTTTGCAGGATTGGGGGCCGGTGGCCCCGCAGGAGGCCAGACGTGAACAATCGCCAGATCATTCGGCCTGAGGAGGTGTTGGCGGAGTACTACCCGCCACTCACCGACCACGAGGCAGCCGTGGAAGCCAGCCGCTGCCTTTACTGCTACGACGCGCCCTGTACCCATGCCTGCCCCACCCACATCGACATCCCCAAGTTCATCAAGAAAATCGCCAGCGAGAACGTGGTGGGCGCGGCTCGTACCATCCTCGAGGCCAACCTCATGGGCGCGACGTGCGCCCGGGTGTGCCCGGTGCAGGAGCTGTGCGAGGGCGCGTGCGTGCTCAACGCCGAGGAGAAGCCCATCATGATCGGGCGTTTGCAGCGCTACGCCACCGATTACGTCTACGAGCGGGGCATCGACGTCTTCAAGCCCGGCCCCCCCACTGGCAAGAGGGTGGCGGTGATCGGGGCGGGGCCCGCTGGCCTGACCTGTGCGGGCGAGCTGGCCAAGCTGGGCCACAGCGTCACGGTCTTCGAGAAGCGCGAGCTGCCCGGGGGGCTCTCGACCTACGGCATCATCGTGCTGCGCGAGCCGGTGGAGGTGGCGCTGGCCGAGGTGGAGATGGTCAAGCGGCTGGGGGTGGAGGTGAAGACCGGCATGGAGCTGGGAGCCAACCTCTCCTTCGAGCAGATCCGCCGCGAGTACGACGCGGTCTTCCTGAGCGTGGGGCTGGGCGCGGTGCCTGCGCTGGGCATCCCCGGTGAGGAGCACATCGTCGACGGCCTGAGCTACATCGAGGCCAGCAAGATGAACCCGCAGGGCCTCGAGGTGGGCCAGAACGTGGTGGTCATCGGCGCGGGCAACACCGCCATCGACTGCGCCACCGTCGCCAAGCGGCTGGGGGCCGAGCGCGTGACCATGGTCTACCGCCGCACCGACGCCGAGATGACCGCCTACCCCCACGAGTACGAGTTTGCCAAGAAGGAGGGTATCGAGTTTCGCTTCCTCACCCAGCCGGTGCGCGTGATCGTCGAGGGCGGGAAGGTGAGGGGGCTCGAGTGCGTGCGGATGGAGCTGGGCGCGCCCGACGCCTCGGGTCGTCCCGCACCAGTACCCGTGCCTGGCTCCGAGTTCGTGCTGATGGCCGACCAAGTGGTCAAGGCCATTGGGCAGGAGAAGCCCGCCCTGGCCCAGATGCTGGGGCTGGCGACCGAGCGGGGCTACATCAAGGTGAGCGACGACTTCGAGACCAGCCTCCCCGGCGTGTATGCGGGTGGCGACTGCGTGCGCTCGTGGGGCTCGGCCTCGACGGTGATGGCTGTGGAGGACGGTAAGCTGGCGGCCTTCGCCATCCACCGCAAGCTGGTGCCGCTGCGCGCGGCGGCGGATGATTGAGGTGAAAAGGTCAAAAGGATAAGGGGTGAAAAGTTAAAGACCTGGACTTTGCTTTTTGACCTTTTACCTTTTCCACTTTTCACCTTCCCTGAAAGGAGCATTTATGGCTGACCTTCGCATCAATTTCGCAGGCATCAAGTCCCCCAATCCCTTCTGGCTGGCTTCAGCCCCGCCGACCAACTCGGGGGCGCAGATCCACAAGGCCTTCGAGGCGGGCTGGGGTGGGGCGGTCTGGAAGACCATCGGGGCGCCGGTGCTCAACGTGTCCAACCGCTATGGAGCCTGGCACTACGGCTCCCAGAAGATGCTCGCCATCAACAACGTCGAGCTGATCTCGGACCGCCCTTTAGAGGTCAACCTGCGGGAAATTCGCGACGTCAAGCGGCACTGGCCCGACCGCGCGGTGATTGTCTCGGCCATGGTGGAGTCGACGCCCGAAGCCTGGCGCGACATCGTGATGCGGATCGAGGACACCGGAGCCGATGGCATCGAGCTCAACTACGGCTGTCCGCACGGCATGAGCGAGCGCGGCATGGGCAGCGCGGTGGGCCAGGTGCCCGAGTATTGCAATCAGATCACGAGCTGGGTGACCTCGGTGGCGAAAATTCCGGTGATCGTCAAGCTCACCCCCAACATCACCAACATCTCCTACCCGGCCAAGGCTGCCGTGGCCGGAGGGGCGCAGGCCATCAGCCTGATCAACACCATCAACTCCATCGTCGCGGTGGATCTGGATACGCTCGAGATCACCCCCAACATCGGCGGCAAGGGTGGGCACGGGGGCTACGCCGGTCCCGCGGTCAAGCCCATCGCCCTGCACCTCTTGTCCCAGGTGGCCACCACGCCCGAAGTGGCGAGGAGCGGCATCCCCATCAGCGGCATGGGGGGTATCAGCACCTGGAAGGACGCGGCGGAGTTCTTGCTGCTGGGGGCCAGCAGCCTGCAAGTCTGCACCGCCGTCATGCACTACGGCTACCGCATCATCGAGGATCTGTGCGACGGGCTTTCCAACTGGATGGATTCCAAGGGCTTCAAGACGGTGGGTGAGGTCGTGGGCAAGAGCCTCTGGCGTATCTCCGACTTCAAGGACTTCGACCTTTCCTTCCGCGCCGTCGCCCGCATCGACCCCGAGAAGTGCATCAAGTGCAACCTCTGCTACGTGGCTTGCAACGACACCGCCCACCAGTGCATCGACCTCATCGACGCCAGCGGGAACGTGGTGCAGCCTTACCGCTACGACGTGCGCTCGAACGGCAAGCGCGAGGCCGTCTCTACCCGTCCGCAACCCGTGGTGCGCGAGGAGGACTGCGTGGGCTGCCGGTTGTGCCACAACGTTTGCCCGGTAGAGGGTTGCATCGAGATGGTCGAGGTGCCCTCGGGGCGCGCGAGCATTACCTGGGACCAGCTCACCCGGGAGCGGCCCGAAGTAGGTACGGATTGGGAAGCTATGGAGCGTTATCGCAAGGAAGTGGGAATCGAGATTCACTAAAGGGGGTAAATCGTGCCCTTGCTCATCAAAAACGGCGAGATCGTCACCGCAGACTCCCGCTACAAAGCCGATATCTATGTGGAGGACGAGACCATTACCCGCATCGGGCAAGGCCTCGAGGCCCCGCCCGGCACCGAGGTCATCGACGCGACGGGCAAGTACGTTTTTCCCGGTTTCATCGATCCCCACGTCCACATCTACCTGCCCTTCATGGCGACCTTTGCCAAGGACACCCACGAGACCGGCAGCATCGCTGCGCTCATCGGGGGTACGACCACTTACATCGAGATGTGCTGCCCTAACCGCAATGACGACGCGCTCGAGGGTTACCACCTGTGGAAGAGCAAGGCCGAGGGGAACAGCGCTTGCGACTACACCTTCCACATGTCGGTGACCAAGTTCGACGACAAAACCGAGGGGCAGCTGCGCGAGATCGTGGCCGATGGAATCAACTCCTTCAAGATCTTCCTGTCGTACAAGAACTTCTTCGGTGTGGACGATGGGGAGATGTACCAGACCATGAGGCTGGCGAAGGAGTTGGGCGTCATCGTCACGGCGCACTGCGAGAACGCCGAGCTGGTGGGGCGCTTACAGCAAAAGCTCTTGTCCGAGGGCAAGACCGGCCCCGAATGGCACGAGCCCAGCCGCCCCGAGTCGGTGGAAGCCGAGGGGACCAACCGTTTCGCCACCTTCCTCGAGGCCACCGGGGCCACCGGCTACGTGGTGCACCTCTCCTGCAAGCCCGCGCTCGAGGCGGCTTTGAGCGCCAAGGCCCGGGGGGTGCCCCTCTACATCGAGTCGGTGATCCCCCACTTCCTCTTGGACAAGACCTACGCCGAGCGGGGCGGGGTGGAGGCCATGAAGTACATCATGTCGCCGCCCCTGCGCGAAAAGCGCAACCAGAAGGCCTTGTGGGACGCGTTGGCCCAGGGCTTCATCGACACCGTGGGCACCGACCACTGCCCCTTCGATACCGAGCAGAAGCTGTTGGGTAAAGACGCCTTCACCGCCATCCCCAACGGTATCCCCGCCATCGAGGACCGGGTGAACCTGCTCTACACCTACGGGGTGAGCCGGGGCCACCTCGACCTCCACCGCTTCGTGGACGCGGCCAGCACCAAGGCCGCCAAGCTCTTCGGGCTCTTCCCGCGCAAGGGCACCATCGCGGTGGGCTCCGACGCCGACCTGGTGGTCTACGACCCCAGCTACCGGGGGATCATCTCGGCCAAGACCCAGCACGTCAACAACGATTACAACGGCTTCGAGGGCTTCGAGATCGATGGGCGGCCCAGCGTGGTGACCGTGCGGGGCAAGGTGCAGGTGCGCGAGGGCCAATTCGTGGGCGAGAAGGGGCGCGGCAAGCTGTTGCGGCGCGAGCCGATGTACTTCTGAGGTGCTTGTGACCCAATCCCAGCCCAACCCCCACCTAACCCCCAGCGCCGCCAGCTTGGTGTCGGTGAAGGACGTCTCGATGGTGTTCCCCACCGGCACCGTGGCCCTGCAGAACGCGAGCCTCGAGATCGCCGCGGGCGAGTTCATCTCGCTCATCGGGCCCTCCGGTTGCGGCAAGACCACGCTCCTTCGGCTTCTGGCCGACCTGATCCAGCCCACCTCTGGGAGCATTCGCATCGGCGGCAAGACCCCGGAGGAGGCGCGCAAAGCCCGAGCCTACGGCTACGTCTTCCAGGCCCCCACCCTCATGGAGTGGCGCACCGTGCTGCAGAACGTGATGCTGCCGCTGGAGGTGATGGGCGTGCCCAAGGCCGAGCACAGGCCCCGCGCCGAGCGCATGCTGGCGCTGGTGGGGCTGGAGAAGTTCGCCCGCCACTACCCCTGGCAGCTCTCGGGCGGCATGCAGCAGCGGGTGAGCATCGCCCGTGCGCTGGCCTTCGACCCGCAGCTTTTGTTCATGGACGAGCCCTTCGGCGCGCTCGACGAGATCACGCGGGAGAACCTCAACCTCGAGCTCTTGCGGCTGTGGCGCGAGACCGGCAAGACCGTCATCTTCGTCACCCACTCCATCCCCGAGGCGGTGTTCCTCTCCACGCGCATCGTGGTCATGACCCCGCGCCCCGGCAAGATCGAGACCGTGATCCCGGTGGACTTACCCCAACCGCGCAACTTCGAGACCCGCGAGACCACCCGCTTCTTCGAGATCGCCACCCAGGTGCGCGAGGCCCTGCGCAAGGGGCACGGCTTCGAGGTGCAGGAGTAGGCATGGACCTCGTCATCAAGGACGCACGCCTCACCGGCCGCGAGGGTCTGGTGGACATCGGCCTCGAGGGCGGGCACATCGCCGCCATCGAACCGGGGCTGCGCGGGGGGGAGGAGATCTCGGCGGAGGGCAACCTGGTGAGCCCCAGTTTCTACGAGATCCACATCCACCTCGACGCCATCCTCACCGAGGGCGATCCCCGGCCCAACCGCTCGGGCTCGCTGTGGGAGGGCATCGCCATCTGGGCCGAGCGGGTCAAGCGGCTCAGCCGCGAGGACGTGCGCGCGCGGGTGCTCAAGGCGCTGCCCTGGTTCGTGGCCCACGGCGTCACCCACATCCGCACCCACGTCGACGTGTGCGACCCCAGCCTCACCGCGCTCAAGGCCCTGCTCGAGATCAAGGCCGAGGTGGCCGGGCTCATCGACATCCAGATCGTGGCCTTCCCGCAGTTGGGGATGTTCTCCTTCGAGGGCGGCGACGCGCTGGTGCGGCAGGCTCTCGAGCTCGGCGCCGAGGTGATCGGGGGGATCCCGCACTACGAGATCACCCGCGAGTACGGCGTGCAGAGCGTGAAGTTCGCGCTCTCGCTCGCCCACGAGACCGGCCTGCCCGTCGACATCCACTGCGACGAGACCGACGACGACCACTCCCGCTTCCTCGAGACCATGGCGGCCGAGACGCTGCGCCTGAGGTTGTCGGGCCGGGTGGCGGCCTCGCACACCACCGCCATGCACTCCTACAACAACGCCTACGCCGACAAGATCATCGGCAACGTGCGGCGGGCCGGGCTGCACGTCATCTGCAACCCGCCCGACAACGCCGTGCTGCAGGGGAGATTCGACCACTACCCCATCCGGCGCGGCCTCACGCGGGTCAAGGAACTGCTGGCCGCCGGGGTCAACGTGGCCGCCGGGCACGACTCGGTGATGGACCCCTGGTACCCCATGGGCAAGGGCGACCCCCTGCACACCGCCTTCGTGCTGCTGCACCTGGGGTTGATGTCAGGTCAAGAAGATCGGGCGCAGCTCTTCCCCATGCTCACCTCTCGTCCCGCCGCCATCTGGCACAACCGGCTGGTGCGGGGCGGCGAGGGCCTGGAGGGGCACGCCGTCGCGGTGGGCAACCCCGCCGACTTGGTGGTCTGGCCGGTCCCCACCGAGGACGACGCCATCCGCACCCTGCCCATGCGCCGCTACGTGCTCAAGCGCGGCCGGGTGGTGGCCGAGACCCGGCCCGAGGTCTCCTATGTGCAGGGCGAGGCGGTCCGGTTCCTGAGGTGAGGCATGGCCAGGGCCACCCATCCCCCCCGCAACGCTCCTTCTGTGTGGAAGAACGAGGGCGTGCGCTGGCTGGTCTTCGCCGTGGTGACCCTGAGCCTGTGGGAAGTAGGGGCGCGGCTGTACAACTCGCCCTTCCTCCTGCCTGCCCCCTCGCGCATCCTCGAGGAGTTCCTCAAGTCCCCGGCCCTGGTGCTCACGCACGCCTGGATCACCGCGCAGGAGATCGTGCTGGGCTTCCTGCTGGGCGCCCTGGTCGCCCACCTGGCCGCGCTGCTCTTGATCGTGTTGCCGGAGTGGCTGGAGGACTTCATCTTCCGCGCGGTCTCCACGCTCAACTCCATCCCCTTCGTGGCGTTGGCGAGCCTGGTGGTGGTGTGGCTGGGGGTGGGCGGCATCGGCTCGAAGGTGGCGATCGCGGCGCTGTACGCCTTCTTCGCGCTGGTCTACTTCGTGCACAAGGGGATGGTCTCCACCGACGCGACCAAGGAGGAGCTGCTCACCTCCTACAGCGCGAGCTTCGTGCAGCGGGTGCGCTACCTGAAGCTGCCCTTCGCGCTGCCCATCATCTTCACCAGCCTCAAGGGGGCGGCGATGGCGGCGGTGAACGGGGCCATCGTGGGCGAGCTGTTCGGGGCTTTTCAGGGCTTGGGGTTTATGATCCTCGACTCGCGCTACGTGGGCAATACCGCGCGGGTCTTTTTGGCGGCGGCGTTCTGCACGGTGGTGGGCTGGCTCTTGCTGGGGGTGCTCACGGCGCTCGAGCGGCGCTTCGTGGGCTGGCACCTCGAGATGACCCGGAAGGGTTGAAGCGGCTTATGGGTTTATTCAGGAGGAGGTCGGTATGAGGAAGACGGCGGCATTCGCGGTGCTGGCATCGGGAATGGTGGCGTGGGGGCTTTGGGGCACGGCCCAGGGCAACCTGACCAAGGCCACCATCATCGAGTCGTGGTTCATCCACGCCGAATCCATCGGCGACCCCGTGGCGGTGGACAAGGGCTTCTACAAGGAGGCGGGCCTGGACGTGACGGTGGTGCCGGGTGGCCCTGGGCTCTCGCCCATCGACCGGGTGATGGCCGAGGCCAAGGCGGGAAAGCTGGTGCTGGGCATCGACTACCCCTACAACCTGCTCGAGGCCCGCCAGAAGCAGAAGCTGCCGCTGGTGATCGTGGCCGCCGACTTCCAGGAGTCGGCCATGCGCATCCTCTCCTGGCAGCCCATCGCCAAGCCCGCCGACATCAAGGGCACCTTCGCGACCTGGATCGGCTACGACAAGCCCATCAAAGCCGTGGTGGGCAAGGGCTGGGAGCAGCAGATCCAAGTCGTCAACCAGCAGGGCGACCCCGCCACGCTGGGTGGCTGGCTCGCCAAGCAGTACCCCTTCGCCTCGGCCATGATCTACAACGAGGTCATGGTGGCCGAGAAGCAGGCGAAGGAGAAGTACTACCTCTACAACTACAAGGACTTCGGCGTGGACTGGCCGGAGAACGTACTCTTCACCACCGAGGACGTGCTGAAGAAATATCCCAGCGAGGTTAGGAAGTTCGTGCAGGCCCGCTACAAGGGCTTCCGCTACGCGCTGGACAACCCGCAAGAGGCCGGGAAGATCCTGGCGAAGTACAACCCCAACCTCGACATCCCCTTCGAGCTGGCGGGCCTCGAGCAGATCAGGAAGATCATGGTCACACCCGACACCCAGAAGAACGGGCTCGGCTACGTCAACACCGCCAAGCTGCAGAAGATGGCCCAGCAGCTCCAGGCCGCCGGCCTGCTCGGCAGCGCCTCGCTCGCCGGCTTCGTCAGCGCCATTCCCAGCGGGGTGAAGTAAAGCCCTATGCTCGCCCGTCTGCGCTCGCCCAACCTCGTCCCCATGCTCGCGGTGGCCTTGGTCATCGCGGCGCTGTACTACCCGCTGATGCTCCTGGCCAACGTCCCGGTGGCCCAGCGGGCGCTCGACAGCGGCGCGGCGCTGGAGTGCGGCTCGGCCTTGGAGTGCGCCACCCAACTGCGCAGCCCCGTGTTGCCCTCGCCGCAGCAGCTTTGGAGGGGCTTCGCCAACCTGCTCTTCCCGCTGGACTCGCCCAACGCCATCCCCCTCAACGCCGCGGTGACGGCGCTCGAGACCCTGGTGGGGCTGGCCCTGGCGACGGTGGTGGGCTTTTTCTTCGCCGTCGGGATCGTGGCCTCGAGGGCCTTCGAGCGCTCGCTGCTGCCGTGGATCGTGGCCTCGCAGACCGTGCCCATCGTCGCCATCGCGCCCATGTTGGTGGTTTTGCTGGGTCAGTACGGGGTACAGGGCTGGATCCCCAAGGCCATCATCGCGGCCTACATCGCTTTTTTCCCCATCACCATCGGCGTGGCTAAGGGCCTGCGCAGCCCCGACCCGCTCTCCCTCGACCTGATGAAGACCTACAACGCCAGCAGTTGGCAGACCTACCTCAAGCTGCGCTTCCCGGCCTCGCTGCCCTACCTCTTCACCGCCTTCAAGGTGGCCATGACCGCCGCTTTGATCGGGGCCATCGTGGCCGAGATCTCCACCATCAGCTTTCAGGGCATCGGCAAGATGCTCGCCGAGAACTCCCGCGCCTCCGACGTGGTGGCGACCTGGGTCATCATGATCGCCTCGGCAGCGCTGGGCATTTTATTGGTAGCGCTGGTGGGGTGGCTCGAGAAGGTGGTGACGCCGTGGAAGCGCTGAAGGTGGGGCGCCCGTCGCCCGCGGCCCGCCCCTTGCCCTGGCTCGGCGTTGTGGCGGTGGGGCTGGGCTTCGCCCTGCTGGCGCTGTTCATCTGGAGCTGGTGGGGCCGCAGCGACCTCGCGGGGACGGGCCAGAAGCTGCTGATCCTGGCGGGCTTCGCGGCGGCGGCTTACGGGGTGGCCCGGGTCGCCAACTTCCTCGCGGCCGTCCGCACCGGCCCGCTCGTCGGCTTCATCCCGGCCGGGCTCACCCTGGCCCTGGTGCTCCTGACGGTCGAGGCCCTGCTGCGGGCGTACCAGGTGCCCGCGGGCCTGATCCCCACGCCCACGCGGGTCTTTGCCACGCTGTGGGCCGTGCGCGACGTGCTGTTGCAGGACGCCTACCAGACGGTGGTGCTCGAGGCCTTCACCGGCTACCTCGTCGGCTGCGGCCTGGGCGTGGCGACCGCGCTGCTGGTGAGCCGCTTCGTCTTCCTCGAGCGCGGCTTCTTGCCCTACGCCACCGCCTTCTCGAGCATCCCCATCGTGGCGCTGGCCCCGGTGCTGGTGAAGATGATGGGGCTGGAGTGGCCCTCCAAGGCCGCCATCGTCGCCATCACGGTGTTCTTCCCGGTGGTGGTGGGCACCTTCCGCGGCCTCACCGAGGTCAGCCCGCTCTCCCTCGAGCTCATGCGCTCCTACGCGGCGGGCGAGGCCCAGCAATACCGCTGGTTGCGCATCCCCAACGCCCTGCCCTTCATCTTCAACGCCCTCAAGCTCGGCACCACCCTGGCCATGATCGGCTCCATCGTGGGCGAGTTCTTCGGTGCAGGCGGCCAGGGGCTGGGCTTTCGCATCCAGATCGAGGCCGGGCGCTTCGGCTTCGACATCGTGTGGTCGGCCATCATCGTGGCCTCGGTCGTCGGCATCGCCTGGTACGGCCTGGTGGCCTGGCTGGAACGCCGAATGACCGGTTGGCACGTCTCGTTTAGGGAGTAGCCCGTGGCTGCTAGCCAAGCTGTAAGCCATCGGCAATCCAGGAGGTGAATCTCGGAGGAGCAGTTATTTCGGGGGTTTTTAGGCCACTATCGTCGTGTGGTTTGTGTAGGAGGTCAGAGGATGAGGAAGTGGACGGTTGTATTGGCAGTGCTGGTGATGGGGCTCGCGTCGCTGGGGATGGCCCAGCAGAACCTGGTCAAGGTCAACCTGCAGCTCAAGTGGTTTCCCCAGGCGCAGTTCGCCGGCTTCTTCGTGGCGAAGGAACGGGGCTTCTTCCGCGCCCAGGGCCTCGACGTGACCCTGCTGCCCGCGGGCGACCAGTCGCCCATCCAGGTCGTGCAGTCGGGCGCCGCCGACTTCGGCACCACCTGGATCGCCGACCTGCTCGTCGCGCGCGAGCGCGGCATCCCCGTGGTGCACCTGGCCCAGATCTTTCAGCGCTCGGGCTTCACGCTGGTGGCGCTGAAGTCCACGGGCATCAAGGACCTGTGCAAGGACCTCAAGGGCAAGAGCGTGGGCGTGTGGCCCTCGGGCAACGAGTACCCGGCAGTGGCGCTGTTCCGCAAGTGCGGCCTCACCTCCTCGCTCGACCCTCGCGCCGCCAACCCCGACGTCAAGGCGGTGAGCTATCCCTTCGACCCCTCGCTGGTCTTCCCGGATAAGGTTCAACTGGTTTCGGCCATGACCTACAACGAGGTCAACCAGATCGCGGGCCTGGGTTACGACGAGAGCAAGGTGGACGTGTTCAAACTCGCCGACGAGGGCATCAACCTGCTCGAGGACCTCATCTTCACCACCGAGCGCGTGCTCAACGAGCGCAACTTCAAGGGCTCGGGCCTCAGCGGCCGCCAGGTCGCGGCCCGCCTGATCAAAGCTTCGTTGCAGGGCTGGGACTGGGCGGTGAAGAACCAGGCCGAGACCGTGGAGAAGTACGTGCTGCCCTTCTGCGGTAACACCTGCAAGGGCTCGGGCTCCCGCGCCGACGCCAAGGGCCACCAGACCTGGCAGATGGCCGAGATCGCCAAGCTCTACAATGCCGGAGCCACCCTCAAGGGCTGGGCCGGTTTCCTGGTCCCCGCCGACTTCCAGGCTTCGGTCAAGCTGCTGCGGGACCAGGGCATCCTCACCAAGGACCCGCCCCGCCAGGTTGTGGACTACGGCCCGTGGGAAGAGGCCACAGGCAAGAAGGCTGCCGACTACAAATAGGCCAGCGGACGATCTGGGTGACCCCTACTTGCTAAGCCCTCATGGTGAGCGCGTCCCACGTCTGATTAAGCTCACCGTGGGGGCCCCGACAAGACATACGCCGGAGGCATTTAGCTGTGGGGGCGAACCTCGAGGCTCGCCCCCCTTCTTCGGAGGAATCATGCTCGAGCCCAAACGCACCATCGCCGAACTCAAGGAACTCCGCTCATTAACCGCCGACGAGAACGGGGCGCAGCGCGTAGCCTGGACGGATACTTGGCTCAAGGCCCGTGAGTGGTTTAGCTCAAAGCTCGAGGGGTTGCCGGTGGAGTTCCACCAAGATGCCGCCGGGAACAACTGGGTTACCCTGCGCGGGGAGAGCGAGAAAGCCTTGCTGATCGGCGGCCACCTGGACAGCGTGCCCAATGGGGGTTGGCTCGATGGCTGCCTCAACGTGATGGCGGGCCTCGAGGTGCTGCGCCGGATTGCCGAGGAATACCGAGGAAAACCGCCCGTCACGGTGCGCCTGGTGGACTGGGCCGACGAGGAGGGAGCCCGCTTTGGGCGCAGCCTCCTGGGTTCGTCGGCCTTTTCCGGCACCCTAGACCCCGAAGCTGAAAAAGACCGCACCGACAAAGACGGCATTCGCCTGGAGGATGCCCTGCGGGCTTGTGGGGTAGAGATGGACCGGATGCTGGAGGCGAGGTCTGAGCAGCAGAACGCCGCGGCCTACCTCGAGCTGCACATCGAGCAGGGCCCGGTGCTGCTGGATATGGATCTGCCGCTGGGCGTGGTGCTGGGCACCTTCGGGGTAGAGCGCCACGCCATCCGCTTTTTGGGCCAGGCCGCCCACTCCGGCTCCACGCCCATGCACAAGCGCAAGGACGCTTTCCTGGCCGCGGCGAAGATGGCGGGGGAGATCTACCGCATCACCGAGCGCAACGGCGGGGTGAGCACCATCGGCTCCTGCGTCACCAAGCCGGGCATCGTGACCAGCGTGGTGGCCGACTGCACCATCACCCTCGACCAGCGCCACTTAGACGCCCAGGCCCTGGCCCGGCTCAAGGCCGAAGCCGTGGAGGCCAGCCAACGCTTCGCCCGCGAGGGTGGGCTAAGCGATCCGGAGTGGAGTCTCATCTGGCGCATCCACCCCATCCTCTTCCACCCCGACCTCATCGAGTTCTGTGACCAAGCCATTCAGGAAGTCGCAGGCCGCTCTCACCGCCTGCCCAGCGGCCCCCTACACGACGCAGCCGAGGTAGCCCGCGCCGGCATCCCCACGGTGATGATGTTCACCCAGTCCCTCTACGGCCTCAGCCACAACAAGATTGAAGACACCAAGGAAGAGCACCTCGAGCTAGCGGTGCGGGCCCTTGACCGGTTGGCGGATAAAACGATGCGGTGGATCATGCGGCAATGAGCCTGCCCACCTTGCGCCAGATCCTCGAGCTGCCCCCCTTCGCCGGGGCCGAACTGCTCGCCGGCCACTCTCGGTTGGACCAGGTCGTCACCTGGGTGCACGTCGCGGAGGTGATGGACGCCTGGCGCTTCTTGTCGGGGGGCGAGCTGATCTTGAGTACCGGCCTCGAGCTCGCCCGCGCTACCCCCGAGGCAAGGGTCGGCTACCTGCGCGCGCTGGCCCAGGCCGGGGCGCACGGGCTGGCCCTCGAGCTCGTCCAGTGGATGCAGGAGGTGCCCGCCGAACTGCTACAAACCGCCCGGCTGCTCGAGTTCCCCATCCTGGCTTTTCGCTCGGAGGTCCGCTTCGCCGACCTCACCCGCGCCGCCCACGAGCGCATCCTGCGCCCTCACGTGGCGAGGGGAGAGGAGCCCTTGCTCGAGTCCCTCCTGGACGCTTTGATCGAAACGGGCCGGAGCCAGGGATTCCTCCAGCGTCAGCTCGGCCCCCTCCTCTCCCTGCCCAGCCGCCCGCGCTCGACGCTGCTCTCGACGCTCGAGGCCCTGCTGGCTTCGCAGTTCAACATCGCCGAAACGGCCCGGCGGCTTGGGGTGCGGCGACAGAGCATCTACTACCGCCTCGAGCAGCTAAAGGGCATGTTGGGCGACCTAGACAAGGTCGAGCGCCGCTTGGGGCTGTGGGTGGCGCTCGAGCTGCTCAAGCGGTAACCAAAGCCGCCACCCCGACTACTGGCTTTTACACACTGTCCATTGCGTCCCCTCGCCTCCCGGGACTACCATTGGGGGAATAAAGGCATAGGAGGTCTTATGGAACGCCCCTCGTCGGAAGTCATCCAGGAGAACCGTGACTACACCCTCTTCTCCTGGTCGGTGCAGAGCGCGGCCAACCCCATTCACATGACACGTGCTCAGGGGGTGTGGTTCTGGGACGGCGACGGCAACAAGTGGCTCGACTTCAGCTCCCAGCTCATCAACATCAACGTGGGGCACCAGCACCCTAAGGTGCTCGAGGCCATCAAGCGTCAGGTCGATGAGCTCTGCTTCGCCGGGCCCTCCTTCGCCACCGAGCCGAGAGGCAAACTGGGCAAGAAGCTGGCCGAGGTCACGGGGCTGGCCAAGAGCTTTTTCACCCTGGGCGGGGCCGAGGCCAACGAGAACGCCATGAAGATCGCCCGGCTCTATACCGGGCGCGACAAGATCATCACCCGCTACCGCTCCTACCACGGGGCCACCATGGGCTCCATGACCGCCTCCGGCGACCCCCGCCGCTGGCCGGTGGAGCCCGGCATCCCCGGCATCATGCGGGTCTTCGACCCCTACTGCTACCGCTGTCCTTTTGGCAAGACCCCCGACTCCTGCCGCCGCGAGTGCGTGAGCCACATCGAAGAGGTCATCCAGATGGAGGGCCCGCACACCATCGCGGCGATCCTGGTGGAGGGCATCACCGGCTCCAACGGCCTGCTGGTCCCGCCGGACGATTACTACCCCAAGCTGCGGGCGCTGTGCGACAAGTACGGCATCCTGCTCATCACCGACGAGGTGATGTCGGGCTTTGGGCGCACGGGCAAGTGGCTCTCCACCCAGCACTACGGCATCAAGCCCGACATCGTCACCTGCGCCAAGGGCCTCACCAGCGGCTATATGCCCTTAGGAGCCGTGATCGTGAGCCAGCCCATCGCCGAGTACTTCGAGAACAACATGCTCTGGGGTGGTCTGACCTATTCGGGCCATCCGGTCTCCTGCGCGGCGGCGGTGGCCAACCTCTCGGTCTACGAAGAGGAGCACCTCTTCGAGAACACCGAGGCGCAGGGGCGCTACCTCGCCGAGCGCCTCGAGGCCATGAAGCGCAAGTACGCCTGCGTGGGTGACGTGCGCTACAAGGGGCTCTTTAGCGTGATAGAACTTGTGCGCGATAAGGCCACCAAGGAGCCGCTGGCCCCCTTCAACGGGACTTCCCCCGAGATGCAGAAGCTGGTAGCTTACGTCAAGTCCAAGCACGTCTACGCCTTCAGCCGCTTCAACATGCTGTGGGTCTGCCCGCCGCTGGTGATCAACCAGGAGGAGCTGAAGTACGGCCTGGACATCATCGAGGAGGGCTTGGCACTGGTAGATAAGATGCTTGCCGCAGCCCCGGTGCTCAGCTCGCCAGCAACATCACCTTGAGGGCCTTTCCCCGCTCTAGTGCGGCGCCAAACGCCTGCTGCACCTGCGGCAAGGCGAAGCGGTGGGTGATGAGCGCTCTGCCCTGCACCTGTCCACCGGCGAAGAGGCGAATGGCCTCCCGGTAGTCGTGAAAGGTGTACATCAGACTGCCCTTGAGGCTGATCTCCCAGTCCTGGATCAGCCCGGCGCTGATGGTGGTGGGTTGGCCATATACTCCCACCACAACGATCGTGCCACCTTTGCGGATGCCCTGGATGGCGGACTCGAGGGCTTTTTCGCTACCCACGCACTCGAAGATTACGTCGTACTTCGCCGAGTCGGGGGTTTTGGCCTGTAGCCCCAGGTCTTCGGCCACGCGACGGCGGGGCTCGAGCGGGTCTACCACTTCCACGCCGGCGGCCCCATAGGCCCTGGCTACCTGGCCGACCAGCAGCCCGATGGTGCCCGCGCCCAGCACGGCCACCTTTCTGCCTTGAAGCTGGGTCAGGGCTACGGCGTGCACAGCTACCGCGAGGGGCTCGATCATCGCGCCCAGCTCGACATCGAAGCCCTCGGGTAGCCGGTGAAGGTTCTGGACGGGGCTCACGAAGTGCTCTGCCATCGCGCCAGGAGCTTGAAAGCCCATTACCTTGAGCTTCTCGCAGATGTTATACCGCCCGCTGCGGCATGCTTCGCAGCGCCCGCAGGTGAGGGAGGGCTCGAGCGCCACCAGGGCCCCTTGCCAAGAGGGATCAACGCCCGGACCCACCGCAACGACCCTGGCAGCGACCTCATGACCGGGGTAGACGGGGTAGCTCACGAAGGGATGCTGCCCTTCGAAGACGTGGAGATCTGAGCCGCAGATACCCACTGCCAGGGGCTGAAGCAGCGCTTCGCCCGCTTGAGGGGTGTTTTGGGGGGCCGTTACCCAGTCAATTTGATGGGGACTCGCAATTAGGGCATGCATTTTTTCCTACCAGATCGTGTATCCGCCGTCTACCACTAACTCGCTTCCGGTGAGATAGCTCGAGGCTTCCGAGGCCAAGAACACCGCACAAGTAGCAACCTCCGAGGGCTCGCCCAGCCTTCCTAAGGGGGTCAGGCCAAGCCAGTCCCTGCGCCACTCGGGCGTCTCGAGGCCCCGCCTGGTCATCTCGGTGCCGATGTAACCGGGGGAGATGGCGTTGACCCGCACCCCGAAGGGGGCTAGCTCGGCGGCCAGCGAACGGGTGAGGTGAGCCACCGCGGCCTTGGAGGCATTGTAGGCCGCCTGGGGCTGGGGTTTGTTGACGATGAGGCCGGACATCGAAGCGATGTTGATGATGCTGCCACTGCCCTGGGCTACCATCACCCGGCCAAAGGCCCGGCTACACCAGAAGACCCCGTTGACGTTGACGTCGAAGATCTGTAGCCATTCGGCATCGGGGGTTTCCAGGGCGGGGGTGTTGCGGCAGATTCCGGCGTTGTTGACCAGGATGTCCACCCGCCCGTATTCGGCGAAAAGGGCTTTGGCCAGCGCATCGGCCTGGGCCGATTGGGTCACGTCCAGGGGACGGAATTCGGCTTTTAGCCCTCTGGCCTTCAGCTCACGCTCGCTCCGCTCGCCGATCGCCGCCTCGAGTTCGGCGATCACCACACTGGCCCCGGCTTCGGCGAGGGCGGTGGCGATGGCCAGGCCGATACCCCGCGCCCCGCCGGTGACGACGGCTACCCGATGGTCTAGCTTGAACTTCTCCAGCACCATGCGAAGCACCTACCCTTCCCCCTCAGGAACGATCAGCACCTTCAGAGCGTTTCCCATGCCGGGGTGCTCCTTGTACTCCAGGGCTTTGTGCAAGTCCTCGAGGGGCATGCGATGGCTGATGAGGGGTTTCACCTGGATCCGTCCGCTCTCGAGCCAGTTCAGGGCCAGGGGGAGGGTTCCGTTGAGCGAGAAGCTGCCGATTAGGCTGAGGTCGCGCTGGAAGAGATCGTAGGGGCTCACGCGCACGGTAGCTTCCTCGGGGGCTACGCCGAAGATCAGCAGCTTGCCTCCTACGGCGGCGTACTGGGACATGGCCTCCACCACGCCAGGTATACCGGTGGCCTCAGCGACGATGTCAAAGCCGTGGGGCTTTAAGTCGCATAGGGCTTGGGCCATGGACGGGCCACTCTGTACGGTGTGGCTTGCTCCCAGGCTCCTTGCCAGCGCCAGCCGTTCGGCTACGGGATCGACGACCGTTACCTCCGTCACCCCTGAAACCAGCAGGGCCTGCATCAGCAGCAGGCCGATGGGGCCAGCGCCGAAGAGCACGGCGTTGCTGCCGGGTTCGGGGCGCAGGCGCACGATGCCCCAGGCCACGCAGCCCAGTGGCTCGGCAAAAGCGGCTTCGGCGGCGCTGAGGCCCTGTACGGGATAGGCGTTGGTGGCCGGAGCCACGACGTATTGGGTGAAGCCCCCGGCTTGGGTCACTCCCAAAGCCTCAAAGCGCAGGCAGTGCTGACGTTGTCCCCGTCGGCAGGCCCAACACTGCCCGCAGGAGATCACCGGGTCCAGCGCGACGAGCTGGCCTTCTTGCAGATCGCTGACGCCGGGGCCCACCTGGTCGATCACCCCTGCGATCTCGTGGCCGGGGATCAGGGGAAAGCGGGCGTGGAAGTGCCCGTCGAACAGGTGTAAATCGGTGCCGCAGACCCCGGTGGCGCTCACCCGGACGCGCACCTGTCCGGGGCCAGGGGTTGGGGTGGGAACCTCGAGCACCTCGAGGGTTCTGGGTTGGGTAATTACCGCCGCACGCATAAATTGACGTCCTTCCTTACTTGATTGCTCCGAAGGTCAGGCCCCGCACCAGTTGCCGCTGGGCTAGCCAGCCCATGACCATCACCGGCAGGATGGCAATCATGGAGGCCGCCGACATCTTGGCCCAGAAGAGGCCCTCGGCAGTTTTGAAAGAGGCCACATAGACCGATAGGGGGGAGGCCTGGGCTGCGGTTAGGTTGAGGCTCCAGAAGGTCTCGTTCCAGGCCAGAATGATGCTCAGCAAGGCTGCCGAGGCGATGGCGGGACCGGAGACAGGCAGCAGCACGCGGGTAAGTTCCTGAGAGGTACTGGCCCCATCTACCCTCGCGGCTTCCATGATCTCGTGGGGAATCTCGCGGAAGTAGGCGTAGAGCGTCCAGACCACTACCGGTAGGTTCATCACGGTATACATCAGCGCCAAAGCCCAGACGTTGTCGAGCCAGCGCAGGTCGCGGAAGATCAGGTACACCGGGATGATCACCCCGACGGGCGGCATCATCTTGGTGCTGATCATCCACAAGAGCGTGCCGTTGGTGCGCTTGGTGGGGTAGAAGGCCATGGAGTAGGCCGCGGGAATAGCCAGGACCAAAGCCAGCGCGCTCGAGCCCACCGCCGAGATGATCGAGTTGAGGAAGTGGCGGGCATAGTCGCTGCGGGTGAGGGCTTCGTAGATGCTCTCGAGGGTGGGCGTGAAGAGCAGCTTGGGTGGGATGGCAATGGCATCCCCTTCGCTCTTGAAGCCGGTGAGGAAGAGCCAGAAGATGGGAAAAAACATAATACCCGCAGCCACGTAGGCCAGCAGGGTCAGTTCCCAGCGGATGCGTCTGGCTTGGCTCATGTGCGACCTCCTTGCAGGTTGCGCCCGATCATGCGCAGCACGAACACCGCCACAATGTTGGCCAGGATCACCGCGAAGACCGCCCCCGCCGCGGCCACCCCGATGCGGTACTCGCCGAAGGCTTTGAGGTAGATGAGGTAGGGCAGGGTGGTGGTGGCCAGGCCCGGTCCGCCCGAGGTCGAGGCATAAATCTCGGCGAAGATGGTGAGCAGGAAAATGGTTTCCAGCATGACCACCACGCTCAGGGTCTGGGCCAGGTGGGGCACAATGACGTAGCGGAACTCCTGCCAGGCGTTGGCCCCGTCGATCTTGGCGGCCTCGAGCTGCTCTTTGGACAACGATTGCAAGCCGGTCAGAATCAAGAGCATGGCAAAGGGGATCCACTGCCAGGAAACCATCAGCACGATGGACTGCATGGGGTAGACGGCCAGCCAGTCGATGGGTCGCTGTCCCAGGTTCTCAGCAACCCATGCAAAGAGGCCATACACCGGATGCATCAGCATGTTTTTCCAGATCAGAGCGCTGACCACGGGCATCACGAAGAACGGAGATATGACCAAGGTGCGTGCCAGCGCCCGCCCAGGGAAATCCTGGTAGAACAGCACGGCCAGAAAAAGCCCAATCACCACCGTGAAAAACAGCACCGACCCCACCAGCACCAGCGTGTTCTGGATGGAGGTCCAAAACACCGGATCGGTGAGCAGGGAGCTGAAGTTTTCAAAGGCGACGAAGCCCTGGCGTTCGGGGTTGAGGAGGTTGAAGCGGCGGAAGGAGTGGTAAATGGTCAGAATGAAGGGGATTTGCGTCCAGACAATGAGCAACAGCATCGCCGGACCAAGCAGCCAGAGGGTATTGGGCCGAATCGGCCTGGATTGCGGCTTGGTAAGAGCGCTTGTATGGGTCATGTTGTTGGCCTTGAGGCGGGGATGGCCGGGTGATGGGAGGGGCACAGATCACCCGGCCCGAGGTGGCTTACTCGACTGCCGCCTGGTCTATCACTTGAGGTAGCCAGCTTCCTTCATCAGCTTTTCGACGGCGGCCTGGGCCTGGGCCAGCCCGGCGTCCAGGCTGGTCCTGCCAGCTACGATCCCGGCGATAAATTGCCCGACCTGGGTCCCGATGGCCTGAAACTCGGGAATGCCCACGAACTGCACGCCGGTGTAAGGAACGGGCTTGAGGGTGGGCTTGGTGGGATCGGCGGTGTTGATGGAGTCCAGCACCACCTTGGCGAAGGGGGCGGCTTTGAGATAGTTGGGGTTGTTGTAGGTGGAGTAGCGGGTGCCGGGAGGCGCGGAGACCCAGCCTTGGGTATTGCCCACCAGCTCGATGTATTCCTTGGAAGTGGCCCAGGTGATGAAGGTCTTGGCCGCGTCGACTTTTTTGCTGGACTTGGGGATGGCCAGCGCCCAGCTCCACAACCAGTGCGCACCGTTGGGGGTGACGGCCACCGGAGCCTTGGCGAAGCCGATCTTGTCGGCGACCTTGGAGGTCTTGGGGTTGGCCAGGTAGCCTGCGGCCACGGTAGCGTCGATCCACATGGCGCATTTGCCCTCCGACATCAGGGTCAGGTTCTCGGTGAAGCCGTTGCCGGTTACGCCGGGAGGGCCGTACTTGGTAACCAGCTCTACGTACTGGCCGATGGCCCGTTTCCACTCGGGGCTGGTGAGTTGGGGCTTCCAGCTCTCGTCGAACCAGCGTCCGCCGTAGGTGTTGACCAAGGTAGTGATAAAGGCCATGTTCTCGCCCCAACCAGGCAGGCCGCGCAAGCAGATGCCGTAAACGCCGCCGCTGGGATTGTGCAGCTGCCTGGCCCAGCTAATGGCCTGGGTCCAGGTGGGCTGGGTAGGCACGGTGAACTTCTTGGCTGCGAAGAGGTCCTTACGGTAGTACAGCATTGAGCTCTCGGCATAGAAGGGCAGGGCGTAAAGCTTACCCTGATACGAGAGCCCGGCCCGCACCGGTTTGAGCACGTCTTCCAGGTCATACGAAGCCGACAGCCCGCTCAGCTCTACCAGCCAGCCGTTCTTGCCCCAAATCGGCGTCTCATAGGTGCCGATGGTCAGCACGTCGTAGGAACCGGCGTTGGTGGCAATGTCGGTGGTGACCTTCTGGCGCAACTCGTTCTCTGGCAGCACCACCCAGTTGAGCTTGATCCCCGGATTGGCCTTCTCGAACTCCGGGGTGAGCTTTTGCATGGTGATCATGTCGGGGTTGTTGACGGTGGCGATGGTGATGGTGGTTTGGGCCAGGGCCGCCGTGGCCAACAGGGCTGCTCCAACGGTCAGAGCCTTCCAAAAGCGCATAGCTTCCTCCTACTTAACTGCCTCAACTGCTAAGCAAAAGGTCTCAGGGCCGATACCGACGGTCAGATGCAATATGGCTGCCAGATCACCCCCTTGTGTTTGCCTGAAACATGCCGACGTTGAAAACAGCGATCTAGACACAATGGTCACGTGACCATATAGACCACAGAAAAACGAGAAAAGTCGTTGAACGGTTTTATGGTCTCGTGTCCATAAGCCTAGGCGCACCTTTGGCATTTGTCAAGCCCCCTTTTGCTAAAATGGTCACGTGCCCAGTATTCTCGACGTCGCTAAACGCGCAGGGGTTGCTCCCACCACCGCCAAGCGCGCCATCCACGAGCCCCACCTTCTGGCCCCGGAAACCCTGGCCCGCGTGCGCAGGGCCATTGAAGAACTGGGCTATGAACCCGACCAGGTGGCCGGGGGGCTCCGACGCGGGCGCACCCAGACCCTAGGCTTGATGGTGGGCAACATCATGGAGCCTTTTTTCGCCAGCTTGGTGCGCACCATCGCTCATGCAGCCCAGGGCCGGGGGTATGCCCTCATCGTGACCGACAGCGAATACGATACCAAGGTCGAGCTGGCCAACTTGCGCGTACTGTACGGCCATAGGGTCAGCGGCTTGATCATTCGTTCGGGCTATGGCCAACCCAACCTCGACTACCTCAAACGCATGCGGGAGCGGGGGACGTACATTCTGGAAATAGACTATTTTTATCCCGACAGCCCATTCGGGCACGTGATGCTCGATAACGAAGGCTGCGTGTTTGAAGGGGTGCGCTACTTGTACTCGCTGGGTCATAGGCGCATCGCTGCCCTGGGGAGCTACGACCCGCTTTACCACCCTGAAGAGCGTAGCCGCTCGTTCCCCAAGGCCCTCGAGTCCGTCGGGTTACCCCTGATCGAGGCTTACCAGCGGGTGATCCTCCTGACCGAGCCCGAAGCCTATAAGCTAACCTTGGAGCTCATGCGCCTGCCTGAGCCGCCCACCGCGATCTTCTCACTCAACGGCACCGAGGCTGCGGGGGCTTTCCGAGCCATCAGGGAGCTGGGGTTGCGCATCCCTGACGACGTCTCCTTGTTGACTTTCGACAACTATTCCTGGACGGCCCTGGTTACCCCCCCTCTGGACGTGATTGAGCAACCAATAGAGGAGATGGGCCTGGCTGCAGTGGAGATCGTGCTGGACGCAGTGGAGAACCGTACCCTCGACAAGGTCGTACGCAAGCGTTTTCCTGGCCGCTTGATCAAGCGGGGGAGCTGCGCGCCGCCCAAGCATGCCTAGAGCGCTTCCACGAATACCGCCTACGGCTGCCTCTTGCTGTAGGCGGTAATTTAGGCGATAGAAGCCGCCGATGAACAAAAGCCAACGCTGTTGTGCGGGGGCTCGAGGTGATTCACGGGCGCTTTTGAAACCGATGAGAGGTTGCGATCTTCTTTCGTGAGAAAGGCAAACGAAATCTCAACGCGGTACAAATATTTCACCATGAAACACCCGAGGCAACCGCTGGGAGCAAAGCTGGAGCCGTGGAGAGCCGGAGGCTTCGATAGAAGCGGTGCTATGATCTAGACACATTGTCCATTGCACCGCCATTCTCGGGGGCCTAGCATGAGGCAACTCAGGTGGGTGTCCCCAACCCCAAGCCACCGAAGGAGGCTGTTATGGCAATCAAGGAACCTGAAGTTCATATCAAGCGGGTGAGCCACTGGATCGGCGGGAAGCTGGTCGAAGGCAAGTCCGGGCGCAGCGGGGTGGTGTGGAACCCAGCTACAGGAGCCCAGCAGGCTACGGTGGACTTCGCCAGCGTGGAGGAGGTCGATCAGGCGGTGGCTGTCGCCAAGGAGGCTTTCAAGAGCTGGCGGCAGATTGCGCTCTCCCGGCGGGCCGAGATCATGTTCAAATTCCGCGAGCTCATCGACGCCAACCGCCGCAAGATTGCCGAACTCATCACCCTCGAGCACGGCAAGACCCTTTCCGATGCCCTGGGCGAGGTGGCCCGGGGATTGGAGAACGTCGAGTTCGCCTGCGGCATCCCCAACCTGCTCAAAGGGGGCTTCTCCGAGCAGGTCAGCCGTGGGGTGGACGTCTACCAGATCCGCCAGCCTCTGGGCGTGGTGGCGGGCATCACCCCCTTCAACTTCCCCGCCATGGTGCCGATGTGGATGTTCGCCAACGCCATCGCCTGCGGCAACACCTTCATCCTCAAGCCTTCCGAGAAAGACCCTTCTGCCAGCTTGTACCTGGCCGAGCTGCTCCAGCAAGCAGGCCTGCCCGACGGCGTGTTCAACGTGATTCAGGGCGATAAGGTGGCCGTAGATCGCATCCTCGAGCACCCCGACATCAAGGCCATCAGCTTCGTGGGCTCGACCCCCATCGCCAAGTACATCTACGAAACCGGCACCAAGAACGGCAAGCGCGTGCAGGCCTTGGGCGGGGCCAAAAACCACATGGTCGTGCTCCCCGACGCCGACATCAACATGGCCGCCGACGCCGCCGTCTCGGCTGCCTACGGCTCGGCGGGTGAGCGCTGCATGGCCATCAGCGTGGTGGTGGCGGTGGGCGAGGTGGCCGACCCGCTCATCGAGGCCATCAAGCAGCGCATGCCCAAGATCAAGGTGGGGCCCGGGCTCGAGGAGGGCAACGAGATGGGGCCCCTGATCACCAAAGCACACCGCGACAAGGTGGCCTCCTACGTGGAAAACGCCCCCAAAGAAGGCGCTACGGTGGTGGTGGATGGCCGAGAGGATCCGGTGAGCGAGCGCGAGGGATTCTTCCTGGGCACCTCGCTCCTCGACAACGTCAAGCCGGGGATGAAGTGCTACGAGGACGAGATCTTCGGCCCCGTGCTGAGCGTGGTGCGGGTCAAGACCTACGAAGAGGCCCTCAAGCTCGTCAACGAGCACCCCTACGGCAACGGCACCGCCATCTTCACCCGCGACGGCGGCGCGGCCCGCCAGTTCCAGTTTGACGTCGAGGCGGGTATGGTGGGCATCAACGTGCCCATCCCCGTCCCCGTGGCCTACTACAGCTTCGGCGGTTGGAAGGCCAGCCTCTTCGGCGACTTGCACATGTATGGCCCCGAGGGTGTGCAGTTCTACACCCGCGCCAAGGTGGTCACCAGCCGCTGGCCCGACCCCAGCACCTCCAAGGTGGACTTGGGCTTCCCGCAGGTGCGCTGATCTTCCAAAGCGCCCCAACCCCTGGGTCTTGCCCTTCACACCTAGCGGCGAGCCGAGTGGGATGAATAGAATGCTGCTGTGAGCTCGCTCGACTACCTGTTTGAGAACAACCGCCGCTGGGCTGCGTCCATGCGGCGACGAGACCCGGACTTCTTCCTCAAGCTCTCCGCCCAGCAAAGCCCCGAGTACCTCTGGATCGGCTGCTCGGACAGCCGGGTTCCGGCCAACGAGATCGTGGGGCTCCTGCCCGGGGAGCTCTTCGTACACCGCAACGTGGCCAACGTGGTTGTGCACAGCGACCTGAACTGCCTGTCGGTGATGCAATATGCCGTGGACGCGCTCAAGGTCAAGCACATCATCGTGTGCGGGCACTACGGCTGCGGTGGGGTGCGGGCGGCGTTGCTGGACAGCCGGCTTGGCCTGATCGACAACTGGCTGCGCCACGTGCAGAACGTGCTCCAGAAGCACCGGGACTTGGTGATGGCGCTCGAGGGCGAAGCCGAGCGGGTAGACCGCTTGTGTGAGCTCAACGTCATCGAGCAGGTGACCAACGTCTGCCGGACCACGGTGGTGCAGGATGCCTGGAGTCGGGGCCAGGAGCTTACGGTGCACGGCTGGATTTATGGTCTGCGGGATGGGCACCTGCGCACCCTGCACATCGACGTGAGCCGTCCGGACGGGCTCGAGCCCGCTTATCACGGCGCCCTTGCCAGTCTGAGCGCGGCTTTGCCCAGCCCTTGAGCCCGGGGTATCCTGACCGCGTGTATTCGCTGGTCAAGCCCCTTCTCTTCCGACAGGATCCCGAGGCCGTCCACGACCGGGTGATGGGGTGGCTGGCCTGGAGTGGTCAGCACCCTGCTGCCTTAAAGCTGATCTCGGCTTTGTGCGCAGTGCAGGACCCGCGGCTTCAGGTGGAGTGCTTTGGGCTGAAGTTCCCCAACCCCATCGGCCTGGCGGCGGGCCTGGACAAGAACGCCAGGGCCGTGCCGTCCTGGGGTGCGCTGGGCTTTGGCTTCGCCGAAGTCGGCAGTGTGACCGCCCTGCCTCAGCCCGGCAACGACAAGCCCCGCCTCTTTCGCCTCCCTCGGGACCAGGCCCTCATCAACCGCATGGGCTTCAACAACGAAGGAGCCGAAGCGGTCGCTAGGCGTCTGGCCGAGCTGCGCCGGCGCTACGGTGCGCTCCCGGTGCCGCTGGGGATCAACCTGGGCAAGTCGAAGGCGAGGCCGCTCGAGCAGGCCCCCCAGGATTACCTCGAGAGCCTGGGCTGGCTCTGGCCCTACGGGGATTACTTCGTGATCAACGTCAGCTCGCCCAACACGCCGGGGCTGCGGGCTTTGCAGGAAGGGGAGCGGCTGGAGGAACTGCTGGCGGCGGTGGGGGGGTTCGCCAAGGCCCAGCCGCAGGCCAAGCCCGTCCTGCTCAAGATCGCTCCCGACCTCAGCTGGGCCCAAATTGACGGGATTTTGGAACTGGTGGACCGCTACCCCGTCGCCGGGCTGATCGCCACCAACACCACCACGGGCCGCGAGGGGCTGAAGTCCCTCGTCAGCGAAAGCGGCGGGCTCTCGGGCAGGCCGCTGGCGGCACGGGCGCTCGAGGTGCTGAAGTACCTGACCCAAGAGCTCAAGGTGCGCATCCCCGTGATCTCGGTGGGCGGCATCTTCACCGCCGAGGACGTGCTCGAGCGGCTGCGGGCCGGAGCCAGTTTGGTGCAGCTCTACACCGGTTTCATCTACGAGGGGCCCCTGTTGCCGCGCAGGCTCAACCGGGGGTTGCTGGCCTACCTGGAGCGGCAGGGGCTCGAGCGCGTCCAGGACCTCATCGGCAAGAGGTAGGAGCCCCTGCAACCGACATCTGACCTTTTGCGCCTTGCCTTCGGGCGACCTCAAGCCCCCACACCCAGCTGCTCGCGCGCCCAGGCCACGCGCCCTTCCAGCAGGGTCATCACCGGCCAGCCCTGGAGCTTCCAGCCCGCCCACGGACTGAACCTGGCCTTGGAGGCAAACTCGGCGGGGTTCACCGCCCGCTCGCCGGCGGGGTCGAAGAGCATCAGGCTGGCCTCGGCCCCTGCCTCGAGGCGGATGGGGGGGAGGCCCAGCACCCGGCGGGCCCCGTCGGTGAAGCGCTCGAGCAGAGCCGGCAGCGGGAAGCCGCGCCTGAGCACCAGCTCGGTGTAGAGCAGCGGCCAGGCCACTTCGATGTTGGCGATGCCGAAGGGGGCCCGCAGCAAATCCTGTTCCTTCTCGGCCAGGGTGTGGGGGGCGTGGTCGGTGCCGATGCAGTCGATGCTGCCCTCGAGCAACCCTTCCATCAGCGCTTCGACGTCGGCCTGGGTGCGTAGGGGGGGCGCAACCTTGTAGATGGGATCGAGGCTTTCCAGCGCTTCGTCGGTGAGGGTGAGGTGATGGGGCGTCACCTCGCTGCTCACCGGCAGCCCCTCAGTCTTAGCCTGGCGGATGAGCTCGAGGCCCCGCCGGGTCGAGAGGTGCTGAACGTGCAGCAGCGCCGCAGGGTGTCGATCCTTGGTCCTCGGCACCACGTAGCGTACGACCTCGAGGTCTCGAGCGATCCGGGCTGCCTCCGCCGCCGCCGGGTTACCGGGCAGGCCCAGCCGGTAGGAGAGGGGGCCCTCGTTCATCACCCCGCCCCGCCGCAACCCCGCGTCTTCGGCGTGGACCGAAACCACCAGGCCCCAGCTCGCCGCGTAGACGAGGCCCAGGGCCAGCACCCCGGCGTCCTCGTTGGTGCGGCCATCGTCGCTGAGCATGATGGCCCCGGCCTCCTTCAGCAGCCGGGCCTCGGTCAAGAGCTTGCCTTCTTGGCCTTGGGTGAGGGCCGCCGCGGGGTACAGCCGGGCGTAGCCAAGGCTGCGGGCCTTCTCGATGAGCGCCATCACCGCTTCGGGCGTGTCCACGGGGGGCGTGGTGTTGGGCATGCAGACCACGTCGGTGTAGCCCCCACGCAGCGCGGCCAGCAGGCCCGTCGCCAACTCCTCCTTGACCTCCTGGCCGGGCTCGCGCAGGTGGGCGTGGGGGTCGCACAGCCCCGGCGTAAGCACCAGCCCGTCCGCGTCGAGCGCGCTCGCCGCGTCGCCGCCCTCCAGGCTCAGGATTTTGCCCTCGCCGATGAGCACGTCGGCCTTGCCGTGTTCGCCCCGGCTGTCCAGCAGCCGAACGTTCCTTATGAGCAATTCACCCTTCATCAGCTTCCCCTCGCGTTATCTACGTCCTACCAGTAGGTGATAGAGCACCGCCATCCGCACCGCTTGCCCGTTGGCGACCTGCCGCTCGACCAGGCTGCGGGGGGACTCGGCCAGGGTGCCCTCGAGCTCGAGGTCGCGGTTCATGGGGCCGGGGTGCAGCAGGGGAGCTTCGGGTTTGGCCCAGCCCAAGCGCTCGCGGGTGATCTGGTAGCCGGCGATGTACTCGGGCTCGCTGGGCAGTAGGCCCCTGTCCATACGCTCTTTTTGCAGGCGCAGGGCCATCACCGCGTCGGCGTCGTGCAGGGCCTCGCGCAACTTGGTGGTGAGCCGGACCCCGGGCAACTCGCCCGGCAGCAGGGTCGCGGGGCCGCACAGCCAGACCTCTGCGCCCAGCATGGGCAGCAATTCGGCGCCCGAGCGGGCTACGCGGGAGTGCAGGATGTCGCCCACGATGGCGATCTTCCTGCCCTCGAGGCTGCCGAGGCGCTCGAGCAGGCTGAAGGCGTCGAGCAGGGCCTGGGTGGGGTGGGCCCGCCAGCCGTCGCCGGCGTTGATGATGGGCTTGTCCAGCCATCTGGCGGCCTGATGCGCTACCCCGGCGGCGTCCACCCGGATCACGTAGGCGTCGATGCCCATGGCGTCTAGGGTCAGCAGGGTGTCCTTGTAGCTCTCACCCTTGGACATCGAGGAGGTCGCACCGCTGAAGGAGAGCACGTCCGCCGACATGCGCCTTGCGGCGAGCTCGAAGGAGAGGCGGGTGCGGGTGGAGGGCTCGAAGAAGACGGTGGCGATGGTGAAGCCGGTGAGGGCTGGGACCTTCTTCACCGGGCGCGAGAGCACCTCCTGCATCATCCGGGCGGTTTCAAAGAGGCTTTCGATGTGCGAGCGCTTCCAGCCCTGGAAGTCGAGGAGGTGTTTGGGCTGCTCGGCACTGGGTGTTTGTGCCTGCACTACTCCAGTTCCCATAGCTCCACGGCCTCCTCCCCGTCTACTTCCTGCACCTTGACCTTGACCACCTCGCTCTTGGAGGTGGGCAGGTTCTTGCCCACGAAATCGGCCCGGATGGGCAGCTCACGGTGTCCCCGGTCCACCAGCACCGCCAGGTAGATGCGGCTGGGACGACCTAGATCGATCAGGGCGTCCAGGGCGGCCCTGGCGGTGCGCCCGGTGAAGAGCACGTCGTCTACCAGCACCACCGATCGCCCCCCGATATCGAAGGGGATGCGGGTCTCGCGCACTTTGGGCTGAACGGCGATCTCGGAGAGGTCGTCGCGGTAGAGGGTGATGTCTAGAATGCCCATGGGCACCTCAATCCCCTCGAATTGCCGCACCAGCTCGCGCAGGCGCTGGGCCAGGGTGATGCCGCGCGTGTGGATTCCCACGAAGCACAGCCTGTCGGTGCCCTTGTTCTTCTCCACCACCTCGTGGGCGATGCGGGTGAGGGCGCGGCGGATTTCTTCGGCGCTGAGGATGCGGGATTTGAATTTCAAGGCAACCTCCGGGGCACGAAAAAAACGCACCCCAAGGGTGCGTGCGACTTCAGGTTGTGACTGAGCGGGTGTTTCACTTTTTCCTCCTTCCCAGCCTCACGGGACTGGCCTTAAAGGTCTGGTCCAGGCTACGCCGGGTTCGCCCCTTCCGTCAAGCGGAGGTTTAACGGAGGCTGCTTTCCGGCTCGAGCGCTTCGGTAAAGGAAGCTCTCGAGCCCCAGCACCATCGCCGCCAGCAGCGCCAGCCAGGGGCTCAGCTCCAGCCTCAGCGTCGGAGGCAGGGGCTTGTCGGGCTGGGGGCGAGGCAACAAGGTTTCCCCGGCGCTGAGCAGGCCCCGCCGCTGCTCGCCCCTCGGGACGATGAGGTTGTAGAGCAGCACCGGGAAGGCCGGGAGGTTTTGCAAGGAGGCGGGGTCGGGCAGGTAGAGGCCGTTGGGGTGAAACCAGGCCATGGCCTGCCCGCTTTCGCTACGGACCAGCGGTTGCCAGGTGGCCGGGGGTGCGGGGGGAATGGGGAGGCGAAAGCCCACCAGCTCTACCCCGCGCAAGTAGGGGACGCTGCGCTCGACGTCGTCGACCATGGCCTGTGGGCTCCCCCTGCGGGCGAAGTAGACGCTGAAGGCCGGAGGGTTCTCCGGAGGGGGGGCGAAGCTGAAGCGCACCTCGGGTCTGCTGCTGCGGATGGTGCCCAGCAGGGCCAATAGGCGCTCCAGCACGGGGGAATTTTCCTCGAGCGCCACCCGCACGTGGCGGCGGCTGAACTCGGCGCTGTTGTCCAGGCTCAGGGCGTCGGTGGTGCCCAGGCGGGCCTGGAGCGTGGGGGTGGCGGGCACCTCGAGGGTGCTGAAGCCTCCGGCGGGCACCTCGAGGCGATAGCTCCTGCCTCCGACGATCACTTCGCCCTTCCAGGGGCCGGGACCGCTGTTGCCCACCGCCACGAAGCCCGCCCCGACGGCAGTGATGCCCACGTTTTGCCCGTTGCCTGCCGCGTTGAGGTAGCCATCGGCATTCTCGGGCGGGGATGCGTCGCTTACTACCAGGGCCGGGGCGTTCAGGCGGGACTTGCCCAGCGCGACCGCGGCGGTGAGGTTGGCCTGTTCGTCCCCGGCGCGAAGCTGCTCGAGTTCGTCGAGCAGCTCCTGCCCTGCTGCTGGGCCAAAAACCTCATTGCTGCGCCCGGCCCGCACCAGCACTGCCCTGGGGCTGCTTGCGAGCCGCCCGCGCACCTGCGCCTTGGCCCACTCCAGGCGGCTGGGAGCCCGATCGGTCGCGGCCATCGAGGCCGAGGCGTCAAGGATGAGTACCAGCGGTCCGGGGCGGTCGAGCTCGAGGCGCGGCAGGGACAGCGCCAGCCCGGCGAACAACCCCGCCAGCAGCAGCAGAAACAGCCGCAAATCGAAGCGGCGACGGGCCTGGCCCCGCCGCCGGGCCTGCTGCCACAGCCACAACCCAGCGACCTTGCGTTCGCGCGGCCTGCGGCGACGGTAGAGCCCGTAGATCAGGCCCAGGACCAGGGGCAAGATCGCCAGCAGGAGTGGGTGGGCGAAGGTCACCCGCCCCTCACCTCCACCGCACCTCGCCGAAGCTCCGGCTCACCAGGGCGTTGCCTTCGACTACCGAGTAGGAGATGCTGTTGCCCAGGCGCCCATAGAGGCGCTCGAGGAAGTTCATGAGCCTGTCGGTGAGTTCTTTGCTCTCTTTGTCGTCGCTGCCGATGGTCTGGGGGATGCTCTGACGCAGGGTGGCGAGCGAGTCCAGGGCGGGGCCCTTTTGATCACCAAAGCTGTAGGCTACGGCGTTCCGCGGTACGGTGACGCGGAAACGCTGGTATGCGGGGTGTTCCTTCCAGAGCTTGCCGGTGGCGGCCTCGAGGGCGGCCTTGCTGGTGGCGATGACCAGCTTGTCGGCGTCGAGGCGGTAGTAGAGCTTGCCCAACAGCCCCACCTCGAGCCCCTTGAAATTGCCCTCCAGTCCGGCCACCTTGAATCCCCCCTGCCCCTCGGGGGTGGCAAAGGCCGCGAGGCTTTGCACGGCGGCTAAGAAGTTGGCCTCGGCGGTGGCGGCGTCCTTCACCTCGAGGTAGATGAGTTGGTGACCCAGGGGGGCCTCGAGGTTGCCCACCCCGCTGCTGCGCGGGCCGGGCACGGTGATTAGGGCGTAGCGGGTGCCGAAGGCCCGCAGGTCGAAGCCAAGCTTCGCTTCGAAGTCGGAGAGCAAGCTGCTGAGGTAGCGGCCTGCGGCGGGGAGGTCCAGCACGCCCACCCCACCCGAGTAGCCCGCCGGGAACTCGCCCAGCTCCCAGGGCCTTTCGCGGGGAAGGAGCAGATTGCCGAAAGCGGGGTCGGTGTTGCGGTCGACCTCGAGGCGGGCCTCGGTGGTGTAACCCCCGGCGGTGAGCTTCAGGCCCACGCCGATGCGCTTGAGTGAGGCCAGGGTAAGCCCGAGGCGGGGTGGCAGGCCAAGCTCGAGGTCGAGGTTCTTAGGCGGCTCAGCCCAGAAGAACAGGTCGCCCGAAATCGGAGCCCGCAGGCCGCGCTGGTTGCCCAGGAAGAGCTTGGCCTGCTTGGGGGTGGCGATGAAGACCAGCTCCCGGCTCACGCCGCTGGCCATGTCTGCACTGCGCTCGACCAGCCAGCCATTCTCGGGCTTGGCTTTTTTGATCTCGGCCCGGATCGCCTGCATCGCCCGAGCGCTGGGCTTGGAGATGAAGAAAAAGCCCCCGTCGGGGTAAAGGGCGGCGAAGGCTCCTCCCTGAGCCAGGCCCAGCAGGTCGCTGCTTTGACCCAGCTCCTTCTCGAGGTTGCGACGGACCCAGGCCTCGAGTCCGCTCTGCCTCCAGTCCTCGCCGATGCCTTTGAGATAGGGGCTGTTGCCCAGCTCCCCCAGATAGAACCCGGCAATGGCCCCCGCAGGGGCCAGCGAAACCAAGTTTTGCCCCAGCGCAGGGCTGAGCAGGAGCAATGCCCAGGAAATCCATCGGATCAGGCTTTTCATGTGCCGATTCTAGCCCGCCGCGGGGAAAAAGGGGTGTGGATATACGCCCTCGAGGCCGTATACCGAATGCTTGACCGCCAAGCCCCCACCCCTCACGCCTCAGCCTGCCGCTGGCTCACCACCTTCTGAGCAAGATGGGGAGGCACTTCGGCGTAGTGGGAGAACTCCAGGCTGTAGGCCCCGGTGCCCTGGGTCAGGCCGGAGAGGACGCGGCTGTACTCCAGGAGCTCAGCCAGAGGCACTTCGGCCTGTACCACCGCCAGCGCTCCGTCTTGGTCCATGCCCAGCACCCGGCCCCTGCGGCCTTGCAGATCGGAGATGATGTCGCCCACGCGGTCTTGGGTAACGAAGACCTTGAGGTTGTAGACCGGCTCTAGCAGCACCGGGCTGGCCTGGGCCATCACGTTCTTGAAGGCCAGCGAGGCTGCGATCTGGAAAGCCATGTCCGAGGAGTCTACGTCGTGGTAAGAGCCGTGGTAGACGATGGCCTTGAAGCCGATCACTGGGAAACCGGCCAGCGTGCCCTGCTTGGCTGCTTCCTGGATGCCCATCTCCACCGATTCCATGTACTTCGTGGGGATCACCCCGCCGGTGATGCGCCACTCGAACTGGTACTCCGGAGCAGGTTCCAGCCGCAGCCACACGTCGCCGTACTGGCCGTGTCCGCCGGTCTGCTTCTTGTGCTTGCCCTGACCCTCGGCCACCTTGCGGATGGTCTCACGGTAGGGGATTTTGGGCAGGCGGTACTGCACCTTGACCCCGTAGTCACCCAGGCGCTCGCGCGCGGTCTCGAGGTGCAGCTCGCCGTGCCCCCACAAGAGCATGTCGCCGGTGTCGGGCTGGCGCTCGAACTTGAGGCTGGGGTCCTCCTCCAGCAGTTTGCGCATGGCCTCGCCCAGCTTGGCCTCGTCGCCCTTGTTCTCCAGTACCACCGCCACCATCACGTTGGGGTCGGGCAGGCGGGCGAAGGGTACCTCGTCCGACTCGGGCTTGGTGCCGCTCCACAAGAGCATGCCACGGTGCAGGTTCTCGGCCTTGGGCAAAGCCAGGATGGTCCCGGCCTCGGCGACCTCGAGTTCGAGGAGATCCTTGCCCCGGATGGTGTTGAGGTGCTGCAAGCGCACAATCCCTGCTTCCGATTGCAGGCTGTCGCCAGGCTGGAGCGTACCCCGGTACAGCCGCACGAAGGCCACGTGCCCGATGAAGGGGTCTACCTGCACTTTGAACACCTTGGCCAGCGGGCTGCCTTCGCCGAAGCGCTCGGTAGGGGAGGGCAGAGCCTCGAGAAACAGCTCCAGCAGCAGATCCAGGCCGATCATCGCTCCCGAAGAACCGATGGCCACGGGATACACCAGCCCCCGGCGCACGGCCTCGTGAAAAGCCTTGGAGAGCGCCGCCTCCTCGATCTCGCCGCCCTCGAGGTACTTCTCTAAGAGCCCCTCGTCGGTTTCGATGATGGCCTCGCGGGCCTCGCCCAGGTACTTCTCGACCTGGGCCCGCATGTCCTGGGGCACTTCCATGGGTGTGGCCTTGCCGCTGCTGTAGCGCAGGGCGCGGTTGTGCAGCACGTCCACAATGCCTACCCACTGGCCGTTCTCGTACAGCGGCAGGTGGGCTGGGACGATGTGGCCCAGTGTCGAGCGCAAGTCCTCTAGCAGCGCAAAAAAATCGCCACCTTTTTCCAGTTTGGTGACGACCAGCATCCGCGCGAGCCCGAGCCGCTCGGCCACCGTCCAGGCTCTTTCGGTGCCGATCTGCACCCCGCTTTCGGCGGAGACCGCCACCACCGCCGCATCGGCGGCCTCGAGCGCCCCGCGAATCTCGCCCACGAAATCGGCATAGCCGGGCGCGTCGAGGAGGTAGATCCTGTGCTCTTTGTACTGCAGTGGCAGTACCCCGGTGCGCACCGAAAGGCGGTGGTTCTTCTCCTCCGGGGTGTAATCGCTGGTGGTAGTGCCGTCCTCCACACGGCCCATGCGGTCCTTGGCCCCCGTCGCCACCAGCAATGCCTCGCCGAGGGTGGTTTTACCGCTGCCGCTGTGCCCTACGAGGGCTACGGTCCGGATCATCCTGGCCTCCTTTGTTAGAAGAGAGTATACGCTTTGTGGGCCGAACGTCGAACGCCGGGATGGGTCTTACACGCAAGACAGCAAGCGTTCGAGGTAGGGGCGAACCAGTGGCCCTCCCTGTGTCCCCGCTTGCGATCTGCTAGCGGCCCATCGCGGTAGCATTACGCCATGACAAGAAATGCCCTGGCTCGTTCCGCAAATACGCGCGACACCCCCTATTTCACCCCTGAGCTATTCAGCTTCCTGCTCGAGCTGCGCTACAACAACGACCGGGCCTGGTTCCAGGCCAACAAGTTGCGGTACGAGCAATACGTCAGGGGGCCGTTCCTGCGCTTCATCGCCGACCTCGCCCCGCACCTCGAGGCCCTCAACCCCGCCTACACCGCCAATGAGCGCAGCCTCTTCCGCATCCACCGCGACACCCGCTTCTCCGCCGACAAGAGCCCCTACAAGACCCACGCCGCAGCCCAGTTTCGCCACCTCCTGACTTCGGGTGACGTGCACGCGCCGGGGTTTTACTTGCACCTCGAGCCCGGTGAGTCGGGTGTGGGTGGGGGGCTGTGGCAGCCCGACCCCGAAAACCTGGCCCGCGTGCGCGCAGCCATCGCCCGGCAGGACTTCCGCTGGCTCGAGGCCAAGCGGGCCGTGCCCCTCTTGGAGGAAGACAAGCTCAAGCGCCCGCCCAAGGGCTTCGACCCCGCTCACCCGCTGATCGAAGACCTCAAGCTCAAGAGCTTCGTCACCTGGTTTCCCCTCAGCGACGAGGAGGTGTGCTCGAGCGGCTTCTTAGGGCTGGTGCTCGAGTATTTGGGTAAAACCAACAAGCTGGTGAGCTACCTTTGCGAGGTGCTCAACTTGCCCACGGGACAGATGGAGAGGGGGTAAGCTGCTGTACGTGCTGCGCGTGGGCCAGGCTGAGCTAGAGCGTACCCTGCAACACCTGCGATCCGAGTTGCCCAGGGAGGGCGTGGGGCTGTGGGCGGGCCGGGGGGGACGGGTAGAGCGGGTTCTGCCCCTCCCCAACGTTCACGAAACGCCACAGGTGGCCTACACCGCCGATCCCGGCGCGCTGCTTAGGGGGATCCGGGGCCTCGAGCGCGAGGGACTCGAACTGCTGGCGATCTACCACTCGCACCCCCAGGGGCCGGCCAGTCCCAGCTCCAGCGACCGAACGCAGGCTTATTGGCGGGTGCCGTACGTGATCTTTGCCCTAGAGTCGGGCGAGGTGCGGGCGTATAAACTCCCTGAGGGCGAGGAAGTGAAGCTACATGTGGAGCCGTGAAGAACTCGATCGCTATGCCCGGCACATCGTGCTGCCCGGCGTGGGTGGGGTAGGCCAGGCCCGGCTCAAGCACAGCTCGGTGCTGGTGGTAGGGGCGGGTGGGCTGGGCTCGCCCGTACTGCTCTACCTAGCGGCGGCCGGAGTGGGGCGGCTGGGTATCGTGGAGATGGATACGGTAGATCTCTCCAACCTCCAGCGCCAGGTGCTCTTCGCCAGCGACGAGGTGGGCCAAGCGAAGGCCGAGGCCGCCCAAAAGCGCCTGCTGGCTCTCAATCCCCACGTTACCGTGGACGTCTACCCGACCCGCCTGAGCGCGGAGAACGCCCTAAAGATCCTGCGCCCTTACGACCTGGTGATCGACGCCACCGACAACTTCCCCACCCGCTACCTCATCAACGACGCCTGTGTGCTGCTGGGCAAGCCGCTGGTCTACGGCGCGATTCACCAGTTCGAGGGGCAGGTCTCGGTGTTCAACCACGCCGGGGGGCCGTGCTACCGCTGCCTTTTCCCCGAGCCACCCCAGCACGTGCCCAACTGCGCTGAAGCCGGGGTCTTTGGGGTGTTGCCCGGAGTGGTGGGCAGCCTCATGGCCACCGAAGCGCTCAAGCTGCTGCTCGAGATCGGCGAACCCCTATCGGGCAAGTTGCTCCTCTACGACGGGCTTTACAGCGAGTTTCGCACCCTTGGTCTGCGGCGGCGGGAGGACTGCGGCGCTTGTGGTGTAAACGGTGTATCTACACTGAGTGACCTAGAGCTATACTGCAAAGGTTAAAGCGCCGTAGTGTTAGAATGCCACGGCTAGAGCGGCCTTTGACGCCGTTGGCCCCGCACGGGGGACCGCGGGGAACATCCGGTACCTAGCCGGAACAAAACGGAGGAACCATGAGCACCCAAACCATTGCCCGAGGCCTCGAGGGCGTTCTGTTCACCGAGAGCGCGATGTGCTTCATTGACGGCCAGGCAGGACGCCTTTACTACGGCGGTTACAAGATCCAAGACCTGGCGGAGCACTCCACCTTCGAGGAAGTTTCCTTCCTACTGCTGCACGGGCACCTACCCAGCCGACAAGAGCTACAGGCCTTCAGTCAGAAGCTCACCTCACTGCGCGCCTTGCCGTCTGCGCTGCTGGAGTCCATGCGGCGCTACCCCAAAGACGCTCACCCCATGTCGGCGCTACGCACGGCGGTGAGCGAGCTGGGGATGCTCGACCCTGCCGAGGACAACGTCAGCCCCGAGGCGCTGTACGAGAAGAGCCTCTCGCTCATCGCCAAGTTCGCCACCATCGTCGCGGCCAACAAGCGCCTGCGCGAGGGCCTCGACCCCATCGCCCCTCGAGCCGACCTCTCCCATGCGGCCAACTTCCTCTACATGAGCAACGGCAAGGAGCCCACCGCCGAGGAGACCAAGCTGATGGATGTAGCCCTCATCCTCCAGGCTGAGCACGGCTTCAATGCCTCCACCTTCACCGCCATCGCCGCTTACTCCACCCAAACCGACATCTACTCGGCCATCACCGCCGGGGTTTCCAGCCTCAAGGGTCCGCGTCACGGCGGGGCCAACGAAGCGGTGATGAAGATGATCGGCGAGATCGGCAGCGTGGAGAACGTGGGGCCCTGGCTCCAGCACCTCGTCGCGAGCAAGGGCCGGGTGATGGGCATGGGCCACCGGGTCTACAAGGCCTACGACCCGCGCGCGGGAGTGCTGGAGAAGTACGCCAGCATCGTGGCCGAGAAGCAAGGCCACTCCAGGGAGTACGCCATCCTCAAGGAGGTCGAGCGCCAGGCGGGGGCCATCTACAACCCCAAGGGCATCTATCCCAACGTCGACTTCTACTCCGGCGTGGTCTACAAGGACCTGGGCTACGACCTGGAGTACTTCACCCCCATCTTCGCCGTGGCCCGCATCTCCGGCTGGACTGGGCACATCCTCGAGTACACCCGCCTCGACAACCGCCTCCTGCGCCCCGACGCCGCCTACGTCGGCCAGCTCGACCTGCCTTACGTGCCGCTCGAGCAACGCTGATCGCGCTTCCCACATTGACGCTGCACCGCGCGTGGTGCGAATGTACCCGGTACGGCAGGTTTTGCCGTGCCGGGTATTTGTGGAAACCGCTCCGAGTACGCCAGCCTAACGAATGTCCCGGAAGCCCTCGGGGATGGGCAGGCTGCGCCAGCGCAGCTTGCCTTGGATCACCGGGGGCCACCACACGAAGCTGGCCCGCCCCGCGATGGCGCTGGCGGGGATGGGGCCGAAAGTGCGCCCGTCCTCCGAGCCGCCGGGGGTGCGGTTGTCGCCCATGACGAAGTAGTAGCCAGGCTCGAGCTTCAACGCTCCGGTGTAGCAGTATTCCTGACCCCGGCTGCGGGCCTTTTCCTCCTCGCCAGGGGGTACCAGCATCCGCAGGGTGTTTTTCAGGTAGGCGTAGTCGGGGTCGCTCTCGATGTCGGCGGGGGAAACCTGGTAACGCGACTGGGTGGAGATGCTGGTGATCTGCCCGTCCTTCAGGCATACCCTGGGGTAGTTGTAGTCGCTGGTGTAGAGCGGGCTCTTGGGGTCGAACTCGAGGAAGTCGGTGATGTGGCGTTCGCTCACCGGCTGCCCGTTGATGTAAAGCTGCCCCTCGCGGTAGCTCACCGTGTCGCCCGGCACGGCCACGATGCGCTTGATGAAGAAGGCCCGGAAGGGGAAGCCCAGCACAGGGAAGCGGGCGTAGGCATTGGGGGTGCCCTCGGGGGGCTTGACGATGGCGACTTCGCCCCGTCGCCACTGGCTTAGACCGAAGCGCACCAGCCAGGTCTCGTACTTGGGCACGAAGACCCGCTCGCCGTTGAGCAGGGTGGGGTTCATGGAGGAGCCCACCACGCCCACCGTGGTGAAGAGGAAAGTGGTTACCAGGAAGGCTAGCAGGAGCGCTTCGCCTACTTGGCGAAACCACTCGCGGAAGAGATAGTGCCAGAAGCTTCGCATGTTTGCCTCATCCAAAACCACAACCCCAACAGCATACACGTTTGCATGAAGCCAGATGAAATCAGGTAGATACCACGCCCCCCGCCTCCCCCAGCGCCTCGAGCGCCGCCCTGCGCCCGGCCTCCACGATTTCCTCGAGGCGCTCAAAGTGCTCGATACCGATGTGATCGAGCTTGGGCTTGATGTAGAGGTCGGGGGGGTGCATGGCCAGGGTGAGCTGGGTGAGTCGCTGCTGCATGATACGAACGGTATGGCGCACTTGGCCCAGGGTGTTGCGCAGGCTGCGGTCGTCGGGAGGTAGGGCTGCGTCGGGGGTGACGTCCACTGCCAGCACCTTCTCGGCTCCCAAAAAGCGAGCTGCGACGATGGGGAGGTTGTCCAGTACACCGCCGTCTACCAGCATCTGCTCCTCGCGCACCACCGGCCCGATCACGCCCGGAATGGCCGCCGAGGCCACCACCGCGCTGGGCAAGTGCCCCTGGTGGAGGTAGACTGCCTGGCCCCTGGGTAAGTCGGTGGCCACTATCACCAGCTTGCGCGGCAGTTCCTCGAAGCGCTCGGGCAGGAACTGGGCGAGGTAGCGCTCGAGCTTGTTGGGGTTGATCAGGCGCAGGCTCACGCCGAAGTCAAAGAGCGAAAGCCACGGGGCTTTGCGGGCGATCTCGAGGATTTCCTCCGCCCTTTTGCCGCTGGCCCATAGCGCTCCAACGATGGCGCCCATGCTGGTCCCCGCCAGCGCCTCTGCCTCGAAGCCCCGCTGCTGGAGCACCTCGAGCACCCCGATGTGCGCCAGTCCCCGCGCCCCCCCGCCTGAAAGCACTAGTCCTTGCATAAAGCCATTCTATAACCCGGCCATTTGCGGTCCAAAAGCCTGGGACAAACCCGTATAGTTGTGATCGTGGGGTTACCAGGGGCAACGCTGTTGGGCCGTTACCGGGTGATTCGTCCCATAGCCAGGGGGGCGGTGGCCACGGTTTATCTGGCCTTCGACCTACACGGCACTCCCTACGCACTCAAAGTCTTTCCCAAGGGCTTTGAAACCCGCGCCGACCGTGAGTGGAAGATCGGTGGTGTGTTGCAGCACCCGCACATCAACCCCGTTTACCAGCGCTTAGACCTCGAGGAGCAGTCCGCGGGCAAGGAGGGTGGCCCGGCAGTGCTCATCGCCTATGCCCCTGGCGAGCGCTTCAACGACTGGCGCTCGCGCCGCCCCGACCTGGTCCTGCGGGTCTTCGAGCAGCTGCTCGAGGGCCTGGCCCACATGCACCAGCAGGGCTATGTCCACCGCGACATCAAGCCGGAAAACCTCGTGGTAGACGGCACTGGGCAGGCCCGCCTGGTGGACTTCGACCTGGCCGGCCCCGTGGGCGAACGCCTGCCCAGGCAGTTTCTGGTAGGCACCCCGGCCTACATGGCCCCCGAGCTGTTCCTGGGCCAGATCACCAGCCCTGCCTCCGACGTGTACGCCGCGGGGATTCTCCTGTACTGGTCGCTTGCCAACGAACTTCCCTTCTTCGGCTCCACCGAGGAGGTGATGGAAGCCCATCTCAAGCAGGCGGTTCCCCCCCCCATTCCCACGCTGGACACGCGCCTCGAGCTGACCCCAGCGCTGCTGGGCTTTATCTACACCATGCTCGCCAAGGATCCCGCCGAACGCTTCAAGAGCGGCCAGGAAGCGCTCGAGGCCTTCCGGGAGCTGGGTACGGGTAGGAGTCGATAGCCCCTGCGGGCATTCTCACTCCTATTTCATCGCCCAGGGCTAGGCTTCACCTGATGGATTCAATGCACGGCACAACCATCGTCGCGGTGCGCAAGGATGGCGTGACCGCGCTGGCCGGGGACGGGCAGGTGACGCTGGGCCAGACCATCATGAAGACCGGTGCCGTGAAGGTTCGCCGCCTCGAGGTAGGCGGCGGGGTTCTGGTGGGCTTCGCCGGGGCGGTAGCCGATGCCCTGACGCTGCTGGAAAAATTCGAGGCGGCCCTCCAGGGGGCCAAAGGCAACCTCCAGCGGGCCGCGGTGGATACCGTCAAGCAGTGGCGCACCGACCGGGTGCTCAGAAACCTCGAGGCCATGCTGGTGGTGGCCGACCGCGACAACCTGCTGCTGCTCTCCGGCAACGGCGAGGTGCTTTCTCCCGATGAACCGGTGCTGGCGGTGGGTTCGGGAGGAGCTTACGCCCTTTCGGCGGCCAAGGCCCTGCTGCGCTATTCCGGTCTGAGTGCGCCCGAGATTGCCCAGGAGGCCATCCGCATCGCTGGGGAGATCGACCTCTACACCAGCGGCAACCCTACCGTCTACAGCCTCGGAGAAGCATGAGCGTTACCATTCACAAATCCGACCTTACCCCCGCCGAGATCGTGCGGGAGCTGGATAAGTACATCGTGGGGCAGGCCGCAGCCAAGCGCGCGGTGGCCGTGGCCCTGCGCAACCGCAGCCGCCGCAAGCGCCTCTCACCGGAGATGGCCCGCGAAGTCACCCCCAAGAACATCCTGATGATTGGCCCCACCGGGGTGGGCAAGACCGAGATTGCCCGTCGCCTGGCCCGGCTGGCCGGGGCCCCCTTCATCAAGGTGGAGGCCACCAAGTTCACCGAGGTCGGTTACGTGGGCCGCGACGTGGACTCCATCGTGCGCGACCTGGCCGAGGCCAGCTACCAGCTGGTGATGCAGGAGATGAAGGCCCGCGTGGCCGAACGCGCCGAGACCCTGGCGGTGGACAACGTGGCCTCGCTGCTGCGGGTTTCGGCGAGCGAGTTGCGCTCGGGCCGCTATGACGAGCAGTTCGTGGAGATCGAGGTCAGCGAGGAGGCCGCTCTGCCCTTCGTGGGCATGTTCGGCAGCGAGCAGATGCAGGGACTGGGGGAGATGCTCAAGAACCTCGTGCCCCAGCGCAGGGTGCGCCGCCGCTTGAAGGTGCGGGAGGCGCTCGAGGTCTTGCGCAACCAAGAAGCCGAGCGCCTGGTCGATAAGGAAGAAGCCACCCAGGAGGCTTTGCGCCGGGCTCAGGAGGACGGCATCGTCTTTCTCGACGAGATCGACAAGATTGCCCGCAGACAAGGGGCCTCCGGAGGACCTGACGTCTCGGGTGAGGGGGTACAGCGCGACTTGCTGCCCGTGGTTGAGGGCACCGTGGTCGCCACCCGCTTGGGGCCGGTTTCCACCGACCACGTGCTGTTCATCGCCGCCGGGGCCTTTCACGTCTCCAAGCCTAGCGACCTGATCCCCGAGCTGCAGGGGCGCTTTCCCATTCGGGTCGAGCTCGAGCCCCTGGGCCCCGACGAGTTCGAGCGCATCCTGCGTGAGCCCGCCAACTCCTTGTTGCGGCAATACACCGCCCTGCTGGAAGCCGATGGCACCGAACTGGTTTTCACCCCCGAGGCCATCCGAGCGGTGGCCGAGTTTGCTCATCAGGCTAACCGTGACCTGGAGGATATTGGAGCGCGGAGGCTTTCGACGGTGCTCGAGCGGGTTCTGGAAGAGGTTTCTTTCCAGAGTGACTTAGGGCGGGTAGAGATCACCCGCGAGTACGTAGAAGCCAGGTTGCAGGGTGTGCTGGCGTCCCCTGACCTGTCGCGATACATCCTGTGAGGAGGCTTTGGAATGCGTTTGTTGTTGCCGATGCTGATGTTGATAGGGAGTTTCGCGGGGCCTGTGGCGGCCCAGGCGCAGAATCCCCAGCCCAACCAGGGGAACAATCAATTCCAGGAGTTGCTCAACCTGTGCGTGCAGCTCTTTCGGCTTGCGCGCTACCAGGATGCCCTGGTGGTATGCGAGCGCTCGGTGCGCTCCAACCCCACCAACCCCGACGCTCTATACTGGCTGGCTCGCACCCAGTTGCGGCTGGGCCTGACCACTGCTGCGGTGGAGAACCTGCGCAGGGCCATCTCCCATAACGCTGCCTATGTGCAGGCCTATGTCGCCCTGGCACAGGCTTACTACGATCAGTACCGCCTTTCCGATAGCCGTGAGACCAGTAAGGGCCTGCTGGAACAGGCGCTCATGGTGTTGCGCGATGCCGAGCGGGTCAACGCTAAGTATGCTCCCATCTTCGCCACGCGTGGGGCGGTCTATTCGGCGATGGGCAGCTTCGACCGGGCGGTTGAAGCCCTCAACCGCTCGCTCGCGCTCGAGCGCGATCCCCAGGTCATCGGCTTGCTGGCCAACGTCTACCTCAAGCAGAGCAAGCTCGACGACGCGCTTGGATTGCTGGACGAAGGGGTCAAGGCCTTTCCCAAGGACTTCACCTTGCGTCTGAACTACGGCATCGCCCTGCTGATTAAGAACGAGACTGCTGCCGCCATCGAGCAACTCAAGCAGGCCACCATTCTCAACCCCGCCGAGGCAGAAGGCTACGTGCGTCTGGGCCAGGCGTACCAGGCGGCTAAGGACTGGAAGAATGCCGGGGCCAACTTCCAGAACGCGGTGGTTAAATCGCCGTTCAAGTACCCCGAGGCCTATGCCGGGTTGGGCCGGGCTTACCTCGAGCTTGGCGAAGCGGCCAAGGCCCGTGAGAACTTGACCAAAGCGGTGGCTATGGACCCTCGCAACGCTGAGTACTTCTACTGGCTTGGGCGTGCCAACGAGGCTCTGGGCAACAAGGGTGGGGCCAAGGAAGCTTATACCCGCGCCCTCCAGCTTCGCCCTGGCTACAAGGATGCTGAGGAAGCGCTGGCCAGGGTGCAGTAGAGGACCTGGGGGTAAGGCCCACTGCTGGGGTGGGGCTACCCTCGACGCTTTTGGCTTTTGCCTTTAGTCTAAAGACGTGCGCTTGCGACTGGAGGCCTGGAATCCCGATTATGCACTGCCGCAGGTGGAGTTGAGCGACGGTGGCGGTGTGGAGGGGGTCGCCACCGACCTCGAGCCCCCCTGGCAGCCCATCGAGCCCCCCGCCCAGGAGTGGGGGGTACTCTACTTCGTAGATGGGCGCCAGCGCATCGACGCGGTGGTGGTCAACGAGCACGGGCAGCGTGCGTTGTTGGTCACGCTGGCCGCCGGGGCGCTGGTGCGGGATGACGCGGGCATTCGCCCCGCGGGAGAACCGCGGATCGAGCGGGTGCTGCTCCATGCCGAGGGTCACGCGTTCGAGCCGGTGGAGATCGGCCCCTTCTGCTATCGTCCGGTGGCCTTGAAAGGGATACACGACTTGCGCATGCTGGCGGGCAAGGTCAACGAGCAAATGCGCGCCCTCGAGGCCCGTCTGGCCCAGGAACTGCCGGGCGGGCTGGTGGTGCTGGATGGCCCCATCTTCGTCGCGCCGGGGCTCACGCCCCGCGAGGGCGTCATCGGCTATGCCAAGACCATGTGGCAGCGCTACTTGCCGCCCGCCGAAGAAGGCATCCTCTCCCGGCTGGCACCTGCCCAGCGCACCCCCATCTTCCGTATCCCGCAAAATGCCCGCCGACCCCTGGAGCTCTTCTCCTGGTACATACGCCTGCCCCTCAACCCCGCCGCCCCCTTCCACAGCGGGGCCGCACTGCTGCGGGTAGAGACCCCGGCAGGGGATCTGGAGCAGCTTCGCAACCTCGCCGACCTCTCGGTGGGGCTTTTGTGCGGCCTGGCCTCCTCGCCCTCCCGCGACCCCCGCGCCCCGCAGAACCTCATTCCCGTGGGGGGGCTCGAGCTGTGGCTAGGCCGTTACATGGGGCAGGCCGAGGTGGTGCGCCGCAGGATCATCCAGGGGCTGTTTTCATAGGCGTGATACGCTGGATGCCGGGCCATGTCAGGAGACGCGATGAAACCGTGTGGAATGGTGCTAGGAAGCCGGGAAGCCGGGGCTTTGGACTTCTGGGTGGCCGTCGAGGAGGGGCAGTACCTGCGCCTCGACGACCTGGTCTACGTAGAGTTTCAACACCCCGACCCCCAAAAGGGCCAGGTGCGCTACTACGGTATGGTGGACCAGGTGCTCAAGCTCTATGAGGGTTCGCAATTCGACACCGACGTGTTTCTGGCCAACCGTCAGCTATTACCCATCAGCTTGTCCTATGCCGCCCACGTCAAGGTGACCCGCCTCGACCCCGAGGAGTACCTTCCCCCCGACCCCGGTTGTCCGGTCTACGTAGCCCGCGAGCAGCACCTCGAGATGGCCCTGTACTACGACAAGATGACCGGCGAGGGCCACAGCACCCGCCTTCCCGCGGGCATCCTCAAGAACGGCGAGGTGGCTTACCTCAACCTCGAGTTCCTCAACGGGCGCAAGGGTGGCCACGTCAACATCTCAGGGATCAGCGGCGTGGCGACCAAGACCAGCTACGCCACCTTTTTGCTCTACTCCCTCTTCGAGAGTGGGGTGATGCAGGACTCCCACAACGCCAAGGCTCTGGTCTTCAACGTCAAGGGCGAGGATTTGTTCTTTTTGGACAAGCCCAACAAGGGCCTCCGGGAGGAAGACCGCCAGATGTACCGCGCTTTGGGGTTGCCTGCTGGTCCCTTCCGCAGCGTGACCTTCCGTGCCCCGCCCAAACCCACTCCCGGCGACATCGTTCCCGACGTGGAGAGCCGCAAAGCGGGGGTTTTGCCCTTTTACTGGGATCTGGTGCAGTTCTGCCGGGAAGGCCTGTTGCCCTACCTCTTCACCGACCGCGGCTTGATGACCAACCTGGGCTTCCTCATCGACCAGGTGACCGAACGCCTGCGCAAGCTGGCCGAGGGGCAGAGGGGGCCGCAGCTCTACGTGAGCGACTGGTCCGACCAGGACGGGATGATCGAAGCTGGCATCGAGTGGGACAAGCTCGACAAGGTTCCGATCAGGAGTTTTGCCCAGCTGGTGCGCTACATCGAGTTCAAGCTGCTGGGCCCCGAGGGGGTCGAGGAGGAAGAGAAGCGGCCCAAGGGTGACTCCCACTGGACCGCGCGGCAGGCTACGGGAACGCTCGAGGCCTTCGTGCGCCGACTGCGGGTCTCGGTCCATAACGTTGAATTCCTCATCCGCGGCGACAAGAAAGGCAACCCACCCGACCCCCTCGCCGCCCAGGAGCAGGTCTCGGTGGTGGGCATTAACACCCTCTCGGCTCAGGCTCAGATGTTCGTGGTGGGCTCGATTTTGCGCGAGGTCTTCGAGAAGAAGAGCGCCGGGCGGCCAGGTGCGGTGTTCATCGTACTGGACGAGCTCAACAAGTATGCTCCCCGCGAGGACGAGAGCCCCATCAAAGACATCCTGCTCGACATCGCCGAGCGCGGGCGCTCACTGGGCGTCATCCTCATCGGGGCGCAGCAGACCGCCAGCGAGGTTGAGCGGCGGGTGGTGGGCAATGCGGCCATCCGGGTGGTGGGCCGCCTCGACGCCGCCGAGGCCGAGCGCCCGGAGTACCGCTTCATGCCCGCTTCCTTCCGCGATCGCGCGGTGATTTTGCCTCAGGGCACCATGATCGTGCAGCAGCCGGAGCTTCCGGTACCTCTGTCGCTCAACTTTCCCTACCCGGCCTGGGCTACCAAGGCTTCGGAGCAGGACCTGGGGGCCGAGATCAGCACCGAGGCGCTCGAGCGCGATTTGGGCCTCTGAGCGGGGTGGTTCACGAGCCGCCTTCGGTCGAGGATTGAGCCTTAGCCTCCACGCGCCAGGCTCGAGACCGGTTACCATAATAGCCCAACCCAACCACGACCCCTGCGTCGCAAAAGCTCGTAAGGTTGCGAGGAGGTACTCGTGAACAGGTGGACCCGGCGTAGGTTTCTCGAGGCTTCAGCCATCGGCACAGGGGCCTTGCTGCTGGGCCAGCGGGCCTGGGCCCAGCAGGGCGGCTCACTGGCTGCGAGCATGGCCCAGGCGGCGAAGCAGTTTCTCAGCGCCCTGGGCGATAAACGTTCCCAGGCCACCTTTGCTTTCGATAGCGCCGAGCGCTTGCGCTGGCACTGGACTACCCCCCGTGGCTTTCCCCGTAACGGAATAGCCCTCAGGGACATGACCCCGGCCCAGCGCACTGCTGCTCTGGCCCTGCTGCGCAGTGGCGTTTCGGAGGCGGGTTACAGGAAGTCGCTGGACATCATGGCTTTGCAGAGCGAGCTGGGTCAGGACCCCGAGCTGTTTTACGTCTCGATCTTCGGCACGCCGGGTGGGCGCGATCCGTGGGGCTGGCGCTGGGAAGGGCACCACCTATCGCGCCACTACACGATTTCGGGCGAACGGGTGACCACGATGCCTTTCTTCCACGGAACCTGGCCCACCCAGACCCGCGCTGGCGTGCGGGTGATGGCCCGAGAAGAGGACGCTGCCCGTGAGCTGGTGCGCTCGCTGGATGCCCGCCGCCAGGGCATCGCCATCTTCCAGCGCGAGACGCTATACCGCCACGTGACCTGGAACGACGTCAGGGTGAGCCCTCTAGAGCCCGTGGGGCTGCCGGTCTCGGAACTGAACCCAGCCCAAGAGCGCTTGGTAGTCGAGCTCATCCAGAGCTATCTGGGCTCGCTGCCGGCTGCCGTCGCTGGCCCGATATTCGAGCGCATCGTCCGTACGGGTTTGGACAAGGTGCGCTTCGGCTGGGCGGGGAGCACGGAAGTGCGCCGCCCCTACTACTGGCGCTTGCAAGGACCCACCTTCCTGCTCGAGCACGACAACTCCCGCAACGGCGCCACCCACATCCACAGCGTCTGGCGCGACTACGAGGCCGATTTTGGGGCCAACCTGCTGTAGGCCATGTCCTCTGCCCATACAGACCGCCTGCTGCACTGGCTGTTGCGGCTGGGGCTGGCTGGGATCTTCATCAGCAACAGCATCGGAGCCTGGTACGACACCAGCTCCTACATGGACCTGCTGCGCACGAGCTTCATGGGGCGTGTGATCGCAGACCTGCGCCCCTGGGTGGAGTTCATCAAGCTCAACGACCTCATCGTCGGGTTGCTGGTACTCAGCGGGCTGTGGCACAAGTATGTGCTGGCCTGGGCGGGTTTGTGGCTGATGGTGGCGACGATCATCCGGCTTTCGGCGACCTTCTTTCCGTGGGTTTAAAGCCAACCCTTCTCACGGGCGATGCGGGCTGCCTCCACGCGATTTTGCGCCCCCAGCTTGCTGATGGCCTCGGAGAGGTAGTTGCGCACCGTGCCCTCGGAGAGGCCCAGCTCGGCGGCGATCTCGGCGCTGGTGTGGCCTTCGCCGGCCAGGCGCAGCACCTTGCGCTCGCGGTCGGTGAGGGGGTCTTCCTCGCTCCAAGCCTGCGCGGCCAGGTTGGGGTCGATGGCCCGGCCGCCCAGGTGCACCCGGCGCACCGCCTCGGCGAGTTCGGAGGAGGGCGCGTCCTTGAGGAGATAGCCGCTGGCCCCGGCCTCGAGCGCCCGCCGCAGGTACCCGGCGCGGCCGAAGGTGGTCACGATGACGACGCGGGTCTTGAGGCCCAGCCGCTTGACCTCGGCGGCGAGCTCGAGCCCGGTCATGTGGGGCATCTCGATGTCGGTGAGCAGGACGTCGGGTTGGTGGGTTTTGACCTCTTCGAGCGCGGTTTTGCCGTCCTTGGCCTGAGCGACGACCTCGATGTCGCCTTCCAGCTCGAGCAGCGCGGCCAGAGCTCCGAGCACCAACCCCTGGTCTTCGGCGATGACGACGCGGATCATAGGGTGTCGGGCTTGGGGTAAAGGGCCGTGGGGTGGGCCTGGGGGAGGGCACGCTCGGGGTCGGTTGTGGGCAGCCATAGGCGCAGCCGGGTGCCGCCGTCGCCGCTGTACTCTAGGCTTCCCCCCAGCGCCTCGGCCCGCTGGCGCATCCCGCGCAGGCCCGAGCCTTCCTCGAGCACGCCGCCCCGGCCGTCGTCCTCGACCTCGAGGACGACGCGGTCTGCTTCCTTTAGGAGCCGTATGGCGCAGCGGGTGGCGCCCGAGTGGCGGATCACGTTGGTCACCGCCTCGCGCAACGCCATGCCGATCACGGTCTCCTGGGTGGGGGAGAGGGCGAGGGCCTGGGCGTAGTACTCGAAGCGGACCCCGGCCGCTTCCAGGGCCAGGCGGGCGCTCGCTAGCTCGCCCTGCAGGCCCCGCGACTTGTAGCCCTGCACGGCCTGGCGCACCTGGGCGGTGGCCTTGCGCGAGATGCGCTCTACCTCCCGCATCTCCTGGGCAGCACGCTGAGGGTCGCGCTCGGCGAGCTTGGCGGCCAGCTCGGCCTTGAGGGTGATGAGGGAGAGGGTGTGGCCCAGCAGGTCGTGCAGGTCGCGGGCGATGCGCTCACGCTCGGCGATGGCCGCCAGGCGCTGGTTCTCCTCCAGGGCTGCTTCAAGCTGGCTGCGGTGGTGATCGCGCTCGGTCTGGCTGATGTTGCCTAGGCCCACACCCAGCACGAGCACCGCGGTGAGAAAGCAGTAGATCAGCCCTATTTGCCAGGGCGTTCCCAGTCCAAGGAGGACCGCCAGGTAAAGCGCCGAGGCCACTAACAAGCCCCAGATCGTCCGCAAGGCCAGCCTCGAGGGCCACACGGTGCCCGCGATGGCCGAGGCGTAGACGATGTAGACGTTGGCCCCGTAGTTAAAGGGGGCCACGATCAGCCCCATGGCGGCAAGTGTGGTAGCGGCGCTCAGGCGAGAGCGGTTGTCGCGGTGGGGGAACAGGAAAAAGATGAGGCAGACCGCTGCCGAGGCCAGCGTGACGGCTGCGTTAACCCAGCCGAAGCCCCGGGGGTCGAAGGTGGGTTGCCACAGCAGGTTGGCCAGGTAGACCAAATAGGCGTAATCGAACCACCTGCGCCGCCGAGAGGTTGGAGGCTTGGATTGCGGAGCAGACATAGGGCCAGTTTAGTTGGAGCTTAGCTGAACCGCTGCCCCTCGTCACGGTGGTAACCCCACAGAGCCAGTAAGCCGAAGACGAGCGTGAAAGCCCCTAGCCAGAGGAAGTCTTGCGCTCGCCAAGCCCCACCGGTTACGGCAGGCCACACCACCTCACCCCAGTGGCGGGTAGGGGTGAAGGGCGAGAGCTTCTGCACCACCTCGGGCAGGTGCTGTGGCGGAACCCACAGCCCGCCTACGAATGACATCGGCAGGTAGAGAAGCTGGGCCAGGGTGCCTGCTCCCCTGGGCGAGGCGAAGTAGCCGATGGCGAAGCCCAGGAGACTGATTGGGATAGCGCCGGCTACCAGGGCCAGCGCCAGGCGACTCCAGGCCAGAGGCGGAAGGTGGGCCGGCGTGGTGAGGTGGGCTACCACAGCCATCACCGCCACAGCGCAAGTGGCGAAGGTAAAGCCGTTCATGACCCTCGAGACCAGCCGACTCAGCGGCGAGCCGGGCAGTGTTCGCTCGTACACTGCCCACGCCGAGGCCCGGTCCTGGGCGATCCCCACCGCGAAACCGAAGAACAGGGCTCCCATCGCCGCGAAGATCATGAACGAACCCATCACGAAATTGGCTTCGGCGGTGTTCCGAACGCCAAAGGGGGCGAAAAACAGGAAGAAGAGTGCTGGGAAGATGATGCTGCCGATGAAGTAGCCGCTGTTGCGCGCGAGGCTGAGCACGCTGGCTTTGTACTGAGCGAGGACGAGCTTCATCTTTCGCTTTCTCCTTTCGATTCGCGCCTGGGCTCGCCCGTCAGGGCGATAAACGCTTCCTCTAGGCTCACCGGTCGAACTTCTAGCCCACTCAAAGCCACGTTCTGCCCTACCAACTGGCGCACGACGGCATCTGAGTCTGGGGTATAGAGCACGAAGAAGTCGCCCTGGCGCTCGAGCTTGCTGACCCCTTTCAGCGGGGGCACCTCAGCGGCGCGGAAACGTACCTGCCGCAGCCCCACCCTAGCCTTAATCTGCGTCACCGTTCCCTCGGCGATGATCCGACCACGGTCGATCACAGCGATGCGGCTGGCGAGGGCTTCGGCTTCCTCAAGGTAGTGGGTCGTGAGCAGAACCGTGCCCCCTTGGGCCTGATACTGCTTCACCCCTTCCCACAGCGAGCGCCGTGCTTCCACGTCGAGGCCGGTCGTGGGCTCGTCGAGAATGACCAGCCGGGGGTTTCCGACGAAGGCCAGCGCAACCGCCAAGCGGCGCTTCTGTCCACTGGAGAGCCCGCCGCACTGCCGCCGCTCGAGCCCAGCCAACCCGAAGCGCTCGAGGAGTTCTTTCCTGGGCATCGGGTCAGGGTAGTAGGCCTGTACCAACTCGAGGACTTCCTCCACGCGCAGCTCGTTGGGCAGCCCGGTTTCTTGCGGCGTTACCCCGAGGCTGACCCTGGCTTTGGGGTCTCGTGGGTCGAGTCCGAACAGCCAAGCCTTCCCGCTGGTGGGCTTCCTCAAGCCCACCAGCAGGCTGATCGCCGTGGTCTTGCCGGCTCCGTTGGGGCCCAAAAGGGCCAGCACTTCGCCCTGTGCCACCTCGAGGCTCAGGTCCTCGAGGGCCTTCACGTTGCCATAGTGCTTGGAGACCCGCTCGAGCACCGCCGGGCTCGGGGTTTTGTGGGCGACACCGGTGAGGCTATGAACCATGAGTCCCTCCCAGGCCGCAGTCTCGCAGGGCCGAAGGAGGAGGGGTATTGCTCAAAGTCAGCCCCGGGCGGTGACAAATGTCATGGGGGAGGGCCGCGTGCTGAACGCGGGACGTGGGTCGGACGTCTTCCTATACCGGGCTCGGTTGCCCCAGCCTGGCGAAAAAGCAGTGCGTGAGCGCGATGGCGATGGCGTCGGCCTTGTGGCTGGGCTTGGGGGTTTCCTTCAGGCCCAGCACCGCCCGTACCATGAAGGCCACCTGGTCCTTGTCGGCGTGGCCGTAGCCCACCAGGGCCTGCTTGACCTTGGGTGGGCCATAGCCGTAAACCGGCAAATCGTGCTGGGCCGCCACCACCAGCACAGCGCCCATGGCCCAGCCCACCTTGTAGGCCAGCTCGTTCTGGCGGTAGAAGAACTGCTCCTCGACCGCGATGGCCTGGGGTTTGTAGGTGCGGACGGTCTCGAGCACCGCCTGGTAAATCTTGCCGATGCGCTCGGGGGCCGGGGTGGAGTGCTTGGTGGTGATCACGCCGGCATATAGCAGGCGCTGCCGCTTGTCCGCTGGGTGTACCGAGCTTGCCCGGTCCCGAAGGGAATCGTCCACCTGCTCCACCACCCCCAGGCCCATGTTGGTAATGCCAGGATCGACGCCCAAAACGATCATTGTTTAGGGCCGAGGGCCGGGAACTAGGCGCCTTGCGCTTTGCCTACGATGATCAATCATCAATTGCCCCGCTTGGGCATGTCCCCGTCGCCGTAGCGGATGAAGGCCGGTATGTCGATGTTGGAGAGGTCAACGTTGTTGGCGGGGAAGTCTACCAGACGTGAGCCGGCGGGCTTGGCGATCACCGCTCCTTCGCCGAAGCCTGCCGCGATGAGGATCACGCGCATCTCGTCCTTGGCGCGCTCGTCGTAGGTCAGGCCGTAGAGCACGTCCACGTCTTCCATCCCGGTGGCCTCACGGATCTGCTCGGCCACCGCCGAGGCCTCGGCCAGGCCCAGCTCCTCCGAGCCCACCACGTTGACCAGCAGCTTGCGCGCCCCTTCGATGGAGCGCTCGAGCAGCGGGGAGTGCACCGCGCTCTTGACCGCGTCGGCTACCTTGTTCTCGCCCTGGCCCGCGCCGATGCCCATCAGCACTTGTCCGGCGTTTTCCAGCAGGGTTCGCACGTCGGCGAAGTCGAGGTTGATCATGCCGGGCAGGTTGATCACGTCGGTAATGCCCTTGACCCCGTGATAGAGCACCCGGTCGGCCACCATGAAGGCGTCCTTCATGCCGATCTTCTTGTCCAAAGCCTGCAACAGGCGGTCATTGGAGACCACCACCATCGCGTCTACGCGCTCGCGTAGCTTACGGATGCCATCCTCGGCAGCCCGCATCCGGCGGGGGCCTTCCCAGGAGAAGGGGCGGCTGACCACGGCCACGGTGAGGCAGCCCAGCTTCTTGGCGATCTCGGCCACCACCGGAGCGCTGCCGGTGCCGGTGCCGCCGCCCATACCGGCGGTGACGAAGACTAAGTCGGCGCCCTCGAGCTGCTCCTCGATCAAGTCGCGGGTTTCCTCGGCGGCCTTCTCGCCAATTTCGGGGTTGGCTCCGGCCCCCAGGCCACGGGTGAGCTTGTCGCCCAGCTGGATGCGCATGTCGGCCAAGCTGGTCGCTAGCACCTGGGCGTCGGTGTTGGCGGCGATGAACTCCACTCCCGTCAGCCCCGACTCGATCATGCGGTTGACCGCGTTGTTGCCTGCGCCACCCAGGCCGATCACCTTGATTACGACGTCACCCATAACCCCATCTCCTTAGAAGAAATTTTTGAATACGCCCTTGATTCGCTCCCACAGCCCCGGCCCCTCGTCCTCCTTGTGGCCGCTCGTAGCGCTGTTCGCGCTCTGGGACTTGCGCCCCAGACGCAGCACGCCGGGCTTGGCCGAGGCCGGCTGGGCATGGAGGCTGGCGTAGCGCACCAGGCCCACCGCGGTCGCATGGGTAGGGGAAGCCACCACGTCGGTCAGCCCCGAGATCCCGATGGGGCGACCCAGCCGCACGGGCAGGTTGAACTGCTTGCGGGCGAGTTCCTCCAAACCCCGCACCAGGGCGCTGCCCCCGGTGAGCACCACCTTACCCACCGTGATCTCCAGCGGCCCCAGCGCCTCATCGACGTTGGAGCGGGCGAAGTGCAGGATCTCGCGCAGGCGCGGGCGGATGATCTTAGCCAGCTCGGTGGCCTGCACCACCTGGGGCGGGCCGCCTTCCTGGTTGATCTCCAGCACCAGCTCGGGGTCGGCGAGCTCGGGCAGGGCCGCCCCGTACTTCTTCTTCACCCGCTCGGCTTCCTCGAAGGGAATGCGCAGTAGCTGGGAGATGTCGCTGGTGATGTGGTCGCCGCCCAGCGGAATCACCGCCGAGTGGGCCAGGCGACCCCCCTTGAACACGGCCACGTCGGTGGTGCCCCCGCCCACGTCGATGAGCATGACCGTCATGCTCATCTCTTCGGGTGAAAGCACCGCTAGACCCGAAGCATACGATTGCAGGATCACCCCACCCACGCTCACCTCGGCGTCCTCGACGGCCTTGCGCAGGTTGATGAGGGGACCGCGCCCGGCGGCTACGAGGTGAACGTCCACCTCCAGCCGTACCCCGGCCATGCCGATGGGGTCGCGAATGCCCTCCTGCCCATCCACCCTGAACTCCAGCGGCAGGGCGTGGATCAGGTCCACGTCGCCCTCGAAGGGATAGGCCTTGGCCTGTTCGATGGCCCGCTCGATATCGGCTTGGGTGATGCTGTGTCCGCGACGGATGGCGGCCAGGCCGTGGCTGGTCACGCTCTTGATGTGCGAACCCGCAACCCCCACGAACGCCTGCTCGGCCTTGACCCCGGCCACCCGCTCGGCCTGGAAGAGGCTCTGCCGGATGGCCTCACTGGTGCGCTCGAGGTTGGTGACGACCCCGCGTTTGAGCCCTTGGGAAGGAACGGTTCCCTCACCGATCACGTCCAGGTGGCCGTCGGACGAGAGTTCACCAATCACCGTGCATACTTTGGTGGTCCCTACGTCAATTCCAACAAGAATCATCGGCTTTTACTCTCCCCCCAAGGATAGAGGTAGGTGGGCTTGTTTGCAAGGGATTTGCGCTCGCTGGCCCACTTTTGCAATTCGGTGGCCGTGGCGGCCCACACCTCGAAGCCCTTTCCACGGACCGTATAACCCGCAGGAGTATAGCGGATCGAAGTGGCGTTGGGAAGGGCTTTGACGATGGCGATCACATCGCTAAGCCGAATTGAGCCAAGCCCCTCGACGCGGATGGGGGTCTCGGGAGGGTTGGGTAGGAGGGTCCCGTCGTCGCTGAGCCCCCATTCCATTCCCCCCAACACCAGCGTGGCCAGGGCTTTGCGCTCCTCGAGCACGATGCGCAACTGGCCGATGGCCGGGCGCTCGAGCCGGGCCGAGCGCACCCAGGGGTTGGCCCGTAGTGCCTCGAGGCGCTTGGGCCAGGCCCACAGCCAGGGCGTACCGACCTCGAGGCCGGTGATGGCGCGTACCTGGCTGTCGGAGAGCTGGATATTGCCCACGACCTCTACCCGCTCCACCGGCCACACCACCCGGCTGCCTATGCCGAGGGTGGCCAGCGTGAGCAGTGCCAACAAGCTTCGGATCACACCCTCACCTCCTCCGCTTCCAGGTTGCCCCAGATCTCCCACTCGACTTCCAGCGGTAAAAACTGCTGTACCCTGCGCAGCAGCGTATAGATCTCCCGCGCCGTGGCTCCGCCTAGGTTGACGATGAAATTGCCGTGCTCGTGGCTGACCATAGCCCGGCCCACCGTGAGCCCCTTGAGTCCGGCCCGGTCGATGAGGCGGCCCGCCGAGTCCCCGACGGGGTTCTTGAAGGCACAGCCCGCGCTCTTTTTCTTGGGCTGACCCTTGCGGGCGGCGTCCACCAGGGCGATCTTGGCCCGCACCGCCTCCTCGCCCACCTCGCGCAGGCGCAGCTTTGCGCGGGTCACGATGGCCCCAGCGGGCAGCGCGGAGTGGCGGTAGGCGAAGCCCAGCTCCTCGGGGCGGTAGATGTGCAAAGCTCCGTCGTGGAAGATCTCGACGCGCTCGAGCGCGTCGACCATCTCCCCGAAGCGGGTCCCGGCGTTCATCCGGATGGCCCCGCCCACCTGGGCCGGGACGCCGTACAGGCCCTCCAGGCCGGAAAGGCCCAGCCGGGCGCTCTTGAGCAGCAAGCTGCTGACCAGCGCCCCTGCCCCCACCCAGCCCCTCAGGTCCCACTCCTTGAAGACCCCGCCCAGCCTGATGACCCGCTCTTTCACGCCGGAGTCGGCCACCAGCAGGTTGGAGCCGTTGCCCAGCACCCGGTAGGGGGCCTGGGTGGCCAGGGGCAAATCCTCAGGGGTCTCCACCGTCCAGACCTCGGCAGGGCCGCCCACCCCCAGGGTGGTGAGCTTGCTGAGCTCGAGCCGCTCGACCTTCACACGACCTCCTTGCCCAGTTCGCCGACCAGCAGCCGCCCGAGCTGAGTTACGTTGCCCGCGCCGGCGGTCAGGATCAGGTCGCCTGGCTGGGCGCTATGGCGCAGATAGGCCAGGGCTTCGTCCCAGGCGTAGTACCGGGCGGGGCGGCCACGTTGCTCGAGGTGTCGCACGATGTTGCCCACGATCTGGGCGCTGGTGAGCCTTATGGGCTGCTCCGAAGCGGCATACACGTCGAGGAGCAGTACCTCGTCGGCCTGCTCGAGCGCTCTGGCGTAGCTGGGCCACTCCTGCTCGCTACGCCCGTAGCGGTGGGGCTGAAACACCACCCGCACCCGCAACCCGGTGGCCCTGGCCGCAGCCAGCAGGGCGCTGAGCTTGGTGGCGTTGTGGGCGTAATCGTCCACCACCAAGGCCCCCTGCCACTCGCCTAAGCGCTCGAAGCGGCGCTGGGCTCCGGCAAAGTCCTCGAGCGCGGCGCGGATGGCTGCGAAGGGGACCCCCACCAGCAGGGCGGCAGTCGCGGCGGCGAGGGCGTTGGCGATGTTGTGTCTGCCCGGAACCCGCAGCTCGAGTCGCCCCAGCGCTTGGCCCTGCCAGACGAGGTCGAAGCGGCTGCCGAAGGGCAGCAGCTCGATATCTGCGGCGTGGCAGTCGCCCTGTGCCAACCCGAAGCTGTAGCGCTCGGTCCCGGCGGTGAGGGCTTCGAGCGGTTCCCACTCGGCGTTGTAGACCACCCTGGCTGCGCCCTGGGCGAAGCTGCGGACGGCCTCTTTGAGGCTTTCGAAGGACTCGTGGTAATTGGGGCGCTTGAGGCCGTCGGGGGAGATGTGGTCGGCCTCGAGGTTGGTGATGACGGCGACGCTGGGCTTGAGGTGCTGGAACAGCGGGTCGGACTCGTCTACCTCGGCCACGATGGGGCCGCTGCCGATGCGGTAGTTACCGCCGATGGCCGCAAAGTCGGCCCCCAGCACCACCGTGGGGTCGAGGTTGGCTTTGAGCAGAATCTGGGCCAGCATGGCGCTGGTGGAGGTCTTGCCGTGGGAGCCGGTCACGCCCAGGCTCTCGCCCCGGCCCATGACCTCGCCGAGCAGCTCGATGCGCCGCAGCACCCGAACCTGGCGCCGACGGGCCTCGGCCAGCTCGGGCTCTTCCTCGCCGATGGCGGTAGAGGCTACGAGCACGTCCACGCCCTCGAGGTGCCCCGGATGGTGCCCCTCGAAAACACGGATGCCTTTCTGGACGAGCCGGGCAGTGCGCTCGGAGAGCCGCCGGTCGCAGCCGGATACCCGGTGTCCCTGCCGCAACAGGATTTCAGCCAGCGCCGAGACGCTGATCCCGCCGATGCCCATGAGGTGGTAGTGGCGCGAGTTCATCGGGCAACCTCCAGCACCAGTTCGGCCAGGCGGCAGGCTGCCCCGGCGGGGGAGAGCTGAGCGAGTGCGCTTCTCATGGCTGTGGCCTGGGTGAAGAGCTGTTCCAGCTTGGCCTGGAACCGCTCCCAGCCTTCCAGGATAACCGAAGCGCCTCGCTGGGCATAGAAGCGGGCGTTGGCTTGCTGCGCGCCGCCGTCAAGCTCGGCGGGGAGGGGCACGAGGAGGCTGGGGACCTGGTGGTAGGCGGCCTCGGCCAGGGTCCCGGCTCCGGCGCGGGTGATGGCGAAGTCGGCAGCGCTCCAGGCCAGGGGGCCGTCTACGAAGCCGCGCACCACGTAGCCCGCAGCCCTGGCGTGTTCGGCTTGCATCTGGGCTTCCCAGCGAAGCCCACACTGGTGCAGCACCTGGTACTCGCCCACAAAGGGCTCGAGCCGGCTTGGCAACTCACGGTTGAGCTCGAGGCTGCCCTGGCTGCCGCCCATGACCAGGATGAGTGGACGGGCCGGGTCCAGACCCAGCGCCCGCCTGGCCTCGACCTTGTCGTGCCGGATTTCGCGCACCGGGTAGCCCACCACCCGTGAGCGGGAGGCGAGCGGTTCGCCCAGCGCCACCGGCAGCGAAAGGCCGATGCGCTGGGCCTTAGCGGCCAGCCAGCGGGCTGCCAACCCCAGCCGGGCGTTCTGCTCGTGGATCACCACCGGCACGCCAGCCCACTCAGCGGCGAAGGCCAGTGGGAATCCGGCGTAGCCCACGGTGGAGAGCACCGCCCTGGGCTTGAGGCGGCGCAGCAGGCGGCGGGCGCTCACCAGGCCCCGCACCACCTTGCCCCCCTCCGCCGGGCGCAGCATCTCGCGTGAGAGCTTGCCCGCGGGGATGAGGTAGTAGGGCAGCTCTCCCTGCGGGAGTAGGCGGGCCTCGAGGCCCTCCTCCGCTCCCACGTAGGCCACCTCGTTTCCCAACGAGCGCAGCGCCTGGGCGGCGGCCAGGCCGGGGTAGAAGTGCCCCCCGGTTCCTCCGCCTGTTACCAGGATCGGGCGGCTCATGCGGTGGCCTCCTGCGACAGGCTGGGACGGGCCTCGCGGGCTAGGGCGTGGATGAGCCCTACGGCGAAGCCGGCCGTGATCAGCGAGGTGCCGCCGTAGCTCACGAAGGGCAGGGGCATGCCGATGATGGGGTAGATCAGGGTGCCCATCAGGTTGAAGGTGGTCTGGAAGAGCAGGTAGGAGGTCAGGCCAGTAGCCAGCACCGCAGCGCTGCCCTCGAGGTGCAGAGCGATGTTGAAACCCCGCAGCAGCAACAATCCCAGCGCGCTCAGCAGCATGGCGCCGCCTAGCCAGCCCGTGGCCCAGACGATGGGAACGGCGGCCAGATCGCTGGTCAGGCCAGTCAAGCCGGTGGGAATCTGCATCGGGGTGCCCGGCCCCCGCCCAAAGAGCCCGGCCTGCAGGATTGCGCGGTGGGCGTAGGTGGCCTGGTAGCCCTCTTTGCCGGGGTCGGCCTCCCCGCGCAGGTAGAGCCGCATCCCCTCGAAGCGCTGGGGGATGTAGGTGAACTTGTCGGGGACGAAGGTCATGAAGGCTAAGAGCAGCACGCCCAAGAGCGCGGTGAGGGCCAGGATGCGCCGCCAGGGAACGCCGATGAGCAGCAGCATGGTGCCGGTGAGCGCCACCATCAAAATCCCGCCGTCCACATCGGGCTCGGCCACCACCAACACCGAGGCCAGCCCCAGCCAGGCCACCACCTTGAGGATGGGCTGGTCGAGGTTGCGCTGGTGGAAGTAGGCCGCGATGTAGAAGATCGCCACCAGCTTCAAAAGCTCGGAGGGCTGGAGGTCGACGGGGCCGAGGCTGAACCAGCGCCGGTACTCCCCCGTCGGGCCGGTGCCCACGAAGAGCACCCCTACCAGCAGCGCCAGCGTGAGGGCGAACAGGGGTTTGGCGTAGCGCACCAGCCACAGCGGGCGCACCAGCGCTCCCAGGCCCGTCGCGGCGAGGCATAGGGCCACGCGGATCAGATGCTCCTCGAGCAGGTGGGGGCGGGCGGTGGCGATGCCGACGAACGAGAAGCCCAGCAACAGCGCTTGTGAGAGCAGCAGGACCGGGTCCACGGCTTACCCTCCCCCCAGCGGAACGGCGCCCAGCTCGAGTACCACCTGCCTATAGACCCTGGAGCGGTGCTTGTAGTCCTTGAACTGATCGAAGGAGGTGCCCAGCGGGGCCAGCAGGACGCTGCCGCTTTGCAGGCGCTGCAGGCCCTCCTGCACCGCTTTGCGCAGGGCAGCCTGCCCCTCGGCTTCGTGGATGGGTACGACCTCGGTGAGGTCGCTGAACCACTGGGCCATCCGCGGCCCGTCGCGCCCCACGGCCAGGATCACCCGCACCCGCTCCCGGACCACCTCGCGCAGTTCGGCCACCGGAGCCCCCTTGTCCACCCCGCCTAAGATCCAGGCGATGGGCTGGGGAGCGGCCAGCAGCGCGGCGCGCACCGCATCGAAGCGGGTGGCGATGGAGTCATCGATGAAGGTCACCTCCCCCGTGCGAGCAAAAGCTTCAAAGCGGCCCTCGAGCTGCGGCGCCGTGGCCTGAGCCTGCTCGAGGACCTCCTCGTCCACGGCTTTTCCGGCTAGCTCGGCATAAGCCCTGGCCGCCAGGCGGGCCGCCAGCAGGTTGGTCTGGCGGGGCGTGGCCTGGGGCCAGAAGGGGATTCGTCGGGCCACGCAGCCCTGGATGCCCGTGATGATGCGCTCGTCGGCGGCGTTGTAGACCAGGGCATCCTCCGGGGTGAGGTTGCGCAGCAGGTTGAGCTTGGCGGCGTGGTAAGCCGCCAGGGTCTTGTGGCGGTCGAGGTGGTCTACGCCCAGGTTGAGCAGCACCGCCACCCTTGGCCGGAAATGGACGACGCGCTCGAGCTGGAAGCTGGAGAGCTCGACCACGGCCACCTCGGCCTGGTCCACGATGTCCAAGAGGGGTGGGTCGAGGTTGCCTCCGGCCAAGGCCCTAAAGCCCAGCGCCTTGAGAAAATACTCGGTGGCGACGGTGGTGGTGCCCTTGCCCGCGGTCCCGGTGATCCCGATGAGGGGGGTGGGGGAGAGGCGATAGGCCAGCTCGACTTCGCCCAGGATTTCGGCCCCTTCCGCGCGCAGGCGCTCGAGCGCCGGGTGGTCGATGGGCACGCCAGGCGCCGCGATCACCTCGCCGTAGCCCGAGAGCTGGGCCGCCGGAGCGAAGCCCCAGGCCTGGGCCTGCGCCACCTCTTCGGCCTTGGGCCTGTCGTCGTGGAAGTCGGCGGGAAGCCCCTTGCGCCGCAGATAGGCCAGCACCCCTAGGCCGCTGCGCCCCAGGCCGAAGACCAGCCGCCCCTTCATGCCCCCCTCCCCCACAGGGCATAAGAGAGGGCGGTGGTGATGGCGGTGAGGACCACGAAGCGGAACACCACCTTGCTCTCCTCCCAGCCTGAAAGCTCGAAGTGATGGTGCAGCGGGCTCATTTTGAAGATGCGCCTGCCGGTGCGGCGGAAGTAGGTGACCTGGATTATCACCGAAAGCACCTCGAGCACCGGGATCAGCGCGGCCAGGGGCAGCCACCACAGCTTGCCCTCGAGGATGAACATCCCCGCCACCAGCGCGCCCAAGGCCATGCTGCCGGTGTCGCCCATGAACAAGCGGGCCTTGGGTGCGTTGTGCCACAAAAAGCCCAACAGTGCCCCCAGCAGGCTCTGCGCCAGGGTCAGCCCTTGAAAGGGCAGCAGCAGCACGGCGGTTACGCTGGCTAGGAGCCCGTCCACCCCGTCGGTGAAGTTAAAGGCGTTGGTAGCGGCGATCAGCACCAGCACGAAAAGGGCGATGTCCATCAGGGGGTAAGGCGTATAGGAAACCTGCCCACTGGCCCAGATGGCGAAGACCAGCCCCATCACCACCTGTACCGCCAGCTTCTCCCGCGCCTTGAGGGGACGACGCATCATCCCGGCCAGGTCGTCGGCCAGTCCCAACAGGGCATAGCCCAACCCCAGAAGCCAGAGCCCGGCGTACTGGTCGCCGCCTTGCAACCCATAGACGATGGCGGCGGCCAGCAGGAAGCTCACCCCGCCCATGCTAGGCGTCCCGCTCTTGCTCAGGTGGCTCTGTGGGCCCTCGGCCCGCACCTGCTTGCCTAGGCCCAGCGAGCGCATCAGGGTGATCCACAGGCCACCCAGAAACCACGAAAGCACCACGGCAGCAACCAGCGTCATAGCCCTCCCAGCGAAAGGTTGAAGCGCACCAGGCGACCATCCTGCAACAGCGACAGGCTCTCGCCGTCGGTGGCGATGGCGCTATAGTCTCCCGGCTGGAAAGCGATCCGTAGCCCGCTGGCTGAAATGCGGTAGAGGCCCCTTTTGCCCAGCATGTAGAGGTCCTCGACCACCACGGCGGCGAGGGGTTCTTCGGGCAGGCTGATGCTGCGCCCGTCAGGGTAGATAAACGCCGAGGCAGCGGTGAGGGCCATCACCCGGCGCTCGTCGCCCGCCACCAGCTTGTAAGCGCCCTCGGAGAGGAGGCTCGAGCCGCCGAAGAAGGATTTACCGTCCACCCAGTAGATCTGGTCCCCCACCACCAGCGCGTCGAGGGCCTTTTCCCTCAGCCGCAGCAGCCCGCGGCCCGGGGTGTATACCCCCTCCTCGAGCCCCACCACCACACCGGGCCAGCCCTTGATGAAGCGTGGACTGGAACTCAGCGGCAAGCTGTTCTCGAGCTGCCCTTGCTCGTACACCAGCAGTTGGAAGGGGAAGCCCACATAGAGCCGCTCGCCAGCGGTGGTCGCCACCAGGGGCACCCCCGGCAGGCTGAACTCCAACCCCTTCAGGCGCACGGTGCGCCCCTGAATCAGCCCGTTGCTCAGCAGCAAGGTCTGTTCGGAGGCGGGGGTCTGACCTCCCCCGACCTGGGGCGCACAGCCCAACAGGCTCAAGAGCAACAGGCCCAACAGCCGCCTCACCGCGCCTCCTTCGGCCAGATCTCCAGCAGCCGTTCCAGCCCCACCGAGCGCGAAGCCTTGAGGTAGACCAGGTCGCCCTCCTCGACGCTCGAGAGCAGTTCGGCCACCTCCTCTATGCTGGCGGCCACCTCTCCGCCCACAGCCTGGGCCTGAGCCTGGGCGTGCGTGCCCAGGAAGATGCGCCGCTCACTCACGGCGGCGGCCTGGCGGGCGGCCTCGAGGTGGTACTCCAAGCTGCGCTCGCCCAGCTCCTTCATCTCGCCCAGCACCAGCCACTTGCGCCCCGGTTGGGTCTTGAGGTACTCGAGCCCAGCCTGCACCGAGAGCGGATTGGCGTTGTAGGCATCGTTGAGGATAGTGATGCCCCCACGGACGAGGCGCTCCATGCGCCCGCCGGGGAGCCGCAGGTGGGCCAGGCGCTCGATCACGTCCCCCAGCGGCTCGCCTAGGACCTCGGCCACCGCCAGCGCGGCCAGCGCGCCCAGGGCGGGGCCCAAGCCAGCATAGGGAACCCTGACGCCGCGCCCGGCGTAGCGGAAGCGGCTCGAGTCGCTTCCCAGTTCCAGGTCCGTCCCCTGGAAGTCGGCCCGCTCGAAGCCGTAGCTTTTCAAGCCGGGAAGCCGGACCCACCGGGCTGCCTGCTGGCTGCACAGGCGAAGCTCGGTGGCCTGTAGCAGCCGCGACTCCTCGCGCACGACGTTCTCGAAACTACCCAGGCCCTCGAGGTGCTCCGGTCCCAGCGCGCTCAGCAGGCCCAGCGTGGGCCGGGTCATCTCGACGAGCTCGTCCATCTCACCCAGTCGGTCGATGCCCAGCTCGAGCACCGCTCCCTTGGCCTTGGGGTCCAGCCGCCAGAGGAACTGGGCTAGGCCGGGCGCGTTGTTGAGGTTGCCCTGAGGTGCGGGCCAGGCCAGCCCCTGGGCCAGGGCTTCCTTGGTGGTGGTTTTGCCAGAGCTACCTCCCACCGCCACCACCGTTCCGCCGAAACGCCGGCGCAGGGCTAAGCCCAGCTTGCGCAGGGCCAGAGCGGGGTCGGCCACCTCGATGGCTCCGGGGTGGGCTTGGTCGGTGATGACGAAGGCCGCCCCCTGTTCGAGGGCTTTGACGGCGAACTCCCGTCCGTGAACCTTGGCACCGGGCAGGGCCACGAAGGCCGCCCCTGGCCGCACCATGCGCGAATCCCAAGTGAGGTCGTGGGCCACTGCCACCGGCGGGTGCAGGCGACCCTCGAGGACGGAGGCGACCCATTCCGGGCTGAGGCTGCCCCAGCTCTGATCGGCTTGTTTGGGTGTGGCTTCCATCAGGTCCTGACCTCCGGGGTTTGTTCGGTATAAGCAGTAAGATGTGTCAGATACTCAACATGCACAACAGCCTCACTGGGCTCCCAGTCTAGCGGCTTTTGGATGAGGCTTCCAGCCGGGGCGGCTCCCCCCACAGGCTGAAGAGCCCGGCGGCGATCTCGCGAAAGACCGGGGCTGCCACCATCGCGCCGTGGATGCGAGGACCTTTGGGGTGATGCAGCACCACCACCACCGTCACCTTGGGCTCATCGGAGGGGATGAACCCGGCAAAGAGGGCGTTGTAGATGGTTTTGGAGTAGCGCCCGTCTACCACCACCTGCGCGGTGCCGGTCTTGCCTCCCAGGACGTAGCCCTCGAGCCTGGCCTGGGGAGCTACCCCGTCGGTGAGGGCTTTGCGGATGCTGCGGGCCACTTCGCTGCGGAACACCCGCTCGCCCTCGCCCACCGCTTCTTGCACCAGCTGCGGTGGCAGGTAGACCCCGTCGTTGGCCAGGGCGTTGAAGGCTGCGGCGAGGTGCAGCGGGGTGATCAAGAAGCCCTGCCCGAAGGTGGCGTTGGCGTACTCGCTGGGCCCCCACTGCTCGGGGGGGCGCACCTGGGGCCGCTCGAGCCAGGCTCCCCTCATCGGGCGGGGATCGGTGAAGTGCAGCTTCTGCATGCTCTCGTAGAGCTTGCTGCGCTCCATGCTGCGGGCCAGCTTGCTGATGCCGACGTTGGAGGAGTACCTGAGCACCTCGGCCAGGGTGAGCTTGGGCGGGTGGGACACCGCGTCGTTGATGGTCCAGCCCCCGACCTGGTAGTACATCGGAGCCTCTACCACGGTGTCCAGGCTGGCCTTGCGCTGCTCGAGCAACGTCGCCGCCGTGATGGCCTTCATGGTCGAGCCCGGTTCGAGCGCCACCCTGAAGGCATGGTTGCGCCAGGAGAGGTCTACGGCTGGGTCCTTGCGGGGCGCCTGAGGATCGAAGGCGGGAGCGTTGGCCACGGCCAGGAGCCGCCCGGTCCTGCTCTCCATGACCAGCGCGGTGCCCCAGTCGGCTTTGGAACTCTCCAGAGCACCCCACAGGGCCTGCTCGGCCAGCGACTGCACGGCGGGATCGAGGGTCAGGCGCACGTCGCGGCCTGCGGCCAGGACGCCCTCGAGGTCGCGCTCGAGCCCGGCCAACCCCTGCCCGGCCACACCCCTGGGGTCCCGCTCGGCGAAACCGAGCACCTGCGAGGCCGAGGGTCCTAAGGGGTATAGCCGCTCGCCTGCGCGGCTGCTCATTGCCAGAGGCGTGCCATCGCGGGCTAGCAGGGTGCCTCGAGGGGATAGGGGCTTGCTGGACTGGGAGCTGCGCGGCTGTAGTTGGGGCGCGTGCAGGGCCAATTGCACCAGCCCGTACCCCACCGCCAGGCCATAGCACACGAAGGCGATGATCACCACCCATACCCGGTGCAAGCTGGCCTGGGTCATTGCCCCTCCCTGGCCCACCGGGCCACGCTCATGGGAATGAAGCCGTTGTTCTTGGCCCACTCGCGCAAGGCCAGGGCCGAGGTGTGCTGGTAGTGGGCAAGGGTTAGCTGCAGCACGCGCTCCTCGAGCTCGGCTTTGTGCTGCTCGAGCCGGGCGATAGCCTGATTGGAGGACTGGTTAAAGTACCCCAGCGTGCCCAGCGCGATCAGCAGAGACAGATACAGCCCCCCCCACCGCCCGATCACCCTCATGCCCCGCCCCCTTTCAGTTCCGCCGCGCGCAGCTTGGCGCTGCGGGCACGCGGGTTGGATTCCATCTCCTGCTGGCTGGGGATCACCGGTTTCTTCGTCAGCACCGACAAGCGCGGGTGCTCGCGCAGAAAGTGCTTCACCAGGCGGTCTTCCAGCGAGTGAAAGCTGATCACCACCAGCCGCCCGCCTGGACGCAGCACCCCGGTCGCTCCCTCCAGCAGCTCGCGCAGCGCCCCTAGCTCGTCGTTGACGTAGATGCGCAGGGCCTGGAAGGTGCGTCGCGCCGGGTGCCCAGCCTCGCGGAAGCCCGTGGCCTTGCGCACCACCTCGGCCAGCTGGGTGGTGGTGCGGATGGGACGTGAAGCCACGATGTGGCGGGCGATGCGATAGGCCCGATTTTCCTCGCCATAGCTGCGCAGGATGTCGGCGATTTCCTCGAGTTCGAAGGTGTTGACCACCTCGCCTGCGGTGAGCTCGCCCTCGCCCATGCGCATGTCCAGCGGCCCCTCGAGGCGGTAGCTGAAGCCTCGAGCGGGGTCGTCGAAGTGGTAGCTGGAGACGCCTAGGTCGGCCAGGATGCCGTCTGCGAGGGTGACGCCGAGCCTGGATAGCTCGGCGGTGAGGTGGCGAAAGTTGGCCTGCACCAGCCTGAGCCCAGGCAGCTTCAACGCCTGGGCCCGCGCGATGGCCTGCGGGTCCTGGTCGAAGGCGATCACCTCGCCCCCGCGCTCCAGGATGCCCCGCGTGTGGCCCGCGCCCCCCAGCGTGGCATCGACGTAGAGCCCGCCGGGACGGACGTCGAGCCACTTTAGCGCCTCCTCGAGGAGCACCGGGGTGTGGGAGGGGCCTGGTTCCAAGGTCATCACCCCACCAACCCTCGCAGCGCCTCTGGGGCGGGCGGATTGGCCAGCACCTGGTTGATGTTCTCCCACCAGCGGCTCTCACTCCACAGCTCGAGCCGGGTGGGAGCCCCGGCCACCACCACCTCATTGGAGTCCTCGATTCCCGCGAACTTGCGTAGCGGTGGCGGGATGGTGACCCGCGAGGCGTTGTCCATCTGGGTTTTGTAAGCGCCCATGTAGAAAAAGCGCATGAACTTCTGCGACTCCAGGTCGATAAGCGAAAGGTTCACGAGTTGCTGCTCGATCTTGCTCCAAGCCAGCAGGGGAAACATGTACAAGCAGCCCTCGAGCCCCCGGGTGATCACCACGCCGTCCTCGATAAAAGGACGGAAGGGTTGCGGTATCACAACCCTCCCCTTGTCGTCGAGGCTATACTGGTATTCACCGAAGGGCATCGTCTTTTCTCCAGTTCAAGCTTTTGGCTTCCCTTCGCCAACGGGGTTTTGGGTGTCTATCCCACTGGCATCGCCGTTCTGTAGCTCAATCTACCACAAAACTCCCACGTTTTACCACTGTATCCCACTTCTGCCCCACCTCTGTCCCACCCAACTCCCATCGGAGGGTAAAGCGAAGCCGAAGGGGCGCGGGTGTATAGGGATTTCCGTCTGGGAGGGAATTTTTCTGATGAGGGGTGCTGGGAAAGGCTGAAGTGAAGCAATTTTCTGGTTCTATTGGCGTCAGAACCTAGAAATTCGATCTGTCTGAGGCGAATAAAAATAAAGAAAACATTAAAAACCCCCTCCTCGAGGAGGGGGCTGCCTGGGAAAGGGCGTAAGCCGGGTTCTGTTTCCACGGTCATCTATCTGGGATCGCTGTCGCCAGCGACCTCGAGCGGCCAATCCCTACAGGTGAAGCGAGCCGGGCCAGCTCTCCCTGTGGTGCGCGAGGGCAGAGCCCTCACGTAGGCCTTGCACCGGGTGGGGTTTGCCTAGCTCCCCCTGTCTCCAGGGGCACTGGTGGGCTCTTACCCCACCGTTTCACCCTTGCCGCCTGTTGGCGGCGGTCTGCTCTCTGTTGCACTATTCCGTCGGGTTGCCCCGCCCAGCCGTTAGCTGGCACCCTGCCCTGTGGAGCCCGGACTTTCCTCAGATGGTTACCCATCCGCGACCGTGCCCCTTTCCCAGGCAAGACTTCAGTTTAGCTCAAAAACCCGAAGGAGGCCAAGAGGCGTCAAGGCTGGCGAGTGCCTTGCGATCTGATACCGAATTCAAAAAGATACTCTTCAAAACCAAAACCCAGAGGCTATCTTTTTGAATCCCAGAGCACTCCCTTCGGTCGACCGCCCCGCCTTGGCGGGGCGGCGTCACCATTCGGTGACGAACTAACCGAATCTGGTATGATTGCCCTGCCGGTGCCCAAGCTCAACCCTTCGCAACCCGCTCGATCACCTTGCGCACCTTGTCTCCCGGAGCCGCGGGACCCAGAGCCTTGGTTACCACGCCGATGGCCGCCAGGGGAGCCTTGAACTGGCTGAAGTCGATGTTGGCCCGCACCCAAGCCTCGATCTCCTCCTCGCTCATCTCCTTGGGCAGGAAGCGGTCGAGGAACTCGAGGTCGAAGCGGTTTCCCGTCTCCTCGGCCGTGACGCGCAGGGCTTTGAGGATCTTGACTGCCTCGGTGTCGGGCAGGGGGCGGCCATCGCCCTTGCGGTCCATCTCGGCCTTGATCACGCGGGCAAAGTCGAGGGTGGTCTGGTCCTTGGCTTTCATGGCCTCGACGATGGTCTTCTTGATCGCGTCGTAAATGGTCGTGCTCATGTGAGCCAGTGTAGCCTCTTTGCGGGTACAATTCCTTAGCTACGCCATGCCCTACCGTGTGCCCAAAAGCCGCTTGCTGCCCCCGCGCACGGCTCGAGAAGTCAGCCGCCTGCGTTTGGGCGAGGTGGTGCGCCAGGGTTTCACCAAAAGCCCGGTGCTGGTGCTGGCGGCTGGGGCGGGTTGGGGCAAGTCCACACTGATGGCCTCGCTGATGGCAGGTGGTGGGGTATGGCTCACCCTGGCCGAGGACTGCCAGGATCCGGTGGTGCTGGGCTGGCACCTGCTCGAGGCCTACCGCCCCCGGCTCGGGGGCCATGCGCTCGAGGTCGAACAAGCCCTCGAGCACGGCGCTTGGGCCAAGGCCGCCGAAGCGCTGCTGGAGGAGCTGGCCGCGTGGCATAATCCCCTGGGTCCGGCTCACCTCCTGGTCCTCGACGAAGCCCAGCGGGCTGCCAGCCGCGAAGCGCTGGCCTTCCTGCGTATGCTCTCGCAGGCCCCCGCCCTACAGATGGCCGTGTTGAGCCGCCGGGCGGCGCCCTGGGAGGTGCTGGGGCGCGTGCTGGGTGAGCGCGAGTTGGCCTTCGACGCCGAGGAGGCTTTGGAGCTGGCCGTGGCCATCGCGCCCGAACTCCCGGCCTTCGAGGTCGAGCAGGCCCACAGCTTGGTGCGGGGGTGGCCGCTGGGGCTGCGCTTGCTGCTGAGGGCCATGCGGCGCGGAGCACGCCCCGAGGAGGCTTTCTACGCTCACCCCGACCCCGCCGGGCTCCTGGCCTACTTGCTGCCCAGCCTGCCCGAGAGCGTGCAGAAGATCGCCGCCCGCGCGAGTGTTCTGGGCGAGTTAGGGCCGGAGGAACTCGCCTGGATAGGGGATGTCTCCGCCCTCGAGCCCTACGCCAGCGATCTGCTGCTGGAGTGGGTGGGGGGGCGCATCCGTTTTCATCCCCTGGTACGCCAGGCCCTCATCAGCCTGCTCGAGCCCGCCGAGGTGCGTGCTCTGCTGACGCGGGCTGCCGACGCCGCGCTGGAGAGGGGAGAGGGTGTGCGGGCGGCGGGATACTTGCTCGAGGCCGGGCGCTTGGGCCACGCCGCCGACCTGGTAATGAGCCAGGGCGCGGAGTGGCTGCGGCAAGGCCTGACTTACACCGTGCTGGCGATGCTCGAGCGCATCCCCCAGGAGATGTTTGCCACCCGTCCGGCGCTGTGCTACCTCCACGCCGAGGGCCTGCGCCAGGCCGGGCGCTACGCCGAGGCCGAGCAGGCCTACCGCCGGGCATTGGAGTCGGGCGTGGAGCAGGCCAACGTGGGCTTAGCCCGGCTGTTCCTCGACACCGTGGAGCCGGCGAGGGCTTGGCCTTATCTCGAGGCCGCCCGCAAGACCCACCCCGAGGAGGCAAAGCGGCTGTGGGCCGAGAACCTGCTCAACTCGGGCCGGGTGACCGAGGCCGCGGCGATGGGCATGGTAGGCCCTAGGCTCTGGCTGCGGGGTGGGCAGCCGGAGAGGGCTTTGCAGGAGCTGCGCCGCGAGCACACCCGTAGCCTTCCCGTAGCCCAGAACCACCGCGAGGGCACGCTGCTGCTGGCGTTGCTCGAGGCCGTCGCCGGGGACGCTGAGAGCGCTCAGGCCATGGCCCACAAAGGCCGCCGCGAGGGCGAGACCCTGGGGAGCCCCTTCGTGGTGGCCTTGGCCGAGGCTCGGCTGGGACACGCCCTGCTGGCGCAGAACCGCTGGGAAGAAGCCCGTGCGGCTTACGAGCGGGCCTTGGCCCTGGCTGAAGGCGGGCCGGCGCGGCTGAAGGTGGAGGCCCTGGGCGGTCTGGCGGCGATAGGCGCCGCGCGAGCCTATGCCGATATGATCCGCCTGAGCCGGGAAGCGGGCGACCCCTGGGTAGAAGCCTTCATGACCTTGGCCGTAGCCTACGCCCACCTGCGCCGGGGCGAGCCCTTTGGCTTGCCCGCTTTCACCGCCCTCGAGGACCCCTTCCTGCTGGCGCTGGCCGCGGCCTACCCCTGGAGCAGCGCGCCCACCGAGTTGCTCGAGCGCTATCCCTTCCTGGCCCAGCCCACGCTCTTCGCCCCGCCCATTCACCGCACCCGCCGGCTGTTGTGGGAGGCGGGAAAGCTGCCGTTGCCCTACCACCCAGGGGTTCGCGTCGAGCTTTTTGCGCTGGGTGGGCTCAGCTTGCGGGTGGAAGGGCGGGAGGTGCGGCTCAAGCGGGAAAAAGCCCGCCTGCTGCTGGCCTTGCTGCTGATTCGGGAGTGGAGCAAGGAGGCTTTGTTGGAGACTTTGGAGGTTTCCGACGGGGAGTTCCGGGTGCTGTGGTCAGAGTTGTTGGGGGCGCTCGAGCCAGGTCGTCCCAGCCGTGTGCCCGGCTACTTCCTCAAGCCCTACGGCCTGGTCCGGGTGCCCGAGCTGTGGGTCGATGTGTGGGAGTTGCCGGATTCCAACCGCCTGCCGCTGGAGGGCTTCGACCACCCCGAGATCGACCGCTTCCGCGAAGCTTACCGCGCTTCACGACGCCAGCGATTGCTGCTGAGCAGCGAACCGGCCTCCTGGCTCGAGGCCCTGCGCCTGGAGCCCACCGACGAGGCCGTGCTCGAGCGCCTGCTCGAAACCCCCCTAGCCGCCGAGGGGTGGAGCCTGTATGCCGCTGCGATGCGGGAATTGGGGCTGGAGCCTGACCGGCGGCTCGAGCGCTTTCGCAGTTTGCGGTGAGGTCGGGCGCCGGGGCCGCATCGAAAGACCTGGATTGCCCGCTTCAGGCCTCCGACCCGCTGCTCGAGAGCGGCCCCTGGCGCATGAGCTTCTGGGCGAGCTCGAGGCGGGCCACCAGCGAGGGGGCCTCGAGCAGGGCCTGCCTCTCGGCGGCGGGCACCCGCAGGTTTACGCATAGGAAGGAAGCCTGGTACAGCGGGTCCTCGGGCAGGTTGGCGATGGCCTGCTCCAGGGCTCTGGGATCGGCCTTGCCCGCGACGTAGTTGCGAAAAGCCTCCATCGCGTCCCAGGCGGCAATGGCCTCGAGGCCGGGGTCGGAGCGCTCGAGGGGCAGGGGTTGGTCGGGGATCGAGTAGTAAAGCTTGCCCTCGCCCAACCCCACCTCGCCCACGCGGCAGCGCTCCCCACCCCGGCAGACGATGTTGAAGGTGCCGTCGGGGTTCTCCGAGGCCGCCAGCAACTCCACGTAGCCGCCCACCCGGCGATACATCCCCGGCTCCGGCCCCGCCAGCGTGATCACGAAGCGTCGCTCACCCTCCTCGCGCTCGAGCAGGTCCCGGGTCATCTGCTTGTAGCGCTCCTCGAAGATGAACAGCGGAATTAACAGGCCGGGGAAGACCACGGTCTCGGGTAGGGGGAATAGCGGCAGGCGGGCCATGTGCACCGGGGCCTAGCTTTGGGCGCGCAGGTGAGCCGCCCAGCGCTCCTCGAGCTTCTCGAAAATGCGCTCGAGCTTGCCCTTGGGCAAGATCACTTGTTCCGTCTCGCCCTCGCCGATGAGGTCGCCGAGTTCGTTCCACACCTTGAGGGCGGCCCAAACACGGTTGCCCTCGGTGCGGGTGTGCTCGGCTAAGAGCCGCACCTTCATGCCCGGCAGGGCCGAGGCCCGGTGATCCACGCTCACCTTCGAGCCGATGCCCTCCTCGCCCTCCTCGAGGAAGTCGAGGATGATCATGCGCCCGGCCATCTCCATGTGCTTGGCCATCCAGTAGGTCGCGTAGACGGCGTGCAGCTTGCCCAGCCGGGGGTCGTGGGGGTGCTCGAAGTCCACGGTCATCTCGTCGGTGACGGTGAGCTCGAGCGTCGCTTGGTATCCGATGGGTATGGGTTTCATAGTGGCCAATATCAGCCCAAATTTCTCAAGTCCGCCACGCGCTTGAGCTTGCCGCCTTCACTGCGCGGGGCGGTGCCGGGGCTGAGCAGCGTGACCTTGACCGAGACGCCGATGTTGTCCTTGATCTTGTGCGCCACCTTGTCGCGCAGCGCCGAGAGGCGGTGATCGGCCTCGACGACCTCGTCGGAGAGCATCTGCGCGCCCACTTCGCGGAAGAAAGGCTCGGCGACCTCGAGCTTGAGTTCGACCTCGTCCATGGTGCGTTCGCGCCGCAGCACGATCTGGTAGTGGGGGGCCACCTCGGGGATCTGCGTCAGCACCGCCTCGATCTGGGTGGGGTAGACGTTGACCCCGCGCACGATGAGCATATCATCGGTGCGACCCCGGATTTGCGCCATGCGGGCGTGGGTGCGCCCGGAGGCAGCCGGCTCGCGGGTGATGTAGGTGAGGTCGCCGGTCCAGTAGCGCAGCACCGGCATGGCCTTCTTGGTGAGGGTGGTGAGCACCAGCACGCCCACCTCGCCCTCGGGCAGAACCTCGCCGCTCTCGGGGTGGACGACTTCGGGGTAGAAGTGGTCCTCCCAGATGTAGCTCAGGCCGTCGCGTTCGTTGACGTCCTCGTTGGAGACACCCGGGCCGATGATTTCGGAGAGGCCGTAGATGTTGGTGGACTTCACCCCTAAGCCCTCGTCCACGCTCTTTCGGATGGCCTCGGTCCAGGGCTCCGCGCCCAGCACGGCGTACTTGAGGCTGATCTCCTCCGGGCTCACCCCGCGCTTCCTGAACTCCTCGGCCAGGGTCTGGGCATACGAGGGGGTGCAGCAGATGACTTCGGGCTTGAAGTCCTGGATCAGCATGATCTGTCGCTCGGTCATGCCGCCGGAGACGGGCACCACGATCATGCCCAACTTCTCCGCGCCCCCGTGCAGCCCCAGCCCGCCGGTGAAGAGGCCGTAGCCGTAGGCGTTGTGCAGCATCATGCCGGGCTCGCACCCCGCGGCGGCCAGCGAGCGAGCCACCACCTCGGCGAAGATCTCGAGGTCGCCTTTGGTGTAACCCACCACCGTGGGCTTGCCGGTGGTGCCGCTGCTGGCGTGGATGCGGGCGAGCTCGTGGCGCGGCACCGCGAAGAGGCCAAAGGGGTAGGTCTCGCGCAGGTCTTTTTTCCTGGTGAAGGGGAGCTTGTGGATGTCCTCGAGGCCCCGGATATCGCCGGGCTTCAGACCCCGCTCGTCCAGGGCTTGCCTGTAAAAGGGCACCCGCTCGTAGACGTAGGCCACCTGCTCGCGCAGCCGCTCGTCCTGGAGCGCTTTGAGCTTGGGGCGGGGAAGGGTCTCGAGTTCGGGCTGGAAGATGGGCATGGGTACCTCCTGTCAAATCGTGCGCCCGCACGGAACTCACTGAGCGGTCATTCCTCCGTCCACGGCGAGCACCTGGCCGCTGACGTAGTCGGAGGCGGGGGAGCAGAGGAAGAGCGCGGCAGCGGCGAGCTCGCCGCTGCGGCCCAGGCGGCCCAGCGGGGTGCGCCCGGCCACGGCGGCTTCGATGCGCGGCAGCACCTTTTCGGTCATGCGGGTGGGGAAGAAGCCGGGGGCCAGAGCATTGACCCGGATGCCGAAGGGGCCCCACTTCACCGCGAGGTCGCGGGTCAGGGCGATCAGGCCGCCCTTGGAGGCCGAGTAGGCGGCGGCATCCATGACCTCGCTGGGGCTACCCATCAGCCCGGCTACCGAGGCGATGTTGAGGATTTTGCCGTAGCCGCGTTGCTTCATACCCCGGGCGGCGATGCGGCTGGCGAGGAAGGCGCCGGTGATGTTGATGTCGAGCACCTCACGGATCTTGGCGGCGGGGACTTCGAGTGCGTCCTGGCCCCAGGTCACCCCGGCGGCGTTGACCAGCACCGTGAGGGGCCCGAGCTCGGCCTCGACCCGCTCGACGGCACGCTCGAGGCCCTCCTCGTCTTGCACGTTGCCCACGATGGGTAGGGCGTCGGGGATGAGTTTGAGGGCGTCTTCGAAGAAGCCCTCCCGGCGGGCCAGTAGCGCGACTTTGGCCCCGGCCTCGCGCAGGGCGTAGGCGATCTCGAGCCCCAGGCCCCGCGAGCCCCCCGTCACCAGGGCCACCTTGCCGTCGAGGCGGAACTGCTCGAGCACCCTCATACCCTCTCGACTACCATCGCGATGCCCTGCCCCACGCCGATGCACATGGTCGCCAGGCCGAACTGCACCTCGCGTCGCTGCATCTCGTGCACCAAAGCGGTGAGGATGCGTGCCCCCGAGCAGCCTAGCGGGTGACCGATGGCGATAGCCCCGCCGCCCGGGTTGAGCCGAGGGTCTTCGGGGTCCATCCCCCACTCGCGTAGCACAGCCAGGCTTTGCGCGGCGAAGGCCTCGTTGAGCTCGATCAGGCCGAGGTCGGAGAGGGATAGCCCGGCCCGCTCGAGTGCCTTGCGGGTTGCGGGAACCGGCCCGATGCCCATGATGCGTGGCTCGACCCCCGCCACGGCGATAGAGCGCACGCGGGCCAGCGCTTTGAGCCCGTGGGCCTGGGCGTAGTCCCTCGAAGCCAGCAGCACCGCCGCGGCCCCGTCGTTGAGCGAAGAGCTGTTGCCGGCGGTGACGCTCCCGCCTTGACGGAACACCGGCTTGAGCTTGGCCAGGGCCTCGAGGCTGGTGTCGGCCCTGGGCCCCTCGTCCTTGCAGATGGACTCGCGGTCGCCCTTGCGGCTTTGGATTTCCACCGGGACCATCTGGCTTTCGTAAGCGCCCGAGAGCTGAGCGGCGATGGCCTTCTGGTGTGAGCGCAGGGCGAACTTGTCCTGTTCTTCGCGGGAGATCTGGTACTGCTCGGCAAGATTCTCGGCGGTCTCGCCCATGGCCTCGGTGCCGTACATCTCCTTCATGCGTGGGTTGATGAAGCGCCAGCCCAGCGTGCTGTCGTAGACGGTCACGTTGCCCGTGGCGAAGGCTTTCTCGGCTTTGGGCATGACCCAGGGGGCGCGGCTCATGCTCTCCACCCCGCCGCCGATGTAGACCTGCCCTTCACCCACCATGATGGCCCTGGCCGCGCTCGCTACCGCCTCCAGGCCGCTGCCACACAGCCGGTTGACGGTCGAACCCCCCACCGAGATGGGTAATCCGGCCAGCAAGAGCGACATCCGCGCCACGTTGCGGTTGTCCTCGCCGGCTTGATTGGCACAACCCATGTAGACGTCTTCGATGTCGCTTCCCGGCACGCCTGTTCGCTGTAAGAGGGCCCGGATGGGAATGGCCCCCAGATCGTCGGGGCGCACCGAGGAGAGCACCCCGCCATGCTTGCCGACGGGCGTACGTACTGCGTCGATGATGTAGGCTTCCATATGAACACTGATAGCTAAGAGCTGATAGCCAAGACGGGTGTCATAGCCAAGACGGGTGTCATAGCCAAGACGGGTGTCTTTGACCATCGGCCCTATGAGCCATCGGCCTCCTTTCTGAACACTGTACCCGTGAACAGGGCCACCAGCTCCGCGCCGCGCCGGATTTCGATGCGGTAGGTGGCCGTGCGGCGGCCCAGGTTCTCCTCGGTGGCGAGGGCCTCGAGCACGTCGCCTTCACGAGCGGGCTTGAAGTACTCCATGTGGGTCGAGAGGGCCACTGCCGTCACCCCGTGCGAGTTGGAGGCCAGCGCGAAGGCGGCGTCGGCCAGGCTGTAGAGGAAGCCCCCGTGGCAGGAGCCGTGGATGTTGAGGTGCTGCGGGGCTACGCGGGCGCTCAAGCGGGCTTGCCCGCGTCCGATCGAGCGCAGCTCGATGCCCAGCAGCGCCATAAAGGGGTCGGTCATGCTTCGGCCTCCTTCCCGCGCAGGCCAAGGTAGCTCTCCAGCACCCGCGGGTCGTGCAGCAGGTCCTGGGCGCGGCCTTCCATGACCAACTCGCCGGCCTCGAGCACGTAGCCCCGGTCGGCCAGGCCCAGCGCCATACGGGCGTTCTGCTCGACCAGCAAGATGGGAATACCCTCCCGCTTGAGCCCCTCCAGGATGTCGAAGATCTCCCGCACGATCAGGGGGGCCAGGCCCAAGCTGGGCTCGTCCAGGAGGAGCAGTTTGGGCCGGGCCATCAGCGCGCGCCCGATGGCCAGCATCTGCTGCTCGCCGCCGGACATGGTGCCCGCAAACTGGGTGCGTCGCTCGAGCAGGCGAGGAAAGAGCGTGTAGACCCACTCGAGGTCGGCGCGGATCCCGCTTTCCCGCCGCTGATGACGCTGGAAAGCTCCCAGCAGGAGGTTGTCCTCCACGCTCAAGGAGGTGAACAGCTCGCGCTTCTCGGGCACCAGGACCAGCCCCTGGGCCATCAGGGCCTCGGGCGTTCGACGGGGCTGGGTCTGGCCGCGGTAGCGCACGCTGCCCCTTGCCGCCACCAGCCCCACCAGGCCCAGCAGGGTACTGGTCTTGCCCGCCCCGTTGGGGCCGATGAGCGTGACCACCTCCCCCTCTTCCACCCGGAAGGAGAGGTCACGCACGGCCTCCACGGCGCCGTAGCGCACGGTGAGGTGTTCAACCTCGAGCACGCTCATGGGCGTTCCTCCAAAGAGCGTCCTACGTTTAGCCTGTGGTTCATCAGGCCACCTCCTGGCCCAGGTAGGCCTCGATCACCTTGGGGTTCTTCTGCACCTCGCGGGGGGTGCCCTCGGCCAGTTTCTCACCGTAATGCATCACCACCACGCGGTCTACCAAGCCCATCACCAGGTCCATGTCGTGGTCTACCAACAACACCGTGATGCCCTCGGCGGCCAGGCGGCGGATCAGCCGGGCCAGCTCGAGCTTCTCCGCAGCCCTGAGCCCCGCCGCAGGCTCGTCCAGCAGGAGCACTTCGGGGCTGGAAGCCAGGGCACGGGCGATCTCCAGCAGGCGCTGCTGGCCCAGGGCCAGCCCTCCGGCCTTGTGGTGGGCCAACTCGGCCAGCCCCACACGCTCCAATGCCCGGTAGGCCTCGCTGAGGGCGGCGGCTTCCTCACGGCGGTTGATGCCCAGGAGGCAGGGGAGCATCCCAGAGCGGGTGCGGGCGTAGGTGCCCAGAGCGGCGTTTTCCAGCACGGTCATCTCGGGGAAGAGGTGGGGGTGTTGGAAGGTGCGACCAATGCCCTTTTCGTGCACCGTGAACGGGGCAAGCCCCGAGATCACCTCCCCTTTGAAGCGCACCTGGCCCTTGGTGGGGCCATGAACGCCCGTGATCAGGTTGAAGCAGGTGCTCTTGCCCGCGCCGTTGGGGCCGATGAGGCCCAGAACTTCTCCCCGGCGAAGCTGGAAGGAGAGCTCGCACACGGCCAGCAGGCCGCCGAAGGCTTTGCTGAGGTGTTCGACCTCGAGGATCACCTCTCCTTTGGGTACCGGGGACCCCTGCCCCTGTCTGGCGGGCAGCCCCATCCCTTGCGGCTTGCGCGGTGTGGGGCGGGGCAGGTAGCGCTCGAGGAAGGGCCACAGCCCTCTGGGGGCCAGGATCAGGATGACCACGAGCACCAGCCCGTAGGCGATGACCTCGTAGTTGCCGGTGCGGCCAAAGACCTTGGGCAGGATGTCCTTGAGCCACTCCTCCAGCCCCGTGATGAGCGAGGCTCCCAGGAAGACGCCGGGGATGCTGCCGATGCCCCCCACCACGGCCATGATGAGGTACTTGATGGAAGCCTCGAGGCCAAAAGGGCTGGGGTTGACGAAGCGCAGGAAGTGGGCGTACAGCCAACCGGCGATCCCCGCCAGCAGGGCCGCCAGCAGGAAGACCTGGAGCTTGAGGCTGGGGGGGTGCACGCCGAAGCTGGCCGCCGCCACGGCGTCGCCACGCAGCGCCCGCAGCGCCCGCCCTATCCGGCTGCCGGTCAGGTTGACCGCGCCCCAGGCCGCCAGCAGCGCAAAAGTCCAACTCAGGTAGTAGAAGCTGCCCTCCGTGCGGAAGGAGAAACCCATGATTGAGACCGCCGGGAGGTCGGGCAGCCCGGTGTGGCCGCCGGTGAGGGTGGTCCAGCTCCCCAGCACGATGAACAGGGCCATTTGCCAGGCAATGGTGGACAGCGGCAGGTAGTGACCCTTGAGCCGTACGGTGAGCCCGCCCAGCACCAGCGCCCCCACCCCGGCGAAGAGCAGCCCGATGGGCAGGGTGAGCCAGGGAGAGAGCCCCAGCTTGGTGCTCAGCAGGGCGGTGGTGTAGGCCGCCAGGCCCATGAAAGCGGCCTGACCGAAGCTGGTCATGCCCGCCATCCCGGTGAGCAAGTAGAGCCCCAAAGCCACCAGCGAACCGAAGGCCACGAAGTTGAGCAGGGTGATGTAGAAGGGTGGAAGAAACAGCGGCGCCAGCAGCAGGAGCGCCAGAATTACCAGGAGCAGGGCTCTCACTCCTCCTCACCTCCCAGCTCGAGGGTGCGCAGGCTGCGCCAGAAGAGCACCGGCAGCAGCAGGGCGAAGACGATGGCTTCCTTATAGGCGCTGGCTACGAAGGAACTGTAGGACTCCAGCAGTCCCACCACCAGCGCCCCGCCTACGGCCATCGGGTAGCTGATGAGCCCGCCCAGGATACCGGCCACGAAGCCCTTGAGCCCCAGCAGGAAGCCCATGAAGTAGGCCGCGTTGACCAGCGGGGCGATCAGCATGCCGCTCACGGCGGCTATGGCCGTGGCCAGCAGGAAGGCCACCCGCCCGGCCTCGCTGGGGTTGATGCCGCTGATGCGGGCCCCCAGCCGGTTGACCGCACAGGCCCTGAGGGCCTTGCCGTAGAGGCTGCGCGTGAAGAAGAGGTACAACCCCAGCATCGCCAGGAGGGCGAAGGCATAGACCACGAAGACCTGGCGCGGCAGGGGTAGCGAGCCCAGGTTGGCCTCACCCGAGAGCAAAGGCGGTGGTCGGTACTGTTCCGGCCCAAAGAAGACCAGCCCTAGCCCCTGGTACACGAAGTGCAGGCCCACCGCCAGGATCAGGTAGACCAGCACTGTGCCCCTGGGCAGCGGCTCGAAGAACAGGCGGTAGGTGGCCGGCCCCATCGGCAGCACGACCAGCACGGCCAGCAGCCAGGCCACCCATCCCGGAGCCCCGTGGGAGCCCCAGTAGGCCAGCCCCAGCAGCCCCCCTGCCAGGAGCAACAGCGCCAGGGCCAGCCGCAGGCGGCTGCGATCGAGGAGGGCCCAGGCTACCAGCATGGACGCCGAGAGCCAGGCGGTGCCGGGAAACTGGCCCTGCAGCAAGAGCGCGTAGGAGAGCGGTGCAAACATCAACAGCTCGCCCAGCGGCACCAGGATCACCCGGGTCACCGCGAAGACCAGCACCAGGCACAGCGCCAGCAGCGCGTAGATGGTGCCGTTCTGCAGCCCATCGGCCAGGAGGAAGGAGAAGATCGTCCAGTCCATAAAACCCGCTGATAGCCAGTAGCGGATAGCTGTTGGCAGCGACTCCTTTTATCAGCTATCCGCTATGGGCCATTGGCTCTTACCTGAACGTCCGCACCAGCTTCCACCGTCCGTTCTGCACCTGCACCATCACGGCGGTGTCCTGGAAGCGCAGGCCCAGGTGGTCGTCCTTGGAGTAGTTGAACACCCCGTGCGAGGCCACGACGTTCTTAGTGGCCTCGAGCTCATCGCGCAGGGCCGCGCGGAAGGCCGTGAGGTTGTCGGGGTTGGCGTTCTTGAGGGCGCGCTCGAGGGCCGGCCTGAGGATCAGCCAAGCGTCGTAGGCGTGGGCTCCGAAAGTGGAGTAGCTGCCGATGCCGAATTTGGTCTCGTAGCGGGTGATGTAGTCCAGTGCGGGCCGCTTGGAGGGGAAGCCGGAGGGCAGTTGCTCGGCCACCAGGATAGGCCCGGCGGGCAGCAGGGTTCCCTCGACGTCCTTGCCGCCCACGCGCAGGAAGTCGGGGTTGGCCACGCCGTGGGTCTGGTAGATCAATCCCTTGTAGCCACGTTCGTTCAGCGTGCGCTGGGGCAACACTGCCGGGGTACCCGAAGCCCCGATGAGCACGGCGTCGGGACGGGCAGCGATGATCTTGAGGATCTGGCCGGTAACCGAGGTGTCGGTGCGGGCATAACGCTCGCTGGCTACGACGTTGAGGCCCCCTTCCTTGGCTTCTTGCGAAAAGAAGGTCCACCAGCCCTCGCCGTAGGCGTCGTTGAAGCCGATGTAGGCTACGCTCTTGACCCCGCGTTCCTTCATGTCGGCGATGATGGCGCGGGCCATGAGCTCTTCGGTCTGGGGGGTCTTGAAAACCCAGCTACGCTTGGCGTCCACGGGGGCGATGATGGATTTGGAGGCGGCCAGCGAGATCATGGGCACTTTGGCTTCGGCCACCACGTCGATCATACCCAAGGAGGCCGGGGTGGTGGTGGTGCCGATGATGGCCAGCACCCCATCTTCCTGGATCAGCTTGCGGGTGCTGCGCACGGCCTGGGTGGTGTCGGAGGCATCGTCGAGGATGATGAACTGCACCCTGCGCCCGGCGACTCCCCGCTTGTTGGCTTCTTCCTCCAGCAGCAAGAAGGTGTTCTTCTCGGGGATGCCCAGGCTGGCCGCCGGACCGGTGGCCGAGACCACCACCCCGATTTTGAGGGGGGCGGGTTGCTGGGAGAGGGCTAAACCTAATGCCGCGACGAGAAGAAAGAACCATCGTTTCATGCCTGACCTCCTAAGCGCTTTCCTTTGCAACGGGGCTTGCCCAGGGCAAACCCACGATACTGCCGAAGCCTTCCAGCCCTGCGGCTACCATGCGGCGCAGCAGGGGGTTGGGGCGGTAGCGGTCTTCGCCTAGCTCGGCGTGTAGGCCCTCGAGCGCCCGCAAGACCGGTTTGAGCCAGAGGATTTCGGCCCACTCCAGCGGTCCCCTGGGGTAGCCCGTGCCCAGCCGCATGGCCTTGTCGATCTCGGCGGCGCCGGCTACGCCCTCGGCCAGGGCCGAGACGGCTTCATTGATCAGCAGGGCCAGGATGCGAAAGCCCACCCCGCCGGGCTGGTCGGGTAGCTCGAGCGTGGTGTGGCCATGGGCCTCGAAGTAGCGCTTTGCGATCTGTGAGGCGGCGTTGGGGCCGCTCAGGGGGACCATGACTTCCGCCACGCTGCGCTCGCCGAGGGGGGGTACCAGGCTGAAGCCCGCCACTGGGCGGTGACCGTAGCCGGCGCTGGCGAGGCTGGCCGAGTGACCCCAAGTTAGGGTGACCACCGGAAGGTCCTCGAGGAAATCGGCCTTGCGCTCGAGCAACACCCGGCAGTCCAGCACGAAATCGGCCTCGCCTACCTCCTCGGTGTGGCGGAAGCGCGCACGCAATTCCTGGGCTAAAGGGTTGGGTCCTACGATAAAAGCCAGCGGGGCCGAAGCCGGGTCGGGCTTGGGGGGTGTGGGCGGGACCGGGGGGCCGGGTGGATACTTATACCAGCCCTCGCCGCTCTTGCGCCCCAGCAGGCCCGCCGCCACCCGCTGGTATTGAAGGGTGTGCGGACGGTAGCGGGGTTCGGCATACATCCCCTTGAACACCGACTGCGAGGCGGCGTAATTCACGTCCAGCCCGATGAGGTCCATCAGTTCGAAGGGGCCCATGGGGAAGCCCATGCCCCGCAGGATCCAGTCGATGTGCTCCTTGGGAATGCCCTCGCCGTGCAGCCGGAGGGCCTCGCCGTAGAAGGGGCGGGCCACCCGGTTGACCAGAAAACCGGGGAAGTCTCCCACCCGCACCGGCTCCTTGCCCCAGCGGCGGGAGAGCTCGAGCGCCTGCCGCACCACCTCTTCACCCGTCTGCACCGCGGGGATGACCTCGACGAGCTTCATGCGCTGGGCCGGGTTGAAGAAATGTAATCCCACCACCCGCTCCGGACGCGGCACCCTGGCCGCGATGGCCGAGATGGAGAGGGTGGAGGTGTTGGTGGCGAGGACGGCTTGGGGGTTGAGTTCGCCCAACCTGCTCAGCAGTTGCTGCTTGAGCTCGAGCTGCTCGGGCACGGCTTCGATGACCCACTCGGCCCCCGCGCAGGACTCGAGCTGGGAAACGCTTTCGATGCGTCCCAGGATCTCCTCGACCCCGTCCTGCAAGCGGCCTCTCTCGGCGGCTTTTTGCAGCTCGGCTTCGATCTCGGCCATAGCTTTGTCGAGGGCTTGAGGATAGGGATCGTAGAGCAGCACCGGATGCCCGGCCTGGGCCGCCACCTGCGCGATGCCGCGCCCCATGGTCCCCGCTCCGATGATTGCCACGCGTTCGTTCACCCTTCACCCCTGAGGTTTGAGCTTTTATACCAAACTAACACTCGTTTGTATAAGGTTGCGTCAGTTTATTATGGCGCTCCTCGAGCATCAAGCAGCCCGCGGGCTTCGGCTTCAGATGACGTGCTGGGGGAGGCCTTGCAGCTGCGCTTCCTCCAGTTCCACCCAGCCGCCCCCGAAGGCTTCCAGCCGCGAGCCCTCGAGGAACCAGCTCTTGGGCGTCCGGGCTCCCCACAGCGTCTGGCGGCGGGGGTCGTTGAGGTGCCAGCGGATGGGTTCGAAATCGGGGTCCACGGTGAGGTAGTCGGAGGTGTAGAGCTCGATGCGGTGCCCGTCGGGGTCGCGCAGGTAGAGGAAGAAGGCGTTGGAGATACCGTGGCGACCGGGCCCGCGCTCGATGGCGTCGGTCTCTCTGGCCCCGGCCAGGATGTCGCAGGCCCTGAGGATGGACAGCGAGTCGGGCATCCAGTAGGCGAAGTGGTGTAGCCGGGGGCCGGCACCGTTGGTGAGGGCCAGGTCGTGCACCCCGCCCCGGCGCTGGATCCAGGCTGCCCAGATGCGGCCCTCGTCGTCTTCGGTGTACTCGGTGAGGCGGAAGGCCAGCCGCTCCATGTACCAGCGCAGGGTGGCCTCGACCTTCGGGCTCATCACGTTGATGTGGTCGATGCGCTGCAATCCTGGTCCGCGCTGCAGGTCGTAGCGTTGCAGCAGCCAGGGGTACTTCACCGACTCGGTGTAGAAGGCCACCGGGATGCCGAAGGGGTCTTGCAAGCGCAGCAGCTTGGGCCGATCCTGCTCGCTCTCCCAGCGCCAGGGCAGGCCCTCGGCCTCGGCCAGAGCGATCAGGGCCTCGAGGTCGGCCTCTGAGGCCACCCGGTAGGCCAGGTGCTTGACGCCGGCCTCGGGGGCGAGCTCGAGCTTCAAGGTCCACTCGCGGTCCTCGTTGCCGCGCAAGTACAGCGCCGAAGCGCTCTCGTGCAGCACGTTGAGGCCCAGCAACTCCACGTAGAAGTGGCGCGAAGCCGCCAAGTCGGTCACGTAGAACACCCCGTGGCCGATGCGGATGATGTTTGGGGTCATGGCCATGTGGTATCCCTCCCCTCGCGTGTGATCAGCGGAGGCTGTGGTAAGCCCGGTTCCAGTAAACCAGCGGTTTTTCGGCCTTGCCCAGCCTGACGGCCTCGACCTGGCCCACCACGATGCGGTGGTCCCCTCCGGGGTAGAGCTGCCACTTCGAGCAGTACAGCGTGGCCAGCGCTCCCTCGATGGAGAGGTCGGGGTTGAGTGGCTCGAAGTCGAGGTTGGTGCCGGGGCGACCGGCGAAGTGGTTGGACACAGCCTGCTGCCCCTCGGCCAGGAGGTTGATGACGAAGCGCTGGCTGCGCTCGAGGAGGCCGAGGAGGTTGGCACCCTCGTCGATGCAGACCAGGACCAAGGGGGGCCGGAGGCTCAGCGAGGAGAAGGAGCTGGCCGTCATGCCGCGGCGCTCACCCGCGGCTTCGGCGGCTACGACGCTTACCCCGCTGGCCCAGCGCGCCAGGGCGCTCTTGAACAGCTCGGTGAGGGTAGGCTGGGCGATCTCCATGAGCACCTCAATTCCCCACCACTGCCTCGGCCTTGGGGGATTCGCTCCAGCCGAGGAACTCCTTGATACGGGCCTTGTAGGGCTCCTTGTCGTAGACCGAGAACAGCGTCTGGTACATGCGCACCGGGTCGCCGAAGAAGAAGCGCTCGTAGAGGACCTGCCTGGCTCCGAAGGCGCTCAAGGTCATGTCCCAGGCTAAGCGGAAGAGCTGGACCCGTTCCCTAGCCCCCAGTGTCGCCGACTGGAGGTATTTCTCGAGGTATGGTCCCATGGGCCCCTCGAAGTCCTTCTCGCTGGGCAGGGTGATGAGGCCCGAGGCGCTGATCTGCTGCACGATCTCGTTGATGCGGGGGTAGAGCCGGGGATAGAGGTTGCGCGCCCCGTCGATGGCGCTGCGATCCGGGCACATCAGGCCGTACTGATTGGGTTGCGCGTCCCGCTCGGCCCTGGCCCAGAAGCCCTTCATGGCCTCGAGGTACACGATCAGCTCGGCGATCTTTTCCTGCACGTGGGGGAAGGCGTCGGCCCCGATGGCTTCTCCGATCAGGCTCACGAGCCCTAAGAAAGCCTCGGTCTTGGCGTTCTTGAGCACCACCACCTGGTGGGCCATGTGCATGAGGGCTCCGGTTTCGGCGTAGGCGCTGTTGCAGCGCTGCAGGTCGCCCAGGATGAAGACCCGCTCCCACGGCACGAACACGTCGTCGAAGACCGTGAGGCAGTCCATTTCCTCGACCCGGCTGGAGAGGGGGTGGTCGTAAGAGGAGTCGCCCGCCACCAGGCTCTCGCGGCTGATGAAGTGCAGCCCTGGCGTGCTGGTGGGGATGGCGAAGGCTACCGCGTACTTATCGGCGCCCGGTCCCTCTTTGAGCAGGGTGCTTGGAAAAACCAGCAACTCATCGGCGGTGGGCAGGGTTGCCAGCATGCGGGCTCCGCGCACCACGATGCCCTCTGCATTTTGCTTGACCACCCCTACCGCGATGTAGGGATCGGGTTGCTCGGTGACGGGCTTGGCCCTATTGACCTGGGGGTTGGTGAGGCAGTGGGTGGTGGCGAGATCCTTCTCGCGCACGTAGGCCACGTAGTTGCGCACGTTGTCGGCGAACTCGCCGAAGAAATCGGCGCTGTGCTCGTAGGCCATCAGCACGGCGTTGAGGTAGTCGGGACAGCGACCCATCATGCCTAAGTTGGCGTCGGCCCACAGCTTGTAGGCCGCGCTGCGCCGCGCCAGATCTTCCTTGCTGCGCGCGGGCAGCAGGCTCATGGCGTGGCGCTTGCCATCCTCTTCGTAGGTGAGGATGTCGCGGTACTTGGGGTCGTGCTGCATGTCGTAAAGCCGTGCCAGATTGGCCACGACGCCCTTGAACACCGGGTGGGTGCTGGGGTCTTCGACCTTCTCCCCCTTGTACCAAAGGTTGGGGGGGTTGTGCCGCAGGGCCTCGAGGTATTCTTTTCCGCTTCGGGCCATGTATTCCTCCTGTGGGCTAGGGCCTGGCCTGGTTTGTTGATAAGGCGAAGGTACAGCGCTCGAGCCCGCGGGGCTAGCTTGGGATCATACAAATATGTTGGGGAAAATTGTCTAATAACACAAAGAACTTACCGCTGATTGTGGGCTTGCCATGGGTGACGCGGGTTATTTTGTAGATAATAACAAATCAAAGGCTTTACTTTGGAGGAAACATGAAATTTGACGATCTGGCCCAGAGCCTGAGGCTCGAGATCCGCGTCCCCAGCAGCAAGGAGGTGACGCTGCTGGAACCCTCCGAGCGCCCCTCGCTGGCGCAGGGCGTGGTGCTGGTGGGCTCCTCGACCCGCCTGGTGCCCCGGCTGCGCCCTTTCCTGGCCGGCTGCTTCGTGCGGGTGGAGGAGGACTTCGCCGCCCTCGAGCAGACCTGCTTGGCTTCAGGGTACGGGCTGGCCCTGCTGCCGCCTTGGCTCTCGCCGGCCACCGCGCTCGACGAGGCCCGCCGCCGCCTGGCCGAAGCCCGCAGCCGGGAGGCTTTGGGGATGGTCAATACCCTCGAGCTTTTGCTGGCGCGGCTGACCGATTACCGCGGCTTTCTCGAGGCGCTGGGGGCCATCACGGGGCTGCCGCTGGTGCTGCTGGCTCCTTGGGGAGAGGTGTTGGCTTGGGTGGGCGCGGTTCCCGCACACCACCCCAAAGAGGTCGGGCGCGGACCCCGCCACCTGGCGCTGGAGGCAGGGGAGTGGCGGCTGGTGGCTTACGGCGAGGGGGAACGGCTGAACCGGTCCGCCGGTCTGCTCGAGCTGGCGGCGCGGCTCTTGAGGCTGCGCTCGCGCGAGCGCAGCCTCGAGCGGGCCCAGGAAGAGAGCCTGGGGGCAGCCTTCCTCGATGAACTGTTGCTGGGGGAGGCCGAGCCCGAGCGAGCTCTGGCTTTCGGCCTGCAACCTGGCTTGGCCCTGGTCCTGGCCCTGATCGAAGCCCCGGCCCCCACCGGACGGCACCGGCTGGCCGAGGCCTGGCGGCGGGAGGTGTTGATGCGGCTCAAGCAGGCGGCGGGAGCCTATCTCGAGCGCCTGGGGGTGCCCTACTTGCTCTCTGGGCGGGGTGCGCGGGCGGTGGTGCTGTGGCAGGTGCACGACGTGGCGCGGGAAGTGCAGGCTCTGCTCTCCACCGCGCCCGAAGGGGTACGGCTGGGCTATTCCGCCGTTCACGCCGACCCCTCCGAGGTGCAGGCCGCCTACCGCGAGGCCCTCATCGCCCTCAAGGCGGCGAGGGTAGGGGAGGCGCTGGGCTTCGGGCAACTCGACCCGGTGGCCTGGGTGCTGCTGCAGCAGTCACCCGAAGACCTCAGGGCCCTGGTCGAGCGTTTTCTGCCCGTTTCCCCCAAGGAACTGCGCACCCTCGAGCGCTACCTCGAGCACTCCGGCGACCTCACCGCCACCGCCGAGGCCCTGCACGTCCACCCCAACACCCTGCGCTACCGCCTGCAGAAGATCGAGGAGCGCCTGGGGGCCTCGCTCAAGAGCCCAGAGACCCTCGCCCGCTTGCACCTGGCCTTACGGGCGCGGAGCCTGGCCGAGGAGGGAGAGCGCTGAGGGGGTTCGGATGGCGGGACCCGTATTCGTACTGATGGGAAGATTCCCGGTAATCCCGAGCTAGCTTGTATACTGCCGCTTGTGTACGGCATCCTGGTCTGGCCCCCCGAGGAACTCGGAGCTTTTTTGCGCGAGCTGCAACGCCAGCACCGGGTCAGGGGCTTCGGCCCGCCGCACCTCAACCTGCGGCAGCCTTTCGAGTGGGAGCACGGTGAGGAATCGCTGAAGAAGGCGGTGCAGGGCATCCTGCGCAGCCACGCCCCTTTCCGCCTTCGCTTGGGGGGGTGGGGCAGCTTTCCCCAAGGGGTGGTCTACTTGCGGGCCTACGGCGGAACCCCTTTTCGCAAGCTTCACCACGCCCTCGAGCCCTTGGCTTCCCCTCTAAAGGAGATCGAGGGCCCCAGCTACATCCCGCACCTCACCCTGGCGCTGGGGCTAAGCCCCGAGGCCGCCGCCGACTTGCTGCGGGTACTGCCCCTGCCCCACTACAAGTCTTTCGTGGTGCGCGAGGCCGCCCTGGTGCAGGACGCCGCCGATGGTAGCTTGGTTGAGGTGGCGCGCTTTCCCTTCTCTGGCTGACGGCCCGCCATGTCGGCTTCGCTCGTCTACCTGCGGCTGCTCGAGGCCGAGAAGGCCTTTGGCGAGCGCAAGATCCTCAGCCAGGCCAACTTCAGGCTCTCGCGGGGCGAGAAGGCCGTGCTGATCGGCCCCAATGGCGCGGGCAAGACCACCTTGCTCCGCGTCCTGGCGGGCCGGGAGAGCCTCGACGGAGGCCGCCTCGAGCGCCTAAAGGGTACCCGGGTGTTCTACCTGCCCCAGGACTTCAGGCCCACGGGGGGGAGCGTTTGGGAGCTGGCTTACCGCAGCACGCCTTTGTGGGCTGCCGAGCAGCTGCTCGAGCAACTTCCCCCCGAGCAGAGTGCGGCGGCCTGGGAGCGGGTGCGCGAGCTGAGCTTCTGGAAGGGGCGCGTTGGCCGCACCCTGGCCGACTTTGGCCTGGGGGAGGAGATGTGGGAGCGGGAGGCGTCAGGGCTCTCGGGGGGGGAGGGGGTGCGGCTGGGATTGACGATGGCCTTCCTCTCCGGGGCCGAGGTGTTGCTCTTGGACGAGCCCACTACCCATCTCGACCTGCGCATGCGCCTGCGTCTGGAAGACCTGTTGCTGGCTTACCCCGGCGCGCTGGGCCTTGTCTCCCACGACCGCGCGCTGGTGGCCCGTGTCGCCAGCACCGTCTATCACCTCGAGGCCGCCCAACTCATCCGGGTGGCGGGCGGCTACGTCACCTATTTGCAGGAGAAGGAGCGCATCCAGCGCACCCTCGAGAAGGCCCGTAAGGAGGCCGAGAAGGAGCGTGAGCGCCTGCTGGCGGCCCTCCCCGACCGGCGCAGGCCAGGCCAGGACCGTCGCCGGGCCCAGAAAGCCCAGCTCAGGCAGCGCGCCCGGCGCATCGAGGCCCCCGAACCCCTGCCCCCACAACGGCGTTGGAGCCTCGAGCTCGCCGCCGAGGGCACGCCCAGGCTGGTGGCCGAGGTGCGGGAGCTGAAGAAGTCGTACAAGACCCCCGAAGCGCCAGGGGTGCGTACCGTTCTCAGGGGTGTGAAGCTGCGCATCTTTCGTGGAGACCGCATCGCCCTGCTGGGCCCCAACGGCTCGGGGAAGACCACCCTGCTGCGGGTGCTGCTGGGTCAGGAGTGGCCCGATGAGGGCGAGCGCGAGCTGATGCCCGGTGTGCGCACGGCCTACCTAGACCAGCACTTCCACGGCCTCGAGCCCGAAAAGGGCCTCTTCGAGCAGTTCCGCGAGCGCTTCGGCGAGGCCAGGGCTTCGGCCATGCTGGGCCGCATGGGTTTTCGCCCACCCCACTGGTTCGACCCGCCCGCCCGCTTCTCCGGCGGGGAGCGGGCGCGGGCTGGCTTAGCCCTGCTGTCGGGATTGAGGGCCGGGCTGTTGGTGCTCGACGAGCCCACCAACCACCTCGAGCTCGAGCTGCTCGAGGCGCTCGAGCGCGCCCTGATCGAGTATCCGGGCACCCTGCTCTTCGTCTGCCACGACCGGGCCCTGGTGCAAAAGGTCGCTACCCGCTTCTGGGGCATCGAGGAGGGGCGCTTGGTCGAGTATCCTAGCTACCGCGAGGCCGAGGCGGCCATGCTGGGCAAGCCCGCCCTGCGGCAGAACCCTTACGGTGAGCTACCCCCCGAGCCGGAGGCACCCTCCGAGGAACGCGATCTCGAGGCCGAGCGCTTGGCCCTGCGCGAGCGCTTGGACCAGCCTGGCCTGAGCGAACGGGAGCGCGCCCGCCTCCGCGCCGATCTGCTGGCGCTGGAGGAGGAGCTATGGCAGCGCTTAGCCGCCGAGTTCTACCAACCCCACCCTTACCGCCACGCCGTCGTTGAGGGGGGTTTGCCCGTGTTCGCCGATGTGGAAATGGGCCTTTGGCACTTCTGGAGCAGCGAGGGCTCGCTGATTGGGGAGCGGCTAGGCGGCGCGGTCCTGCTGGCGGGAGAGGCCTCCCGCCGCATGCTCCAGGGGGCGCTGCGGATCCTCTTCGAGCTCGAGGACGTTGGCCTCGTGGCCCACCAGGGCAAAGCCTACGAGCGCCCCTTCACCCGCCCCCCAGCCCCCACCCCGCGCGGACATAGGCGGCGCAGGCAGAAGCCTAGGGTAAGCGCCGGGTCCAAGGTCGAGGGCTAAAACCCATGTTTAGCGCCTTGGGCACGACGTGGGGCGTACGACTGGCGTTCGACCCTTCGTCCCTTCACGCCCTCACCTCTCGCCGCTGGAAGAGCACGTAGGTGAGCGTGAAAAGGAGGGTGCAGACGGCAAGCATCCCGGTGAGCTGGGGCCAGGCCAGCAGCAGGCTCTGCGAGAGGGGCAGCGGCGTGCCGATGAGGGCGCCCTCGAGCTGGGTGAAAAGTACCGGTCCCAAGGAGCGTACCGCCGGGTTGAGCAGCACCAGGATGGTTTCGGCGTAGAGGGTGTTGGGCGAGAAGCGTGAGAAAAACAAAAGCGCCTGGGCGTTGGCCAGCTCGCTCTCGGGGTTGAAGGGGTCCACTGGGCGCAGGGCCTGGGCCAGAAGCTGGGCGATGATGCCCCAGAAGATGGTGAAGAACAACCAGACCGCGATGGCCGCCAACGCCGAGGTAGCCGGCTGGCGGAAGAGCACCGAGAAGAGGATAGCCAAAGCCAGCCAGATGCCAGCGTAGACCAGCGTGGCCAGCAAGAACAACAGCGCCCGGCCCACCTCCTCCCCGCCCGGCGGTACTCCCAAAAACAGCAAGCCCAGGCCGGCTACCAGCAAAAACAGCGCCAGGAGCACCACCCCCAGCGTGGTCAGGCCGGCCAGGAACTTGCCGAAGAGCAGGGCATCGCGGTAGATGGGCTGGGCCAGCACCCTCGAGAGGGTGTTGCGCCCATGCTCCCCGTTCACCGCGTCGAAGCCCAGGGCGATGGCGGCCAGGGGTACGAAGAAGCTGAGGAAGGCCACGAAGGAGGGCAGGGGGTCCTGCTCGGTGGTGAAGAGCTTGAGGAAGAGGAAGGGGTCCTCGCTCACCGTTTGGCGCAGGGTTTGGCTGGCGGTGTAGACCGCGCCCAGGGCGCTGAGGGCAATGAGCACCTCCAGCAAGCGGATACGAATGCTGGAGAGGTGGTCGGCCAGCTCCTTGAAGAAGACTGCCCAAAGGCCGGTCCAGGGCGAACCTTCACGCGGCCTCAGCATGGCGCACCCCCTGGAAGTAGTGGGCGTAGACCTCGTCCAAGCTGGGCTCCTCGAGCCCCAGCTCGAGCAGCTCTCCACCCGCCTCGAGCACCGCTTTCGCCAGCTCGGGGCGCAGGTCGCGCCGGGCCTCGAGGTACCAGCTACCGTCCTGCTGCCGCAGCGCGCCCACGCCCTCGAGGCTTTTGAGCCGCTCGGCCAGGCTCGCCCCGGCGCTAGCCCGCACGCGGATGCGGTAAGCCCCGCCCAGCACCCGCTCGGCCAGCTCGCGCACCGTGCCCACCAGCACCATGCGCCCCCGGTGGAAAAGCCCCACCCGGTCGCAGATGGCCTGCACCTGGTGCAGCAGATGGGAGGAGAGCAGCACGGTGATGCCCTCGGCCTTGAGCCCCCGGATCATCGCCAGGAACTCCAGCGCAGCCTCGGGGTCCAAGCCCAGCGTGGGTTCATCGAGGATGGCCACCTTGGGGCGTTTGAGCAGCACTTCGGCCAGCCCCAGCCGCTGCCGCATCCCGCGGGAGAAGGTGGCGACCGGACGCCGGGCCACGTCGGCTAGGCCCATGCGCTCCAGGACTTCGCCAATGCGTTTTTCGGCCTCAGCGCGGGATAGGCCCAGCAGGCGGGTGGTGTAGCGCAGGTTCTCCCAGGCGCTCATCTCACCGTAGAAGCCCACCGAGTCGGGCAGGTAGCCTACCTGCCGCTTGACCGAGAGGGGCTCGCGCACCGGATCGTGGCCCAGCACCCGTGCCGTGCCCCCTGTGGGCTCGGTCAGGCCCAGCAGCATGAGGATGGTGGTGGTCTTCCCCGAGCCGTTGGGGCCCAGCAGGCCGAAGACCTCGCCCTCGCCCACCTCTAGGTTGAGCCCCTCCACGGCCACCACCCGACCATAACGCTTGCTCAGCTCGTGGGTCTCGATGACCATAGCCCTCACCGCCGCCCAAAGCGCGAGACGGCGAAGCCCAGCACGCCCAGAGCCACCGCCACCAGCCCCACTCCCACGATGCCCCAGGCGGTCGAGGTCAGCACCGTGACCCGGTAGTCCATCGAGGCCGAAGCCTCCCCGGCCGAGGCCCGCAGGGTGAGCATGTAGTCGCCCGCCACCGCCCTCGAGGTCGGCTTGACCCGTGCGGTGACCTCGGCCTCCTTGCCGGGAGCGATGGCCTCGAGCTTCTCAGGGTCAAACTTGACCTCCCAACCCGAGGGCTCGCTCGAGGAGAAGCTCACCTCCTCCACGGGCACGCTGCCGGTGTTCTTCAGCACCAGCTTGATGGGGTTGTCGCGGCCCGCGTAGGCCCGTCCCGACAGGCGTCCTTCGGGGGTGGAGAGGGTGAGCTCGGGCCGACCGCTGATCTGCAAAGTCACGGCCAGCTCGGCCTTGGCCTCACCGGCCAGCGCCCGCAGGGTGACGCCGTAGGCCCTGGCCTCCACCTCGCGCGGCGGAGAGACCTCCACGTCGAGGTCGCGCGATTCCCCGGCCTTGACCGGCAGGCTGGTGACCTGCTGGCTGGCGAAGGAGGGGGTGAAGGAGACCTGGAAACCCTGGGGGGCCTCGGCCTCGAGGTTGACCAGCAAGTCTTGGTCGCTCTCGTTGCGCAGCGTTACACGGTAGCGGAAGCTCGAGCCCGCCGTGCCCTTGAGCACCGGCAGCTCGGCCTCGAGCGACAGCCGCTTGGGCAGCACCTCGCCAGCGGTAAGGGTGATGGGGAGCTCGGCCCGCGCATTCGTTCCCGTGGCGAGGAGGCGGAAGCGGTAGCTTCCACCCTTCACGCCCCTGGGCGGCTCCAGACGCAGGCTGAGCGACTGGGTGGCGTCCGGGGCTAGGTAGACCGCGCCCACCACCCGTCCGCCGCCCAGCAGGCTGGCCTTCCAGCCGGGCGCCACCTCTATCACCTGCACCTGCACGACCTGCGGGGGCAGGCCGAAGTTCTTGAGCTCGATGGGAAGGGTTAGCGTTTCACCTGTTCGGACGGTCTGGTTGGGGTAGGGGGTCGAGAGGGAGAGACCCCGGAAGCCTTGGGCCAAGGATATCCCTAGCAATAGCAACAGAGCGAAAGCGCGTACCATAGGCTAAACCTCCAGCCGTACAGTCATGTGTCTCCAAGATGAGGAAATAGCAGAGGTCCATGAAAAGAAAATGAACCCCCTCACGAGGGGCTCTGGGCGAGCTTAGCTTGGAATTTTATGCGCTCAGGGCTTCGCGCACTTGCCGCTTGATGCGGGCGAGCACCGCCTGCAGGCCCCGCAGGCGCAGAGGGGTCACCACCTCCTCGAGGCGGGCCAGGGTGTAAAAGTCCTCGGGGACGCTCAGCACCGTCTCGGGGGATTCCCCCTCGAGCCCCTCCGCCAGCATCCCGGCGAAGGCCCGCACGGTAGGAGCCTCCTTAGGCGCGTCGAAGAACAGGTGCACGGTGGGGCCCTCGAGCTCGGCGTGCACGAAGAAGGGTGTGGTGCACTCGTGGACTTGCTCGAGCTTGGCCTCCATGCCCTCGGGCAGAGGCGGCATCTTCTTGGCGAATTCCAGCAGCATCTCGGTCTTGAGGACCTTGGGGGCCGAACCCAGGGCCTTGACCACCTGCTGGAGCTTGGGCGGGAGCTGAGCCAGGCGTTCGTCGCTCATGCCCTGGATTGTACCTTCCGGGTGGTCGGGTTATGGTGTCAGCCCGCACCCTGCGCCTTCAGCCTCCACAGTTCGCGGGCAAGCTCCTGGTAGTCGCGGGGGTGCCCGGCCTGGGTGCCGTAGCTCAGGTAGAGCACCCTGTGGACCGCCTGAGCCAGCGCCTCGGGGTCGGTGGCCTGCTCGAGGGCGCTCACTACCTCCGGGGCTACCGAGGCGTACAGCACTTCCGGCGCCGCCAGCCCGGCCATGCCCAGGGGGTCGTAGATCTCCAGATAGGTCTGGACCTGTATGCGTAAGTGCTCGCTCATTTCAACGATACCAGTCGGCGAACTGCCGGGCGGTGCGTCCGGAAAAGCCCCGGCCTTCCTGGGCGAAGCGCAGGGCAGCCTGGCGGGTGGTGTCGTCGAGTTCGCGGCCCAGCAGGTAGCTCACCGTGCGCAGGAAACTCTGCTGGTCGAAGGGGGGGAAGGTCAGCACCAGGCCGAAGCGGTCGGCCAGGGCCAACTTGTTCTGCAGGGTGTCCCAGGCGGCGGGGTCGTTGTCGCCGGGCTCGGGGCGGTCGGCCCAGGACTCGTTGATGAGGTTACGGCGGTTGGAGGTGGCGACGACCAGCACGTTAGGGGGTCGCTGGTACACCGCTCCTTCTAGGAGCGCTTTCAACTGGTGAAAGCCGGGGTCCTCGGCGCTGAAGGCCAGGTCGTCGAGGTAGAGCAGGAATTTCTGGGGCAGCGGGCGCAGGGTCTCGAGCAGGTGCGGCAGGTGGCCCAGCCCGCGGTAGAGCACCTCCACCAGCCGCAGCCCCTCGGAGGCGTAGGTGCTGCGCAGGGCCTTTACCGCCGTGGACTTCCCACAGCCTCTGGCTCCGTACAGCAGCGTAGGCAGGGCGGGCTGCCCGCGCAGGAAGCGCTCGACGTTGGTCCTGAGCGCGGTGATCTGCCGCTCGAAGCCCACCAGGGCGGAGAAATCGACCGGGTCGGGGTTGATGACGACCTCGAGGCGGCCCTCGAACAGATAAGCACTGTGGCGGGCAAAGGATCCGTAGCCGTGCCGCCGGTAGAGCTCCAGCAGGTCGTCGGCGTCGCCGTGCTCGAGCACTTGCAGGGCTGCGAGCTCGGCTGGGCTGGGCTCACGCAGGCCGAAGCTGGATAGCCTGTCCGAGGTACGCAGCACGTGCAGGCGCTGACGCAGGGCCAACAACTCCTCCTGGACAATTTGGGCCAGGCCAGGGCTCAGCCCCTGGGTGAGCAGTTTACGCGCCAGGGTCTCGGCCCCCAGCAGAACTCCGGCCAACAGCCAACCCCAGGGTTCCCCTTTGGGCAAGTCGGCCTCGAGCAGGGCCCTGCGGGGTGGCTCGGGAAGCGGTGGAAAAAGGTTGGACACCTGGTTATTTTACCGGGGGTGCTGCGTTCTCGCTCACCTCGAGCGAGGGCTCGCTCAGGGGGTTGAGCGCTAAGAAGGTGTCTACCAGCGTCGGATCGAGCTTGCGTCCGCGCTGATGCTCGAGTTCGTCCAGAATGCGTTCAGCCGGCCAGGCTTCTTTGTAGGGGCGGGGGAAGCACAGCGCGTCGAAGGTGTCCACCACGGCGAAGATGCGAGCCAGCAGGGGGATTCCCTCCCCCCTCAACCCCTCGAGGTATCCGTGTCCATCCCAGGACTCGTGGTGATAACGCACCACCTCGAGGGTTTCCCTGGGCAGGAAGGGCACCTTACACAGCATCTCGTAGCCGATCTGCACATGCATGCGCATCAAACGCCATTCCTCGTCGGTAAGCTGCGTCTCCTTGAGCAAAATTCTGTCCGGAACGCCCAGCTTGCCGATGTCGTGCAGATAGGCTCCCCAGCGGAGGTACTCCCGGTCCCGATTATCCAAGCCGATCTCACTGGCCAGCCGCTCGGCCCAGCTCGCCACCCGGCGGGTGTGGCCCTGGGTGTCGTGGTCACGATACTCCAGCGCCACCCCCAACGCCAGCAGGGTTCCGTCGTAGGCGGCCTCGAGCTGCTGCAGCGCCTCCATCTGCCCAAGCTGGGCCCCCATCACCCGGGCCAGCGAGGTCGCCAGGGCTTTCTCGTCGGGTTGAAAGGGCTTTGCTCCGTCCCGCGCCAGGATCAGCACACCTAGCGACCGGCCCTGGCGGGCCGATACCGGCACGGCAGCACTGGACCACTTGGTGCTCTCGGGCACACCTTCGAGGTAGCTGCCCAGCGAGAAGGAGTCGGTCAGGGTTGCCCGCATGCTCAGCTGCTGGCGCGGTAGCTTGTGCCCCTGGTAGCGCCGGAGGTCGCCGCGAGCGCTGATGACCACCGGCTTGCCCTCACGAAAGCGTATGAAGGCGATGTGAGGAGCCACCCCGAGCTTGGCTACCGCTTCCACTCCCGTCTCCGCTAGCTCTGCAGGCTCAAGGGCGGCGCTGATCTCGATGCTACCCTCCTCGAGCACCTGCATCTGGCGCAGGGTCTCGCGCATCTGGATCTGCTGGCTGAGCTCGCGCTGTCGCCACAGGGCCAGAAGGATCAAGGCCAGGAGGCTGGGCAGTACCCCGTGCGGCATGAACACGGCTTCGATCTGGCGATTGCGGAAGGCGAAGAGAGTACCCATGTAGGCCAGGTAGAGCGGCGCCAGCCACAGCAGGCTGCGCTGTCCATCGCGCCAGACCCAAGGCAGAAGTGGAATGAAGCCGAATAGCCCCAGGGTTTGGGAGGCTCCGAGTTCTCTCGAGCCATATCCCCAAATCACCATACCCAGCAGCGAAGCCCACCTGTGTGGGAAAGGGATCGTGAGCAGCCGATTGAGCATGGAACGAATAAGCCTTCTCACGAGACGCGCCAATGGTAGCACGTGAAATCGGTATTGCTTTGCTGATTTGCACATCTGCGATGAACCGACTCTGTGGATACAAAGCGAAGAACCGGGGCAACGAACACCCCGGCCTTCTTCGTGCTGAACTTTGTTTTGGTGCCCCCACCAGGGCTCGAACCTGGAACCTACCGATTAAGAGTCGGGAGCTCTACCAATTGAGCTATGGAGGCAAGTTTTAGCGCCAGGGGCTGAGCCTGACAGCGCTCACAAGTTTAGCCAAACCCCTTGCCCACTGTCAAGCGGGGGCGCTGCAGCCATCCCTGGCGTCTGCCCAGCTGCCTGCTTCAGACCTTCAAGAACTCGTCTACCGTCAGCACGAACACCACCGCTCCGCCTACCTTGACCTCGACCGGCTGGGCCAGGAAAGGATCGGGGGCTTCGGCCAGCGGAACGCCGGGGGTGATGAGGCGGGTGCGCGTACGGCACTTCTCGCGGATGATCTCCTTGGCGACTTCGACTTGGGCTTCCTCCAGGCCGATCAGCAGCGTGGTGTTGCCTTCGCGCAGGAAGCCACCGGTACTCGAAAGCTTCGTACTCTGGATGCCTTTTTCGCCCAGGGCCTTGATGAGCCCGGGGGCGTCGGCGTCTTGGACGATGGTAATGAGCAGTTTCACGTGGCTCGAGTATACCAGGACTTACTTGCGCATACTGAGGTTGCGAGCTCCTACCTGAAAAACCAGCGGCTGAGTCGGCCCAGGAAAGGTGTGGGTTTTGCTCCCGCTGGTGATCTGGCCCGAAAGGCTGAAGCGTACGCGGGCCGCGCTGGTGTAGATACTCAGGTTCGCGGGTGGCACATTGCTGCAACTGCTCAGGCTGGCGATATCTCCACCACTAAAGTCAAGGCACCTTTCAAAGCTGACGGACAGACCGTCACCAGCTTTGATGTAGTCGGCCAGCAGGTTGCCCTGGGTATTGGTCAGTTTTACGGGGATCTTGGGGTTAGGGGGCGTGAAGCTAATCTCGTTATCTTGGAAGTCTTTTTGCTCTTTGGGGTCGGAGAGGTACTTCAGGTTGACGTAAAGCGTCCACTTGTCGTTGTTGATGGGGTCGGGGCCGGGATTTTCAGCACCGCTTGCAGCTTCGACCACCTTGCCTCGAGAGAGGGTATAGGCGGCGAAGAAACGGTAGCAGCCACGCTTTCCCGTAGAGCTATCGGCGCAGGTTATGCTGGAGTCTTCAGGCGGCAAGATGGCAGCGATGATGGGGTCGGTGCCAATGGTCCACTTATTGCTGTTGGTGAGGGGGTTGCACACCGTGTAGCTTTCGCAGCCACTGTTGAGCGTGAGGGTGATGCCCTTGGGGTAGATGAAGACCGCCGTGGAGAGGTAGTCGCTGACAAAGTTGCCTGCGAAGCGCAGGTCCTCGAGGGCACTCTGTGAGGTTTGGATATAGCGGCTGGTATCGCTGCTGCTGCGCAGGCCCTGGGCGATGAGCCCCAGCAGCAGGAGGGTGATGCCTGCGGCGAGCAGAAGCTCGAGAAGGGTGAATCCCTGGCGCAGCGCTCGCTTCACTCTGAAGCTCCTAGTAAGGCGGCTTGACGATCCGCGTTTCGAAGACAAAAGTCTTGTCCTTGGGGCCGATGAGCTCGAGGCGAATATCCCGCAGTATCTCCTCATCTCCTACAGTTTCTTTGCCGATAACCCCATAAGCGATCACCCTGAAACCAGCAGGGAGACCGCTGAGGCTCGCGGGGTCGGGGAGAGGCTTGTTTTTATAGTCCGACGGCGTGGCCCACTCTGAGCGCACCGCCTCGAAGTAGCTGCGGGCGAAGACCTGAGCCTGGGTGTCGCTGCGGGCGGTATTGGTAGCGGTGTAGCCGCTGATGAAGTAACCCAGCAATAGCGTGGTCACCGTGATGATGACCAAAGCGACCAGAACCTCGATGAGGGTAAGGCCATCACGGCGCACGGACCACCACCTTGGCCGTGAGGCCAACCAGGTTGACCTGGAGCTTGCGGTTACCTAAAGCCTGGATCTCGATGGAGTTATTGGCCGCAGAGGTTGTGCCGTAGGGAGCAAAGAATTGAAAGGTTGAATCCCTGACTCGACTGAATATTGCCCCTGCAGGCAGGTTCTTGGTTATGGGGACGCCCTTGAAGCCGCCAGACGTGCTTTTGTCGTACTCACCTACCTGGTAGGCACCGCTGTTTGCGATGATCACGAACTGGTAGCTCCTTGAGGTCTTGCGTGCCTGAGAGCGCCAGTAAGCCAGATCGGTGACGAACTGGCTGGTCGCTTCGCGGATGAGCAGGCTCCGCCGGTAGTTGACGTAGCCCGATACTCCTATGCCCAACAAGATCGCCAGCACCCCCATACTGACGAGAAGCTCGAGCAGGGTCAGACCCCGCGACCTCATCGGGCCACCACCTGCCACTGGCTGCGGAACAGCCCAAGCTTTTGGTCTTGCGCGATACGGGGCCGCAGTCGGCTGTCGTGGTAGATTCTGAGGCCGAAGTTTTCATACGTGGTGCCATTAACGCTACAGGTCTTGGCCGCCTCGCCGTTGGTGCAGGGGCCGGGTGCAAGGATACCGGTGTCCGGAGCCACCAGCGCTCCCCGCAAATCCCACTGGCCTTTGCTCACCGCGCCGGGGTTGTCCTGGGGAAGCACGGAGAAGATGGAGTTGGCGGAGTACAGCAGGCCGTCGGTGCGTAATGGACTGCTGGGCCTGTTTCTGACGCTTTCGATCCAGAGATCTTTGATGTCCTCAGCGGTGAAGGACTTGGGATTGAGCTCGACCTTGGCCGCTCGAGCCACATTTGCGGGCAATGTATCGGGTATGGGTATGGCTTTTCCGGCTACTTCCGTGTCCCCGGTACACAACTGAACTGTGCCTCCACTCTTGGAAGCCTCGGAAAGCGACCTGTAAGCGCTGTAGTCCTGCGCATTGTGGGCGCAGTTGTTCGTATAGTACACTTCGCCTTCGCCGTAGGTGTAAAAGCGAGCTGTGTAATTGGGGTCATTGAGGGCTTTCCACAGCTCGTCGCGGTTGAAGTTGGCCATCTGCGTCAGGATGAAATTGGGTTGGAGGAAGTCGTTTCGTGGGCCGCACCGGCTAGGGTCCGGAGGGTCGTTCTTGCAGTAAGTGAAGCTGGCCTGCACGTTGCCTGGCTTCAGCAGGTCTAACTTGCTCTCGTTGAGGGTGGTTACAGTGGCATAATCACTCACCAGCACGCTGCCCCCTGCGATCAGGCTGAGCTGGGGCAATTCGCTTTGCTTGCTGTAGTCGCAATTGGCCCTGCCCTGGGTTGCGGTGCAGTCGTAGGTGAGGTCTCCCAGAACGTAGACGTTTCCTCGCGCGATGATGCTGCCGTTGCCGCTAACCCTGCCTCGGATGATCAGGTCCCCATTGATGAAGACGGTTCCGGTGATCAAGATGGGGTTTTGGCTGCCGTCGAGGATAACTGTGTTGGGTAGGTTACCCAGATCGCTGGAAGTCCGGGTTTGGCGGCTTCCTCCCCAGGAGAGGGAGCTTGGCCCTATTTGCATGTCTGCGGTGATGCTGCCGGCGGGATACATGTCGCTCGTTCCGGCCATGCTCTCGTCCAAAGCCGCTTTCCACTCGCTATCGTCAATAGCGCGGTTGTTATTGGCGTCAGGGATGGGAAGGGGGAAGCTGGTGGGTAGTTCGCCGTCGGGGAAGTCGCTGGCGCTGCTGCCGGTTGGGTAATTGAGATACAGCGCGCGCTTTATACGGCAATCGGCGGGGCTTAGCTTGCAGTTGGCTTGATAACTAGGATCGCTGCTGATGGCGACGGGCTGATCCTGACTGATTCTGTCCTGGCCCACTGTCATGTTGGTGTAGAGCAGGTTGGAGACCCCAGGACTGCCGTTCTGCTGGAACACATTGCCGCGTGTCAGCAGTGAGCCACTTACCATGCCCGCATGCTCGTCGGCGCGCATAATGAGACTATCCAGCACCCCCACTTTGGTACGATGCCACCACGAGTCAGGGTCGTCTGCATCGGGCGTTCCGCGGAACGCATCGAGGCTTTTGATGTCGGCATGACAGAAAAGACACTCGGCCTTATTGGTGAGCAGGGCGAAGTCGAAGGGGAAGAATCCCCGCTGAACGGCGAAATCCGACTGCAGTATGCGCGTGGTTCTCCCGTCGGGGAGGGTTCCGGTGGCTTTGACCCGCAGGAGTATGGATTGGGTGACCCCATTGGAGACGACATCGGGCAAGCGGCTGATTTCGTAGCTATAGCTCGAGCCCGCAGGGAGGGTCTTGACGGGACCTTTGTAGACCGCGCCGGGTGTGCCCAGCTTGAGGGGATCTTTGCTCAACTCGGTGTGGTAGCGGGTCAGGCTGCGCTCCGTGAGGGGGATGCTTCCCCACAAGCGGTGCCAGACGGCGGCCACCGCATCGTCGAGACCGGCTTCCGCGGCGAACTGGGCCTGGGAAGTCCTCAGAAAATCGGAGGCGTTTCGCTGGTTGCCCACGGCGTTATTGATGACGATACTGAGGAAGACCACGACAATAAACATGAAAATCAGGGCTGAGATGAGGGCAATGCCTGCTGGTCTGAGCATGGTGAGACCCCCTAAGTTGTAACAAAAGTAACGCCGTTTTGCATAAAAGCCAACCCCCTTGCGGGGGAGCGGTCACAGCAGTCCCAGGCCCCTGGCCCGCTCGAGCGCCTCCACCCGGTTGCGGGCGTCGAGCTTGGCGTACAGCCGCTCGAGGTGGTCCTTGACCGTTTCGGGGGAGAGCTTGAGGTCGCGGGCGATTTCCTTGGTGGACTGTCCCTTGGCGAGCTGGGTCAGCACCTCCTTTTCGCGGGGGCTGAGGGTGGGCAGGTTGGGGAGTTGTAGTTTGGGCTCGAGGCCCTGCGCCAGGCGGCCTAGGCGCTGGCCCAGCTCCTCAGGGGGCAGCTCCTTCGACCAGTAGGCGTCGACGCCGGCCTGGGCCGCCTGGTAGACCAAAGCGGGCTCGCCGAAGGTCGTGAGCATGACGATGAGCCCTCTGTAACCTTGCTCGCGCAGCCTACGAGCGGCGCTGAGCCCATCGAGTTCGGGCATGCGAATGTCCAGCAGCACAGCGTCGGGCGCTAGTTCTTGTGTTCGCTGGGTTGCCGTGAGGCCATCGCCAGCCTCGGCCACCACCTCGTAGCCTTGTAGCTCGAGCGCCGCCCGCAGTCCCATGCGGAACAGCGGATGGTCGTCGGCAATGATCAGGCGCACGTAACTACCGTAGCACTTTTAACGGGGCCCGGATACTCACCCCAGCCGGATTCGCAAGCAGGCTCCTCCCAGCGGCCCCTGTGAGCTGTGTAGACTGCCGCCGTGAAGCTCGGCCACCCGGCGCACGATGAACAGACCCAAGCCCGCGCTGCCCGCCCGGATGCCCCGCAGGCGCTGGCTGCGAAAGGGTTGGGAGAGCTGCTCTAGCGGCTCCTTCAAGCCGGGGCCGTCGTCTTCGACCTCGACCCAGCCCTCGCCGCAGCGCAACACGATGCGGCTGCGGGTGAAGCGCAGGGCGTTGTCGATGAGGTTGGAGAGCGCCCGCTCGAGCAGGTAGCGATCGGCCCTGGCCTGACCGAGGCCGCTGACCACCAGCGTCACGCCCTTCTCGCTGGCTCGGCGCTGGAAGCGCAGGCGCATGTTTTCCAGCAGCGAAAGCAGCAGGATGGGCTCGAGCTGGGGCCGCTGGTTTTCCATACGGCTGGCGGTGAGCAGGTTTTCCACCAACTGATAAGCCCCCGACAGCTCCAGCCACAACTCGTGCAGCACCTGCTTGCGCTGCTGGGCCCCGATGGTGTCGGCTTGCTCGAGGTACTCCAGCGCCCGTAGCCCGGCCAGCAGGGGGGTCTTGAGGTCGTGGGCTAAGGTGGCGAAGAGGGCCTCGCGGGCCTCGAGCAACTCCTTGATGTGGGCCAACAACTCCTCGATGCCCGAGCGCAACTCGGCGATCTCGAGAGGGGGTGGTTCGCTGGGCCGGGGTAGGCTGAGCTCAGCCAGGGTGCGCTGGCTGCCGCGCATGTAGGTGACCGCGCGGGTCAGCTCGGTGAGGGGGCGTAGCAGGGCTGAAGTCAACAGCGAGCCCACCAAGAGCGCGATCAGCACCAGCAGCAACAGCCAGCCCACCCGCACGCCGATGGAGAGAAAATTGCTCTGGGGATCGAGCCACCACATCCCCAGGATGAAGACGCAGTTGGGCAGAAAGATCAGCGCAGCGATGATCCAGAACAGCCGTTGCCGCATCGAAGTCTACTCGCGTCCTGCCGACAGCACGGCCAGGAAGGCCTCCTGGGGCACGTCCACTTTGCCGATGGACTTCAGCCGCTTCTTGCCCTCTTTTTGCTTCTCCAAGAGCTTCTTCTTGCGGCTGACGTCGCCGCCGTAGCACTTGGCCAGCACGTCCTTGCGTAAGGCCTTGACCGTGGCTCGAGCGATGATCTTGCCTCCGATGGCCGCCTGAACGGGCACCGCGAACTGCTGGCGGGGGATGACCTCGGCCAGCTTGTCCACCATGCTGCGCGCGATGGAATAGGCCTTGTCGCGGTGGGCGATGAAGGCCAGGGCATCTACCGGCTCGTCATTGACCAGCACCGTGACCTTGACCAAGTCGCCTTCGCGGTAGCCGGCCTGCTCGTAATCCATGGAGGCGTAGCCCCTCGAGAGGCTCTTGAGGCGGTCGTGGAAGTCGTAGAGGATCTCGCCGAAGGGCACCTCGTAGCGCAGCTCGACCCGCTTGCTGCTTCCCGTGCCCCCCAGGTAGTTCATCTGCTCCATGCGCCCCCGCTTCTCCTGGAGGAGCTGCATGATGGAACCCACGTATTCTTCCGGTGTGTAGACCGTGAGCCTGACGTAGGGCTCCTCCATGACTTCGATGGTGCCGGGGTCAGGCATCATGGAGGGGTTGTGGACTTCCTCGATGGAGCCGTCCGAGCGCATGACCCGGTAGATCACGCTGGGCGCGGTGGCGATGAGGTCGAGGTCGAATTCGCGCTCGAGCCGCTCCTGGACAATCTCGGCGTGCAGGAGCCCCAGAAAGCCGCAGCGGAAGCCGAAGCCCAGCGCCTCGGAGGTCTCGGGCTCGAAGTGCAGGGCGGCGTCGTTGAGCTTGAGCTTCTCCAGCGCGTCGCGTAGCCGGTTGTAGTCCTGGGTATCGGTGGGATAGATGCCGGCGAAGACCACCGGCTTGGCCGGTTTGAAGCCGGGGTAGGCCGCATCGGTGGGGTTGGTGGCGAGGGTGATGGTGTCGCCCACCTGGGTGTCGCCGATCTCGCGGATGTTGGCGGTGAGCCAGCCGACCTCGCCAGGACCTAAGCCGCCGGTGGGCTCGAGGCTGCCGGGCCGGAAGACCCCCACCTTGTCCACTTCGAACTCCTTGTTGTTCGACCACACCCGGATGCGGTCGCCGGGGTGGATGCCCCCCTCGAAGACCCGCACGTAGGGGATCACGCCCTGATAGGCGTCATAGACCGAGTCGAAGATCAGGGCCTTGGTGGGATTGGAGGGCTTGCCCTTGGGGGCGGGAACGCGATGGACGATGGCCTCGAGGATGTCCTCCACGCCCAGACCGGTCTTGCCCGAGGCGAAGACCACTTCCTCGGCGGGCAGGCCCAGCACCTCCTCGATCTCCAGTGCCACCTCCTCGGGCCGGGCGGAGGGCAGGTCGATCTTGTTGACCACGGGGATGATGGTGTGGTCGTGCTCGAGGGCTAAGTAGAAGTTGGCGATGGTCTGGGCTTCGACGCCTTGGGAGGCGTCCACCACCAGCAATACGCCCTCTACGGCGGCGAGGGCTCGGCTCACCTCGTAGCCGAAGTCCACGTGACCGGGGGTGTCGATGAGGTTGAAGGTGTAGGTCTGGCGGTCCTTGGCTTCGTAAAACAAGCGCACCGCGCTGGCTTTGATGGTGATGCCGCGCTCGCGCTCGAGTTCCAGCGAGTCGAGAAACTGCTCGCGCATTTCCCGCTCCGACACTGCCTTGGTCATCTGGAGAATGCGGTCGGCCAGGGTGGACTTGCCGTGGTCCACGTGCGCGATGATGGAGAAGTTGCGAATGCGTTCCTGCACAAAGCGTATCTTATCCGATGCTTTGGGGAGGCGAGTTGGGGAGGGGCACAAATGGTCGCCTGAGTTTATGCGACCGGACGCCTCTTCGGCATGGAGGGCGCTTGGTTTTTAGCCGGATGGTTGGATACCTTGTGCTAAATATCCTAAATATATATACTATATTTAGTATGCCTCAGGTTCAGACCTATCTCAAGGAGCAAACCTACCGGGCCCTCGAGCAGCGGGCGAAGGCCAGGGGGATCAAGCTCTCTGAGCTGATGCGAGAGATTCTGGAAGCCGAGGTTCGCTCGCAGCGCTCGCCGGAGTTCCTGGCTCTGGCCGGAAGCTGGGAGGGTGAGCTCGAGCGCCCCGAGCAGGGTGAGCTCGAGACGCGGGAAGGGCTCTGATGTACCTGCTCGACACCAACGCCTGGATCGGCTACCTCAAGGGCCGTCCAGCTATCGTCGAGCGGGTGCAGCGGGAACCTAAGCTTGCCATCTCCACCATCAGCCTGGGGGAGCTTTACTATGGCGCTCGCAAGAGTCAGCGGGTCGAAGCCAACCTGCGCCGGATCGATGTGCTGCGCAGTGAGGTGGAGGTTTACGAGGTGAACGGGATGGCAGCGGAGCTGTACGGACTCATCCGAGCCGACCTGGAGCGCCAGGGAAGCCCGATAGCTCCCAATGATCTGTGGATCGCAGCCATTGCCAGGGCTAACGATGCGGTGCTGGTGAGCCATAACGTGGGGGAATTCTCACGGGTAGTCGGCCTGCGGCTGGAGGACTGGGAGGCGGCTGGAAGCTGAAGGCTGACTGCTGTCTTATGATTGGGCCATGAACCTGGCTACGCCGCAATCGCTGCGCTTCGTGCTTCGCTATGCCGGGCAGCCGGCGGGGGAGCAGCGGCTGACTCTCGAGCCCATGGGGCGGGGCTGGAGGGTGGTGCTCGAGGCCCAGGTGGACCTACCCCCGCCGCGAACGAGGCACCGCTGGGAGAGCGACCTCGACCCTCGGGGCTTTCCCCGGCGCTACGTCGAGCGCGTCGAGGGCAATGGGGGAGGGGTGATGGAGGTGGACTTCTCCCGCGAGGACGGCCTGGTGGTGGTGAGCCAGGGGCGCGACGACTTCGCCATCCCCTACCTGGCCGACCTACACGACCCGCTGTCGCTGGTGGTAGCGGTCTCGAGGCTCGAACTCGAGGTGGGGGGAGTCGCCCAGTTCGGCCTGGTGGGGGGACGGGCCTATGCCGAGCGCCTACCCGACCAAAGCCTCACCCTCCCCTGGGGCGAGACCCCGGTGCGGGTTTATCGGTTGCGCCCCGGCCTCTCGCTGCTGTACTTCGACGCGGAAGGTTATCCGGTTCGCCTGACCCAGAAGGTGGGCGATCACGTCTTCGAGGCCGAGTTGTTGGCGGTCGAGCTGCTGCAGCCGAAGTCCAAGGAAAAGGAAGGCCCGCATGGCCGCAGCCGCCGTCGCCGCCGTCGTCGCCGTTTCGAGTAAGCTTTTGCCCTGACCGCTATGATTCAGACCGCACAGCAAGTTCGAGGGCGCTTCGCCGACCGCCGCATGACGATCGAGTATGGCGATGCGCTGGAGAGAGTACGGGAGATATTGAGGAGTATCGAACTCGAGGGCGATGCCGCCCTCGACCGCTGGAGCCTCGAGCTCGACGGGGCTGCCGTCGAGGAGATCCCCAAGCGCGAGTGGCGTGAAGCCTACGACGACCTCGAGGCCGAGCTGCGCGACGCGTTGGAGACCGCCAGGGAGCGCATCGAGGCCTTCTACCGCAAGGAGCCGCAGGGGGGTTTTCTCGAGGCCAGCTCCGAGGGGGTTCTGGGCCAACTGGTGCGCCCGCTGGATCGGGTGGGGGTTTACGTCCCCGGAGGCAGCGCCCCCCTGATCTCCACGGTGCTCATGACCGCCGTTCCCGCCAAGGTCGCAGGGGTCGGTGAGATCGTGCTCGCGAGTCCGCCGCGGGTTCATCCGGCCATCCTGGCTGCGGCTTGGGTGGCCGGAGCTGACCGGCTGTTCGCCATGGGCGGAGCCCAGGCCATCGCCGCCTTGGCCTACGGCACCGCGCGGGTGCCGCGCGTGGACAAGGTGATGGGGCCGGGCAATCGCTACGTGGTGCTGGCCAAGCGCGAGGTCTACGGCTCGGTGGGCATGGAGGCCCTGCCGGGTCCGACCGAGACCCTCATCGTGGCCGATTCCTCGGCCAATCCCCGTTTGCTGGCCGCCGACTTGCTGGCCCAGGCCGAGCACGGGCCCGACTCCGAAGCCTGGCTGCTCTCGCCCGACGCGGAGTTGCTCGAGGCCGTTGAGGCCGAGCTCGAGCGCCAGCTCTCCGACCTGCCCCGCGCCGCCATCGCCCGCCAGGCCCTCGCCCGCAGCGGGCTGGTGCGGGTCGAGAGCCTGGAGCAGGCTTTGGAGTGGGCCAACCTCTATGCGCCCGAACACCTCTGCCTGTCGGTGCGCGAGCCGCTGGAATACCTGGGGATGGTGCGTAACGCCGGGGGGATCTTTCTGGGAGAGCACTCCTGCGAGGCGCTGGGCGACTACATCGCCGGGCCCAGCCACGTCATGCCCACCGCGGGCACGGCGCGCTATGGGGGAGGCTTAGCGCTACGCGATTTTCTCAAGGTAATCCCGGTGGTGGGGCTTTCCGCTCAAAGCTCGCTGCGGCTGGCGCAGCTAGGGGCTAGGTTGGCGAGGGAAGAAGGCCTCGAGGCCCACGCCAGGGCCCTGGATTTGCGCGCTGCTCAGCGGCTTTGACTTCGCTCTTTGGGCTTGGGTAGGCTGCGGCGATTCCACTCGGGAAGGTGGCGCAGGGCGATGGGAATCCCCACGCCGAAGCCAAACCAGATATAAGGCGTAGCCTGACCCACGCTCGCGGCGATCACCGGCAGACAAAGGGCGACGAGGGCGATGGCCCGGTAGAGGCTGCGCGAGAGGAGATAGATCAGCCCGATCAGCGCGAAGGAGAACAGCAACATCAGCGGTTTGACCGCCAGCAGCACCCCCGCAGCGGGTGCCAGGCCTTTGCCCCCCCGGCCTAGCAGCCAGGCCGAGAAGCAGTGGCCCCAGACCGCGGCGGCTCCCGCGAGGAGGCCCGCCTCGAAGCTCTTCCCCAGAAACTCCCCGATGGCCACGGCCATCAGGCCCTTGGCCACGTCCAGAAGCAGCACCATCAGGCCGGGTATTACTCCCAGCACCCGCAGGGCGTTGAGGGCTCCCACATTGCCCGAACCCTCGGCCATCAGGTTTTTCCCCTGCAGGAGGCCGAACCAGTAGGCAAAGGGGAGGCTTCCGAAGAAGTAGCCCGCCAGCAGCGCGTTGAGGTAGTCCATAGCCGCAATCCACAGCATATCGCGCTTCCCGCCGCCTGCATATTGACCTCCGGACACCCCCTGCGTATAGTTATGCAGTATGGAAGGGCGAGTGCGACGACTTTGTGCTTGAGCCAGGACGTCGGCTTGCCGTTTTTGGGCGGGGCGCGTCCCCGCCCAAACTATGCAGCACGATTGGAGAATGATGAGCATGAAAATCGTTTTGGCCTACTCCGGCGGTTTGGATACCAGCATCATCTTGAAGTGGCTCATTGAGCACTACAACGCCGAAGTCATCTGTTTCACCGCCGATATCGGGCAGGGCGAGGAGGTCGAGGAAGCTCGCTTCAAAGCGCTCAAGACCGGGGCCAGCAAGGCCTATGCCCTGGACCTGCGCGAGGAGTTCGTGCGGGATTTCGTCTTTCCCATGTTCCGCTCCGGTGGGCTCTACGAGGGCTATTACCTCATGGGTACCTCCATCGCCCGACCCCTCATCGCCAAGCACCTCGTGCGCATCGCCAAGGAGGAGGGCGCTGAAGCCATCGCTCACGGCGCGACCGGCAAGGGCAACGACCAGGTGCGCTTCGAGCTCACGGCCTACTCCCTCGAGCCCTCCATCCGGGTGATCGCTCCGTGGCGGGAGTGGGACTTCGTGGGACGCCCGCAGATGATCGAGTATGCAGCCATGCACGGCATCCCCGTCCCGGTGACGCTGGAGAAGCCTTATTCCATGGACGCCAACCTGCTGCACATCTCCTATGAGGGGGGGGTGCTCGAGGATCCTTGGGCCGAGCCTCCGGCGGGCATGTTCCGCCTCACCAAAGACCCCTGGGAAGCCCCCAACGAGCCTGAGCTGGTGGAAATTCAGTTCGAGGGCGGCGACGCGGTGGCGGTCAACGGCGAGCGCCTGAGTCCCGCCGAGCTGCTGACCAGACTCAACGCAATTGGCGGGCGGCACGGCATTGGCCGGGTGGACCTGGTGGAAAACCGCTTCGTGGGCATGAAGTCACGGGGCATCTACGAGACCCCCGGCGGCACGCTGCTCTACCATGCCCGGCGGGCGGTCGAGAGCCTCACCCTCGACCGCGAGGTGCTGCATCAGCGCGATCAATTGGCCATCAAGTACGCCGAACTGGTCTATAACGGCTTTTGGTTCGCCCCTGAGCGTGAAGCGCTGCAAGCTTACTTCGACCACGTGGCCCGCACCGTCACCGGTACGGTGCGCTTCAAGCTCTACAAGGGCAACATCATCATGGCCGGGCGCCGCTCGCCCCTCTCGCTCTACGACAAGAGCCTGGTCTCCTTCGACGAGAAGGGTGGCTACGATCAGGCCGACGCCGAGGGCTTCATCAAGCTCAACGCCCTGCGCTTGCGGGTGCGGGCCAAGGCCCAGCCGAAGGATTAGCCGGGTGACTTGGCCGTTTGCGCTGCATAAACACCTCGAGGTCCACCCATGAGTCAGGATCAGACCCAACGCACCTGGGGCGGGCGCTTCGCCGAGGCTCCCGACCGGCTGGCCCAGCAGTTCAACGCTTCCTGGACCTTCGATCGGCGGCTGGCCCTGGTGGATATCGAGGGCTCGCTGGCCCACGCGGCGATGCTGGCGAAGCAGGGCATCATCAGCGCCGAGGAGGCCGAGACCCTAAGGCGGGGACTGCTCGAGGTGCGCCGGGAGATCGTGGAGGGCCGCTTCGTCTGGCGGGAGGAACTCGAGGACGTGCACATGAACATCGAGGCCCGCCTGAGCGAGCTGGTGGGTCCGGTGGGCGGCAAGCTGCACACCGCCAGGAGCCGCAACGACCAGGTCGCCACCGACCTGCGGCTATGGCTGCGGGGAGAACTCGGCGCGATCCTGGGCGAACTCGAGGCCCTGCGCCGGGTGTTGGTTCAGCAGGCCGAGAAGTACCTCGAGCCTCCCCTCGTCCTGCCCGGTTACACCCACCTCCAGCGGGCCATGCCGGTGCTCTTGTCCCACTGGTTTTTGGCTTACTACGAGATGTTTTCCCGTGACGCCGGGCGCATCCAGGATGCCCTCAAACGCCTCAATGAATCCCCGCTGGGCGCGGCGGCGCTGGCGGGGACCGGCTTTCCCATCGACCGCCACTACACCGCCGAGGCGCTGGGCTTTGCCCGGCCCATGCGCAACTCGCTCGACGCGGTGGCCAGCCGCGACTTCGCCCTCGAGGCCCTCTCGGCCTTAGCCATCGGCCAACTCACCCTCTCGCGCCTGGCGGAGGAAGTGGTGCTCTACACCTCCTTCGAGTTCGGCTTCGCGGTGCTCCCCGATGCCTTCAGCACGGGCTCCTCCATCATGCCTCAGAAGAAGAACGCCGATGTCGCCGAGCTGATCAGGGGCAAAGCCGGGCGGGTGCTGGGCAGCCTGGTCGCGCTGGCGACGGTGGTCAAGGGCCTGCCGCTGGCCTACAACAAGGACCTGCAGGAGGACAAGGAGCCCCTCTTCGACGCCTGCGACACCTACCGCGCCTCGCTCAAGCTGATGGCGGCGATGCTGCCGGGGCTGGCGTGGAAGCCCGAGCCCATGGCCAAGGCCGCCGAGTCAGGCTTCTCCCTGGCGACCGAGCTCGCCGACTACCTGGCGCAGCAGGGCCTGCCCTTCCGCGAGGCCCACCACGTGGTCGGGCGCATTGTGCGCCACTGCGCCGAGGCAGGCAAGGAGCTTCGCGATCTCGAGCTCGCCGAGCTCCAGTCCTTCCATCCCCTCTTCGCTGCGGAGGCCCTGGAGCTCACCCGGCTCGAGACCGCCATTCACCGACGACGCTCCTACGGCGCGACCGCGCCGGAGCGGGTCCGAGAAGCCATCGAGATTGCCAAACGCGAGGTTGGACTTTAATTGGAGGCAAGGGATGAGCACCCTGATCGAAGTTGGAAGCACTCGGCTCCCAGACGTGCGTTGGGATGCCAATGTCGAGCTGCGCAAGGCCAGGATGAAGGATGTCGAGCCGATCTACACCCTCATCAAGTACTGGGCCGAGCGCGGCCTCATGCTCGTGCGCAGCCACAACCACCTCTACGAGAACCTGCGCGACTTCTTCGTGCTCGAGGACGAGGACGGCCACATCGTGGGCTCGGGGGCGCTGCACATCCTCTGGCACGACATCGCCGAGGTGCGCGGCCTGGCGGTTCACCCCGAGCGCCAGGGGCAGGGCCTGGGGCGCTGGCTGGCTTTGGCCGCCGAGCGCGAGGCCAAGGACCTGGGGCTGCCTCAGATCTTCGCCTGGACGCTGCAGGTCAAGTTCTTCACCGGTCTGGGTTACCACGTCACTACCCGTGAGAACCTGCCGCCCAAGGTCTACCAGGAGTGCAGCCAGTGCCCCTTCTACGACAACTGCCGCGAGATCGGTGTGACCAAAGTGCTCGATCCTGACAACGCCTTCCGGAAGTAGGGCCATCTGCTTGTTCATCTGGCCGGGTAAACTTCAGCCATGGGTCTTCTCACCGATTACCTTGCTGCCGCCCTCAAGTCGGCTATCTACAAGCTAGGAGAGGGAGGTTTCGTCGAAGGAACCGTCCCGGAAATCCCTGGCTTGTTGGTGCGGGGTCGCACCTTCGAGGAATGCCGCGAACGCCTGCGCAGTGAGCTGGAAACTTGGCTCGCCAGGGCCCTGCTTTCGCACCAGATGCTCCCCGAGCTCGGTGGGGCAGGGGCTCTCCTGCAGGAACTCGCCCTCAGTACTCATCCCAGCACCAACCCCATCGAGCAGGCCATCCTGCAGAATACCCGCACCATCCTCCAGGAACTGCGCAGCCTGCGCCGGGGCGGGGGAGGGGGACGCCCGGAGGCTCAGCCTGCCGCCCCGGCTCCTCAAGCCCAGACCCAGCCCCAGCCCAAGCGCCCCAGCCTCAAGGTGGCCGATTACCTGGCCGAGGTAGGCCTGCAGCTCAAACCCAGCCTACCCTCATCCAACGAGACCGAGGACAAGGCGCTCGAGCGCCTGGCGGGGTTCATGGGCGAGCGCTACTCAGCCTTCGAGGGGCTCTATGCCCGCCTCAAGAGCGCAGCGGCGCGGGGTGGAGCCGACTTTCAGTACTCGCTGAGCGCTTTGAGCCAGCAGGACATCGGCACCAACACCCAGATCTGCTTGTGGTTGAAGGAGGCCGGGCTGTTGCAGAAATACACTTACTCCAGCAAGCAGCGGCGCATCTACGCCCGGCCCAGCAACGAGGGCAAGCACCAAGGCTTTCTCACCGGCGGCTGGTTCGAGCGCTACGTGCGCCAACGGGCGCAGCTCATCCTGCGGCGGCGCAACACTCCCCACGACCTCGAGGCCAACCCCCTGATCCTCTACCCCAACGGCGACCGCTTCGAGGTAGACCTGCTGGTGCGCACCCCCAACCGCTTCGTGCTCGTCGAGTGTAAGACCGGGGACTTCGAGGAGGCCCTCGACCGCCACCAGCGTATCGCCTCCGACTTGCGCATCCCGGCTAAGCAGGTGCTCTACGTGCTGCTGGGCATCCCCGAGCCGGTGCTGGATGAGTTGAGCAGCCAGTGGGGCTTCACCTTTGCCAACGAGAAAACCCTCGACGAGCAACTCGAGGCCCTGCTGGGCTAGAATGTGGAGATTGCTATGAAGGAACGCGCGGTTTTAGTCCTCGAGGATGGCACCACTTACCACGGTTACGCCTTCGGACACCGGGGCAAGAACGTGGGAGAGGTGGTGTTCAACACGGCCCAGACCGGCTACCAGGAGATCCTCACCGACCCCAGCTATAACGGCCAGATCGTGGTCATGACCTACCCCCACCAAGGCAACTACGGGGTCAACGTCTTCGACATGGAGTCCAACCGTCCCTGGGTGCGCGGTTTCGTGGCGCGGGAGTTTAGCACCTACGCCGCTGGGCCCCGCGCCCAGCAGAGCCTCGCGGAGTTCATGACCGAGCACGGGGTGGTGGGACTGGAGGGCATCGACACCCGCGCCCTGGTGCGCAAGATCCGCGAGGGGGGCGTGCTCAAGGGGGTTATCGCCCACGCTTCCCACTTCGGCGACCCCAATTACCGCTTCCACCAGGCCGACCTCGAGGCCCTGCGCGAGGAAGCCCGCAACTGGAAGGACATCGACGGGCGCGACATGACCCCCGAGGTCTCCACCCCGCTGCCCTACCAGTTCCCCACCTTCAAGGGCAAGCGCCGCATCGTGGTGATGGACTTCGGCATCAAGCACGCCCAGATGCGCTACATGGCCGAGCTGGGCTTCGAACTCATCGTGGTGCCCGGCAAGACCAACCCGGCCCAGATCATGGCGCTCGAGCCCGCCGGGCTCTTCGTCTCCAACGGCCCCGGTGACCCCTCCATGCCCCGCTACGCCCACGAGACGCTGTGGAAGCTGATGGGGCTCTTGCCCACCTTCGGCATCTGCCTGGGCCACCAACTGCTGGGCCTGGCCGCGGGCGGGCGCACCTTCAAGCTCAAATTCGGCCACCGGGGGGCTAACCACCCGGTCAAGAACCTGCTCACCGGCAAGATCGAGATCACCAGCCAGAATCACGGCTACGCCGTAGACCCCGACTCCCTCAAGGAGTTTCGCCCCACCCACATCAACCTCAACGACGGTACCCTCGAGGGCATGGCCCACCTGCGCTACCCGGTCTTCAGCGTGCAGTACCACCCCGAGGCCTGTCCCGGTCCCCACGACTCGCTCTACCTCTTCCGGCGCTTCCTCGAGGAAGTCGAAGCCTTCCACGGTATAACTGGAATACCGGTAGAGAAGCAGCGTACGGATAAACTCGGCGTTTAAAAAACCAATGACCGAAAGCTGTATCTGCTACATCCAAATTGGATTTTCTAGAATGCATGCAGGTTTATGATCGGGCTTCACCTTCGTAAGCGCCCGCAAGGCCTATCCTGAAGCAGTGCGACAGAAGAACTTCACGGGGCGTTGCTCGTCGAAGCTCGAGCCCTGAAGCTCAGGGTAGGTAGAATCACCCCATGCAGACATCGTCTCAGCTTCCGCCCTTCCTGCGCGGCGACGTCGAAAGCGTTCACCCCTCTCGAGGAGGTCTCGCAGACCGTGGACAGATGGGCTGCCGACCTCTCCGCGGAGGGCTTCTGGTGGATGCCCGCGCTCGAGGCCAACGCCCTGCGGCGGTGCTGGAGGAGTTTCGCAAGAACCTGCACCTGGTGCGGGAGGGGCTCTCCCGGCTCGAGCAGGCCGAGCTCGAGGCCCTGCGCTCCTGGGGCGCCTTTGCCCCGGTCTGGGCGATCTACGTCTTCGACCATATCGCCGCACACGCCCAGCACCACGCCGGGCAGATCATCACCACGCGCAAGCTGTGGGAGTTCCTCGACTCCCGTTTGTTCCCTCCGCGGCTTTGAGGCATAATGACCTCTCGTGCTTCGACTCCAGACCATCACCGATCCCACCCACTGGAACGCGTTGGTGGCGTCCTTGCCCATCACCAGTGCGCTGCAAAGCTGGGGCTGGGGGGAGGTCAAGAAGCTGTCGGGCTGGATGCCTGAGCGGATTGCGCTCTACGAAGGCGACGAGCTGGTAGCCGCAGCTCAGTTGTTCCGCCGCAGCTTCTTTGGGCCGCTCTCGATGCTCTACGCCTCGAGGGGCCCGGCGCTGCGGAGGATCGAGGATTTGCCCAGGGTGGCCGAGGCCCTGCGGGCCAGGGCGGGGGGGGCGGCCTACCTCAAGCTCGAGCCCGAGGGCGGGCAGGACGCGGCGGCTACCCCCCCGAGCTTTTTGCCCCTGAGCCAGAGCGAGACCATCCAGCCCGAGTACACCATCTGGCTCGACCTGCGGCTGGGGCGCGAAGGCTTGCTCGAGGGCATGGACAGCATGCACAAGCGCAATACCAAGCTCGCCCAAAAACGTGTCGTCACCACCATCGAAGGTGAGGAGGCTTTCGAGGAGTTCTGGGCGCTGTTCGAGGAAACCAACCGCCGGGCAAAGCTGCTCCAGCACAGCAAGGAGTACTACCAGGCCGTGCTGCGTGAGATGAACCAACCGGAAGGGCGGGCCTTCATTTCCATCGCTCGCCACGAGGGCAGGGCTCTGGCCGCGGGGTTGTTCGTGGCCTTCGCGGGCAAGCTCGATTACCTCTACGGGGGTTCCAGCCGCGAGAACTCCAACGCCAAAGCCCCCAACGGGATGCATTGGGGAGCCATAGAGTGGGGCATTCAGCACGGCTACCACACCTACGACCTGTGGGGCGTTCCACGTCAGAGCGAGGGGAGCCACGCGGCGGGGATCGACCGCTTCAAGGAGGGCTTTGGAGGGCGACGGGTGCGTTTTCCAGCTTATGACCTCGCCTTCTCGCCCCTCTATGGCCTGCTGACCAAAGCCCTGCGCCTGCGCAAAAACTGGATGAACTACCGCACACGGGGCACTACCCGAGACGTTTTGTGAGATGGATGGATGTTGCTTGGGGTTGCGCCCTGGCTCAGGCTTCACGCTTCTAAGGCCGTGAGTACCTAGGTTGAGACCGTGCTGCGTCCCGCTCTGATCCTGCTGGCTGTCATCGTTGTCCTGGCGGTGGTGCTCACCAGTCGCCCGGTGCCCCTTCCGCCGACGCCCAGCCGGGGAGTGGTGCTACAGAACGTCCGGCTCGACCTCTATCCCGAACAGGACCCCGAGGCTACTTGGAAGTTCGAGGCTGGCCAAGTCGAGCAGGACCCCGGTAGCCGCGAGGCTAGGGTGAGTGGGCTCAAGGGCGGCGAGCGCTACGTCGGAGCTAAGCTCGACCTCCGGCTCAAGGCCCCCTCGGTGATCATCGACCGCGCGGACAACCTTCGCTTGCCCTATGCCACCGTGGAAATCCTCGAGGGCTGCTACCGGCTCGAGTTGGGCAAGCCAGGGGAGGGTGAGGTGCTGGTGGACCAGCGCTCCGGTTTCAGCGCTCCGAGCATCCACCTCACCGCGCCGGGGATCGAGGTCTTCGGGCGCAACTTCCGCAGCGACTTTGGCATGCAGAGCCCGACCTGGAACATCCAGAAGGAATCTGCCCAGACGGGCGGCGAGCTGCCCCCGTGTGAGATAGAAGGTGGTCGATAAGACATGAGACGAATGCTTTGGCTTGCGCTGATTGGGGTGGCCCTGGCTGCCAATGAGGTGAGGATCATCACCATCGAAAGCACCGATCCCAACGCGACCCGCTCCGGCGATCTGCGCTATGGTCCCTGGCTCTACCAGAGCAGCCAGCCCGGTGGGATCAAGGGCACGGTCAAGGACCTGGTGATCACCTCGAGCAAGGCCACGCTGAGCGCCCCCCAGGGCAAGACCATGAAGGACGCCGAAGGTGAGCGCACCGCCACCTTCGAGGGCAGCATCGTGGTCAAGCGCGACCGCATGACCGCCAAAGGCCCCAAGCTGGTCTACCAGGAGAGTACCGGCCTGGGCACGCTCTCCGGCCCGGCGCAGATGCGCCAGGAGCCTAAGGACGACAAAAGCGACCCGGTCGAGGTCACCGCCGGCAAGATGACCTTCGACGTCGACACCGACGTCTCCACCAGTGAGGGTGGCGTGGTGCTCAAGAACGGCAACCAGGAGGGCCAGTCGGACACGGTGTACTACGAGGAGAAGCGCGGCCTGGCCATCTTCAGCGACAAGGAGCAGGTGGTGCTCGTCCGCAAGCGCAGCGGGGCCGATGGCAACCTGATCATCCGGGCCAAGGAGGTGCGCAGCCTCACCAACGACAAGCGCCTCATCGCTACCGGCGGGGTTACCCTGGTGGACGGCAACATCACCACCACCGGCGACAGCCTGCTCTACGACGATAAAACCGGCATCGCCATCGTGGCGGGCAGGCCCGCCCGCAGCGAGAACCCCAAGGAAAACTTCCGCCTCTCCATCGGCGTCATCCAGCACGACGTGAACAAACACCGTGCGGTGCAGTACACCAAGCCCTTCACCCTTCCCGTCAATGACTTCCAAAAGGCGGCTAGATAGCTGGCTTTTGCTGTGGGCGGGGGCGACGCTGGCCCTCGCCCTCGCCCAGGAGTGGTATCCCGCGACGGTCGAGCTGGTGCGCCGGGGCAAGACCATCGTGGCCCAGCAGCAGACCCCTGAGAGCTTTTTCGCCGCCGAGTTCGGCGACATCGTGGTGGGCCAGATCGAGGCCATCGAGCAGGGGGTCATCCACCTGAAGGGTAGAGGGGCCTACTGGACCAATGCGGAAACCCGCATCCAGCGGCAACACCGGCAGGCCAGGCTCGAGGAGTTTGAGGTAGGGGAGTGGGTGGAGTTGGTGTTCAACTCCGACCGCAAGAACGATGCGGGGCAGAGCTTCGTCATGCGGCTGGTCCCGCTGAGCAAAAGCGCTGAACAGTCTGTAGAAAAGCGCACCAAGTACAACTACGCGGTCATGTCGGACGCCAAGCGGGTCAAGGTGACCTTTGGCCAGGATGCGACCGCTTTTGGCCACCTGGTTTTGGTGGACCAGGGCCTGGAGGAACTCATTCTGCTGACCGACGGCATCGCGCGGCTGGCGGGGGAGGGCGATACAGAAAGGCTCGAGGTCACCCGTAAAGCCACCCCCAACTCGGTCGAGATACAGCAGGGTCGCAGCAGGGCTTTTGGCACCGAGCTGCTCTACAACAACGAGACCGGCGAGGCCAGCGTCTCGGGGCCCATCAAGCTCGAGCGCTCGGGCGACAAGCCCCTCAGCGGCAGCGCGAATGCCCTGAGCTACAACGTAGACGACGAAACCCTACTGCTCGTTGGTCAGGTACGGCTGGTTCAGAAGGACCGCACCACCACTGCGCAAAGTGCCGTAGTGCGCGAGAAAGACGGCGTGGCTTTCCTCTACGGCACCCCCCAAGCCCCTGTCAGCAGCGAGAGCAAAGACGGTAAGGTGCGAGGTGCTAGGCTCAAGTACAACCTCGACACCGGTGACGTGGTGGTGCTCGAGGGCATTCAGGGTGAGTTCCAGGATTGAGCGAAAGCTCTGTTACGCCTTAATTCCCGCCATCAGCAGGCCCAGGCGCTCCTCGGTGGCCTCTTCGGTTTTGAGCTCGCCCATGATCCGGCCTTCAAACATCACCAGGATGCGGTCGGAGAGCGAGCGCACCTCGTTGAGATCGGCAGAGACCAGCAATACCGCCAGGCCCCGGTCGCGGGCCGCGACGATCTGCTCGTGGATGAACTCGATGGCCCCGATATCCACCCCGCGGGTGGGCTGGGCCGCGATCAGCACCTTAGGATCGCGAGAGAGTTCGCGCCCGACGATGATCTTCTGGGCGTTTCCCCCGGAGTAGCGCCGTCCGGCAAGCTCGGTGCTGCGGGGTCGCACGTCGAAGTTCTCGACGACCCTGCGGGCGTGCTGCTCGATGCTGTCGGCCTCGAGGAAGCTCATTACGGCATATGGCTCGCGATAGTGGTCGCCCAGGATGCAGTTCTCGCGGGTGCTGAAATCGAGCACCAGGCCGCGCTGATTGCGGTCTTCGGGGATGTGGGATAGGCCCCACTCGCGCACGGCTCGAGCTCTCTGCGGCAGCTCCTGGCCGCCATAGCGGACCTTGCCGAGGTAAGGGCGCAGCCCGGTGAGGGCCTCGACCAGCTCGGTCTGCCCGTTGCCTTCCACCCCGGCGATCCCCACCACCTCGCCAGCGCGAACCTTAAAGCTGATCCCCTTGAGGCTGTGCTTGGGGTTGTGCGACTGGGCCACTAGGCCTTCGACCTCGAGCATCACCTCGCCGGGGGCCTTGGGGGTTTTCTGCACGGTGAGGATGACCTCGCGTCCCACCATCATGCGGGCAAGTTCTTCCACGCTGGTATCCTTGGTCGTGACCGTACCCACCACCTTGCCGTCGCGGATGACGGTGGTGCGGTCGGAGACCCGGATCACCTCGGCCAGCTTGTGGCTGATGAAGATGGCTGCGTTGCCCTGCTGCACGAATTTGCGCAGGAACTCGAAGAGCTCCTCGGCTTCCTGGGGGGTGAGCACGGCGGTGGGCTCGTCGAGGATGAGGATGCGGGCCTTGCGGTAGATGGCCTTGAGGATTTCGACCCGCTGCTGCAAACCTACGGCCAGGTCTTCGATTTTGGCGTCGAGGTCGAGGTTGAAGCCCAGTTCTTTGTTCAGGGTCTCCACTTCGGCCCGGGCACGCGCGAGGTCGATTTGGGCAGGGCTGCCAGGTTCGGAGCCTAGAATGACGTTCTCCAGGACGGTGAAGGGCTCGACGAGCATGAAGTGCTGGTGCACCATACCGATGCCTTTGGCGATGGCATCGCGTGGGCTGGTGACGTGGACGGGGTGGCCGTCCACGATGATCTCGCCCTGATCGGGTTTGACCAGGCCGTAGACGATCTTCATGAGGGTGCTTTTGCCCGCGCCGTTTTCCCCCACGATCGCCAGCACCTCGCCCCAGCCCACGTCGAGGGAGATGTGGTCATTGGCCAGGACCAGGGGATAACGCTTGGTGATGTTGCGCAGCTCGAGGGCCTTTGTCATGGCATAGATAATACCGAACGGCTGTAGAGTGTACGTCCGATGCCGGATGCTGTATGTGGGGTGGATGTCCTACGTCGTACGCCAAACGCAAGACGCCTTGTCCAAGCGGGGCTGGAGAGATACCCCCTTCCTGCGGGCGGGGAGGGGTTACCAAAAAAACCTCTCCCCGAAGGGAGAGGCATGGTGTATGCCAGGTTTTAGCGGGCCGAGGGGACCTTGAGAGCGCCGCTGATGATCTGCTGGCGCAGGGTGCCCAGGCGGTTGAGGACGGCCTGGGGGATCAGGGCTTTGTTGAATTCGTCGAGGGCGAAGCCCACGCCGTTGTTGGAGAGACCGAACTCCTGCACTCCGCCCTTGAAGGTGCCCTCCTTGACGCTCTTAATCACCGAGTAGGTGGCCTGATCGACGCGCTTGAGCATCGAGGTGAGTACGTGGTTGAGGGTGGCGGGGTTGCGGTCGGTGTCGCCCAGGTAGTTCTGGTTGGCATCCACACCGATCATGAAGACCGGGCGGGTGTTGCCGGCGCAGGCCTGATTGTAGGCGGCGTACTTGGGCACGTCCTTGAAGTTGTCGCTGACGAATCTCACGCCCGCGGGCAGTTCGCTGGCCTTGAGGCAGCGCTTCTGCAGGATGAAGTCCTTTACGCCCAGACCGCTGGCGCCGGCGGCGGCGTAGATGATGTCGGCGCCTTGGCGGCTCTGGCTGGTGGCGAGCTCCTTGCCCTTGCCGGGGTCATTCCAGGCAGCGGGGGTGGTGCCGACGTAGTTGATGAGCACCTTGCCCTTGATGCCCCGAGCAGCGAAGGCCCGCTCGGCACCGGCTTTGTAGCCCTGCTCGAACTTGTGGATCAGCGGGATGTCCATGCCGCCTACGAAGCCCACCACGCCGGTGTTGGACAGGCTGCCGGCGATGTAGCCCACCAGGAAGCTGCCCTCGTGCTCGCGGAAGACCAATCCTACGGCATTGGGCAACTTGCCCTCGCCGGGCACATCGTCGATGACCGCGAACTTCACGTCGGTGAACTCTTTGGCCGCTTGGGTGATGGCGGGGTTGTTGGCGAAGCCCACGCCGATGACCAGATCGAAGCCCTCTTCGGCGAACTTGCGGATGCCCGAACCCACCTGTGAGGGGTCGGCGGGCTCGAAGTCGAAGATCTGCACGCCAAGATCCTTGGCGGCGCGTTGGGCACCTTCGTAGGTGGACTGGTTGAAGCTGCGGTCCTGCTTACCCCCGGCGTCGAATGCCAGGCCCACGCGAATCTGGTTCTGGGCCAACGCCGCCAGGCTGGCCACACCGGCCAGGCCCAGGGCCGCGATCCCGAGCACTACGGATTTCTTCATCGTGACTCCTCTCGAAGTGAAAACCAACATTTGGCTATTGCCGAGCGGCATTATATGGCACATTTCGTGAGTCTTGCAAAGCATTGGCTGCGGTGGGCACGAAGCAGGTGGGATGGAGGTGGCGTTTCGCTCAGAGCATAATCGGGGTAGACTTTAGCCATGGAGAATTCCGAGGCCTACAGGCGAATCCTCGAGCTGCGGGAGGCGTTGCGCTACCACAACTACCGCTATTACGTCCTCGACGCGCCGGTAATTTCCGATGCCGAGTATGACCGCATGCTGGCCGAACTCAAGCGCCTCGAGGAGCAGCATCCCCAGTGGGTCACCCCCGACTCGCCCACCCAGGTGGTGGGGGGCGGGGTGCTCGAGACCACCTTCGCCCCCATCGCTCACCCCACCCCGCTCTATTCCCTGGACAACGCCTTTGGCCAGCAGGACATCGTCGAGTTCGAAGCCCGAGTGGCGCGTGCGCTGGGGTTGCCGGGGCCCTTCAACTACACCCTGGAGTACAAGATTGACGGGCTGTCGATCAATTTGCTCTACCAAGACGGCGTGCTGGTGTGGGGGGCTACCCGCGGCAACGGCACCGTGGGCGAGGACGTGACCCCCAACCTGCTGGGCGTCGCCGGGGTTCCACGGCGGGTGGCCTTTTCGGGGCCGCTGGAGGTGCGGGGGGAAGTCTACCTACCCATCTCCGCTTTCCTCGAGCTCAACGCCCGGTTGGAGGAGGAAGGCAACCCACCGTTCAAGAATCCCCGCAACGCCGCGGCGGGCTCTTTGCGGCAGAAAGACCCTCGCGTCAGCGCCGGTCGGGGTCTGAGGAGTTATTTCTACGGGGTCGGGCTGGGGATGAACGCCCTGGGGGTGGCGGGTCAGTCCGAACTGTTGGAGCGGTTGGCCGAGCTAGGCTTCGCCGTCGAACCCCACCATCGCCGGGTTACGGGCGCGCAGGAGGTTGAGGCGGCCTATCGGGAGATGCTCTCCCGGCGGCGGGAGCTGCCCTTCGAGGCCGATGGCATTACGGTCAAGGTGGACGAATTCCGCTTGCAGCGGGAGCTGGGCTTCACTGCCAAGAGCCCGCGCTGGGGCATTGCCTACAAATTTCCCGCAGAGGAAAAGACCACCCGCGTGCTGGGCGTGACCTTTCAGGTCGGGCGCACCGGCAGGGTGACCCCGGTGGCCGAGCTCGAGCCCGTCGACCTCGAGGGCTCCACGGTGAGCCGGGTGACTTTGCACAACGAGAGCTACATCGCCGAGCTGGGCTTGCGCATCGGGGACACGGTGTTGATACACAAGTCGGGCGGGGTGATCCCCGAGGTGCTGCGGGTGCTCGAGGAGCGGCGCACGGGAAGTGAGCACCCGGTGGTGTGGCCTACCCACTGCCCTGAGTGCCGGAGTGAGCTGGTGCTCTCGGGCAAAGTACACCTATGCCCCAACCCGCTGTGCCCAGCCAAGGCCTTCGAGTCCATACGGCACTACGCCAGCCGCCGGGCCATGGACATCCAGGGCTTAGGGGAGAAGCTCATCGAGCAACTGCTGGCGACGGGCCTAGTCGAGAATGTGGCCGACCTTTACAAGCTGCGCCTGGAGGACATCGCCAGCCTCGAGCGCAAGGCCGAGAAGAGCGCAAGGAAGCTGCTCGAGCAGATCGAAGCCTCCAAGCATCGGGGACTGGAGCGTCTGCTCTTCGGCCTGGGCCTGCCTCAGGTGGGGGAAGCGCTGGCGCGCACCCTGGCCCGCCGCTTCGGCCACCTCGACCGCATCATCGCGGCTTCGGTGGAGGAACTCGACGCGGTGGAAGATGTGGCCGAAACCACGGCCAAGGCCATCTACGAGGCGCTGCACAAGCCCCAGATGCTACGGCTCATCGAGGCCCTGCGCCAGGCCGGGGTCGAGTTCGAGGCCAAGGAGAAGCCCAAAGGCGACGCACTGACTGGCCTGACTTTTGTGCTCACCGGCGAGCTTTCCCGCCCCCGCGAGGAGGTGAGCCGCGAGCTCGAGGCCCTCGGCGCCAAGGTCGCGGGCTCGGTGAGCAAGAAGACCAGCTACGTGGTGGCCGGGCCGGGGGCGGGGAGCAAGCTCCAGAAGGCGAAGGAACTCGGCGTTCCGGTGCTGGATGAGGAGGGGTTGCGGGCTTTGCTGGCGGAGAAGGCAGGGGTGGTGGATGGCCGGTAGCCAGGCGCCGGGCGTGGATCGTGCGTTCTAAGCCGTACGCAAGGCGCAAGATGTGAGGCGCCTCGATCCTCAACGCCGGCTGGGAGGGTCGAGGGCTGCCCACTCCCTGCCATCCATGGCGGCCTCACTTGCACTCGAGCGTCGCGCAGATGTGGTAGTTGACCGAGGCGCTGCGCTTGCCCTCGAGGTCGGCCTGGGTGAGGGAGAGCTTGAGGTAGACGGTGTCGCCCTCGCGGTAGTAGACCTTGCCCGTGGTGTCGGCGTCGAGCTCGGCCAGGGTGGCGACGCGGGTGGTCTTGTTGTTCCTCTCGCTGAAGTAGTAGTTGCGGTAGATCCACACGTCGCCGCTGGGGACTGGGAGCGCGATCCGCACGAAGGAGCCGGCGCTGCCCTGGGGGAAGGTGCCGTCGGGCAGGGCACGGAGGTTGTAGCCCACGCGGAGCTTGGCGCTGCGGTTGGCAGTGCCGAAGGCCACGCTGTAGGTGAAGGGGTTGGCGGTGCCGGGGCGGTTGGCGATCAGGCGGGCCTCGAAGTAGGTGAAGGCATTGGGCATGCCCCACAGCCGGGTGCTGGGGCCGCCGTCGCGGGTGAGGGTGAGGGCGCTCGAGAGGTCGTTACCCGCCAGCGGCTTGGGGCTGGGCTCCTCGTTGCTGATGGAGAGGGTGCCGTAGAGGTGGCCGCAGACGTGGGCGTTCCAGTCGGCCCGGGCGCTGCAGTCGGCGGTGAGCAGGAAGGGGTTGTCGACCACCACCGACTGGCCCGCGCTGCCGGTCAAGCTGCCGTCGGCGTCGTAGAACACGGCGGTGCGGTAGCCGTCGTGGGGGTCCTTGCCGCCGGCGGCGAAGCAGGGGTCGGGCGGCGGGTCGTAGGTGACGGCGGTATTTCCCGGCTCGATCTTGACGTTTTTCACGTAGTTCTGCCCGCTGAGCCCGAAGCTCGTCCAACGCAGGGTGCCGATGGCGGCATTGCGCACGGTAAGGGTGGCGGTCTTGACCCCGTTGCAGTAGAGATCGCGCTGGACCGTACCCGAGAACTTGCGGAAGGTGGTCCCCTCCACGCCCACGTGGCCGTCGTAGTGCTCGAAGCCCACCAGGCCGGTGATCCAGGTGCCGCTGATGCGGGTGGTACCGTTGGCGCTCTCGCCCACGATCAGGCCGCCCTCGAGGTAGCTCTTGTTGGAGGCGAAGGTCACGCCGATGGCGTTGTCGCCGAGCTTGGGGTTGCTCAGGCGGTGGTTGACCCCGCGCAGCCACACCCCGCGTACGCCGCTCTTGTAGGCCACGAAGTCCTTGAAGTCGGCGACGACGGGCGGGTTCTTGGCGTCGTCACTCTCGCTACCTTTAGGGTCGGTGCGCGGGTTGTAGACCGTGGTCACCCCGTCGGTGAGATCGGCGAGCTTGTGGTCCTTGCAGGCGTTGCGGTCGGCATCGCCAGGGCAGAGCTTGGAGTCGTGTGAGCGATCGACGTTGAGCCCGTCGTTCTGCACCGAGTGGGCCACGTTGGCGCTGAACTCGCCCAGGGCGGTGGTCCGGGGCCGGATGTCGTTCATCCAGGTGAGGTCCTGGTTGGCACGCCCGAAGGGGATGGGGCGCTTGGGCAGCGCATACCAGTAGCCGGTGCCGGCCTCGGCGACCGCGTTGCCCGTGAGGCGGTTGGCGGGGTGGGTGATCCAGAACCCGGCTGGGTTGCTGTCGGAGGGGATGAGGCGCTGGTCATCCTTGAGCGCGCGCACCAGCACGGCGAGGTTGCCCGAGAGGACGTTCTCGGTCTCGCTGCCCTCCTCGAGGAAGTAGCAGTGCCCGAAGGTGTCGAAGGCGACGTTGCCCTCCACGCGCAGCTTGTTGGTCCCGTGGATCACAAGGCAGCGGTTGAAGCTCTCGCGGATGCTGCTGGACTTCAAGTAGGAGCTGGCCCCCCCGTCCCCGATTTGGTGGAAGTGGACGGGGTAGCGCCCGAACTTGCCCTTCTGGCCCATGTTGCGCAGCTCCACCCAGCTCAGCCTGGCGCTGCCGCCCATCACCATTAGGTGCCCACCGACCTGGTAGGCTGCCGAGCTGCTGTCGCGGGCTTTCTCGTCGCTGCGCACCACCACGTTGCGGGTGAGCAGCCCCACCTCGGCGAACTGGGGGATGCCGTCGGCGTCGGCGCCGTAGTGGCCGTAGCTGAGGGGCGCTTCCAGGGTGATCCTGGGGCCGTTGACCGCCCTGATGATGGCCCGCTCGCTGCGCGGCTTGGCCGGGTCCACGCCCGCCTGCCAGCCGTAGTGGTCGGTCGAGGCGATGACGATCTCGGCTCCCACCGGCCAGTCCACGGCCTTCTCGAGCACGATCTCGGTCGCGCCTTTGGCCGCCGTGGCCCCCAGCCGGGTCCAGCTGGAGATGTAGGGCTTGCCGTGGAGCTCGAGCACCCCCGCACCCATCACCCCCAGCACCTTAGCGCCCATGTTCATCACGTTGTCGGCGAGATTGTTGCTGGTGAGGACGATCTCGGCCTTGTGGGTGAAGGGATTGTCCTCGGTGCCCACCTCGAGCCGCCCGTGTACCATGACCCAGTCGGCCTGCAGCGTGAGGTCCTTGCGATCGAAGACCAAGGCGCCATCGATGGTTAGGCCGCGCAGAGGCGGCGGGTTCTCGTCGAGCAGGACGCTGGTGCCTTGTGGGATGGTGACTTCCTGGCCCGGCTGGGTGGGCCTGTTGCTCCACTGCGACCACCTGACGTCGATGGGGGTGCTAGTAGGGGGCTTGGTGCAGGCCGCTAATAGCACGATCAGTCCGAGATAGAGCCCTCTGTGCATACGCCTCCTCTTTGAGGCTAGCGGAGCGCTGAAGTTTTTTGGGGTTTTCGGGGTTAATGGCCGCTTAATCACCTGAAGATCTGCTCCTGAAGCTACGCCTGGCTGGGCGGCCAAGGCTGCCGTCCTTCGCCTCGTGAAGCGGCGTCGGCTAGACAAAATCCCCTTGCCTGTCTATACTTGGGTGCCGGACGAGGAGTAGCGCAGCCTGGTAGCGCACCTGGTTCGGGTCCAGGGGGTCGGAGGTTCGAATCCTCTCTCCTCGACCAAGCCCGAGAAGCCGCCGAAAGGCGGCTTTTGCCTTGGGGTACAATGCCCTGCAGAGGTTTGACTATGCGTCTTTACTCACTCCTGCTGATCGTTTTCGTCTCGCTGGCGCTGGCCCAGCCAGAGCCGTACAAGCTCAAGGTGCAGAGCTGGAGCTGCAAGCTCGAGGGCCGCAGCGTGGTCGCTGAGGGGGTAGTGCTCAACCTCACCCCCGCCGTCCTGCGCGACGTTCGCGCCAACCTGCAGGTGTCGGTGGGTGCGCAGCTCGCCACCAACTCCGCGTTCATCAGCCTGCGGGCGCTGAACGGCGGCAAGACCAGCGCCTTCCGGGTGAGCGTGCCCAAGCCTGCTGCCGGGAGCTATAGCTGCAAGATCTGGTTCCGCAACCCCCAGGCGGTGCAGATCCCCACCTTGGTGCCCTCCCCGCGATGAGCCTACGCATCCTGGGCGGAAGCGCACGGGGTGTGGCCCTCAAGGTGCCCGCCTCGGCCCGTCCTAGCCCGGTACGTCTGCGCAAGGCCCTGTTCGATTACCTGCGGCTGCGCTATCCGCAGCGGGGAAAGTTCCTCGACCTGTACGCGGGGTCGGGGGCGATCGGCCTCGAGGCGGCCAGCGAGGGCTTCGAGGTGACGCTGGTGGAACTCGACCGGCAGGCCCAGCGGTTTTTGCGCGAGAACGCCATGAGGGCCAGGCTCGAGGTGCACATAGAGCCCATGGCAGTCGAGCGCTACCTCGAGCTCGCCGCACGGAGAGGACAGCGCTTTGTGGTGGCCTTTATGGCCCCACCCTACCCTCATGATCTCCTGCGGGACTTTCAGCGGCTGCTCGAGGCCGATATCGTCGAGCCGGGCGGTCTGCGCATCCTACAGCACCCCACCGAGCTGCACCTACCCATGGGCGAGCGCCGGGTTTACGGCACCAACTGTTTGACCATCGTGTGCCAGGAGCCTTGAGTGGGATAGACTTTCCCTTGCTTTTCTGGAGGACACATGCACGTGGTTTACCCTGGTAGCTTCGACCCATTGCACAACGGCCACCTCGATGTGATTCGGCGGGCCAGCGGCCTGTTCGAGCGCGTCACGGTGGCGGTATTGGAGAACCCTTCCAAGCGTGGGCAGCAGCTCTTCAGCGCCGAGGAGCGTGTTCACATCATCCGCGACGCAGTGGCCCAGGCCAACCTCGGCAACGTTCAGGTCCACACCTTCCAGGGCCTGCTGGTGGACTTTCTCAAGTCGCTCGGCGCCAAAGTGATTGTCAAGGGTCTGCGGGCGGTCTCGGACTACGAGTACGAACTGCAGATGGCCCACCTCAACCGGCAATACCCGCCCCACCCGGAGACGCTGTTCATCATGGCCGCTACCCGCTGGTCCTTCATCTCCAGCACCATGGTCAAGGAGATCGCCCGCTACGGCGGCGACGTGAGCGAGATGGTGCCCCCGGCGACCCTCGAGGCCCTGCTGTACAAGCAGCAGGCCCAGCAGTAGGCCTGAGGCCGAGACTCGGATTAGGATAGCCCTATGAACACATTCAAGAGCAAATACGGTAATGCCCTGGAGATCGGTCACCTCATCGGCGGGGAGGAGGTGTTTGAGGGGGGAGTGCTCGAGCGGCGCAACCCCTCCGACTGCGAGGACCTCACCGCCCGTTTCCCGGAAGCCTCCAAGGAAACGGTGCGACGAGCCGCTCAGGCCGCCCGCAAAGCCTTCGAGGAGTGGTCACGCACTCCTGCGCCGGTGCGGGGTGGCGTGCTGATGAACTTCGCCAGCGTGCTGACCCGCGAGAAGGAGACCCTCAGCCGCCTGATGGTACGTGAGATCGGCAAGACCCTCAAGGAAGCCCGCGGGGACGTGCAGGAGGCCATCGACACCGCGGTGTTCTTCGCTTCGGAGGGGCGGCGGCTCTACGGCCAGACCGTGCCCAGCGAGATGGCCAATAAGGAGCTCTTCACCTTCCGCCGCCCCCTGGGGGTGGCGGGCATGATCACTGCGGGCAACTTCCCCATCGCCGTGCCCTCTTGGAAGATCATCCCGGCGGTGCTCACCGGCAATACTGTCGTCTGGAAGCCCTCGGAAGACTCGCCAGCCCTCTCCTACGTCTTCGTCAGGCTCTTCGAGGAGGCTGGGTTGCCGCCGGGCGTGGTCAACGTGGTCTTTGGCGGGGGCAAGGACTCCACGGGTCAATGGCTCATCGAGCTGATGGACGAGGGCCTGCTCAACAAGTTCGCCTTCACCGGCAGCACCGCTGTGGGCCGTCAGATCGGGGAGGTGGCTGGGCGCAACCTCATCCGCCCCACCCTCGAGCTCGGCGGCAAGAATCCCCTGATCGTGCTGGCTGATGCCGACCTCGAGCTGGCGGTGGAGGGGGCTTGGTGGAGCGCTTTTGCCACCGGCGGCCAGCGTTGCACCAGCGCGGGCAACCTCATCGTCGAGGAGTCCATTTACGAGGAGTTCAAGCGGCGCTTCCTCGAGAAGACCGAGTCCACAGTGGTGGGCAACCCCCTGCTCTACGACGACCTGACCTACGGCCCCTTCATGAACGAGCGCCTCTTCCAGCGCTGGAGCGAGCACTACCGGTGGGGAGAGCAAGACGGGGCAAAGCTGCTCTTCGGCTCTGGGCGCATCACCTCGAGCAACCCTTACCCCCGCTTCAAGGGCGACCCCGACGCAGGAATCTTCGGTACCCCCACGGTCTGGGAGGCCGCGCCGGGGATGCGCCAGTTTGAGCAGGAGATCTTCGGCCCTACCATCAATTTGGTCAAGGCTAAGGACCTCGAGCAGGCCCTCGAGTACGCCAACGCGCACCCCTACGGGCTTTCCTCCGCCATCTACACCAACCACCGCCACTCGGCCTACCGCTTTAAGGTGGGGATCAAGGCGGGCATGAGCAGCATCAACAACTCCACCGTGGGGGCCGAGGCCCACCTGCCCTTCGGCGGGATTCGCGGCAGCGGCAACGGCACCCGCGAGAGCGGGGTATGGGTGATCGAGGAATACACCTACTGGCACGCGGTCAACGAGGAGTACTCGGGTCGGCTCCAGCTTGCCCAGATGGACACCGCCTACGCCCAGGCCCGCGAGGCCACCGACTGGGCCAGGCTGCTGGGGCTTCAGGAGATTGTCCGATGAAAAAGGCCCTTGGGTTGCTCCTGCTGGCGCTGGCTTTGGGGGCCTGTGCGCCGCAGATCGAAGCCAGCAAGGGCGAGATGGTCTTCGAGGGCGTAGCCGCCAGCACCGACGCCCTGGTCAGCCGCAGCGATCCTTCCTACCGCCCCGACTTTACCGCGCCCTTCGCTTCCGAGCTGGCGGTGTTCTACTCGCTGCGGGTGGTGCCTCCGGCGGGTTACGGCCCCTTCGCGGTAGTGCAGCAGCCCTCCAATCCCAAGGAGGTGCAAGTCTCCTACCTAGCCCGCAAGGTGGATGCTCAAGGCAAGGTGCTGGGGACCATCAAGATGGCCTGGCTCATCCGCGAGCGCGGCCAAGGGCTGGTGAGCATCTTCCTCAACAGCCGCAGCGACGACCCTCAAGTAGATGTAGTGGCGCTGGAGGCCCAGGCGCTGAGCTACCTCACCTCCCGCTTCCGCCTGCTGGCGAGCGGACGCTAGGGGGCGCCTGGCGATGAGTCTCACGCTAGCGGAGATTCGGGCGGCTCAGAGAACGCTCGAGGGCATCGTCGCTTCAACCCCGCTGCTGGCCGATGAGGTGCTCTCCGGGGAACTCGGCGCGAGGGCCTACGTCAAGGCCGAGTGCCTGCAAAAGAGCGGCTCGTTCAAGATTCGCGGAGCCTACAACAAGATCAGTCACCTCTCGAAGGAGGAGAAGGCCAGGGGTGTGATTGCACCCTCGGCGGGCAACCACGCCCAGGGCGTGGCGCTGGCGGCCCGGCTACACGGCATCCGCGCGGTGATCGTGATGCCGCAGTACGCGCCGCTGACCAAGGTCAAGGCCACCCAGGCCCTGGGGGCGGAGGTGGTGTTGCAGGGCCTCACCTTCGACGACGCCGCCGCTCACGCCCGTGAACTGGCTCAGCGGCACGGCTACACCTGGGTCCACGCCTTCGACGACGAGCAAGTGATCGCGGGCCAGGGGACCATCGGCCTCGAGATCCTCGCCGCCCTCCCGGAGGTGAGCATTTTGGTGGTGCCCATCGGCGGCGGGGGCCTCATTTCCGGCGTCGCCATCGCGGCCAAGAGCCTCAAGCCCTCGCTGCGGGTGGTGGGCGTACAGGCGGCGGGCTGCGCTCCGGTGCGGCCCTCGCTCGAGGCCGGGCATCCCGTGGCCGTCACCGCTGCCCAGACCATCGCCGACGGCATCGCCGTCAAGCGCCCCGGCGACCTCACCCTCCCCCTGATCAAGCAGTACGTCGACGAGGTGGTCGAAGTCAGCGACGATGAGATCGCCAGGGGTATCTTCCACTGCGCCCAGAACAGCAAGCTGGTGGTGGAAGGGGCGGGTGCGGCGGGCGTGGCTGCTTTGCTGGCCGGCAGAGTTCTGCTGCGCCCTGACGAGGTGGTCTGCACCGTGCTGTGCGGGGGTAACATCGACGGCAACCTGCTTTCTCGGGTCATCGAGCAGGTGCTGGTGCGTCAGGGCCGCTACATTCTGCTCAAGCTCTCGCTGGTCGATCGCCCTGGAGCCCTGGCCCGCATCGTCGAGAAGGTGGCCGAGGCTGGGGCCAACGTGGTGGACATCTTTCACCGCCGGGCGCTGTGGCTGGCCCCGCTGGGTAAGGTGGGCGTGGAACTGGTGCTCGAGGTGCGCGATGACGAACACGGGCGCGAGGTGGTGGCGCGGCTCGAGGGCGCCGGCTATCACGTTGAACGCGAGAACCTGGGCCTGTGGCCGGAATAGGGGCTGAGAGAAGTGTGGGGCCATGGCCTTATGCCTTGCGTACGATGACTTTATACTACAATCGCCCTGATGGAAGCTTTCGACTGGTACGAGAAGCACGTCAACCCCGGGCTCGCGGGCCTGCTCCGCTTCACCGGGCTCGATAAGGTGGAATCCCACGCCGAAGGGGTTTACGTGTGGGACACCGAGGGCAAGCGCTACCTGGACTTCTTGGGGCTCTACGGCACGCTCTCGCTGGGGCACCGGCACCCCCGGGTAGTCGAGGCGGTCAAGGCCCAGCTCGAGCGCATGCCCATGTCGGTGCGGGTGATGGTCTCCGAGCCCACCGCCCGTCTGGCCCACCGGCTGGCCGAGATCACCCCCGGCGACCTCTCGATGGTCTTCTTCGGCAACTCGGGCGCCGAGGCCGTGGAGGCCGCGCTCAAGTTCGCCCGCATCCACACCCAGCGGCCCGGTTTCATCACCACCAAGAACGGCTACCACGGCAAGACCTACGGGGCACTCTCCGTGACGCCCAAGGAGCACTACCAGCTCCCGGCGGCCCCACTGGTGCCCGGCGTGACGGTGGTGCCCTTTGGCGATGCCAAGGCCCTCGAGGAAGCCATCGCTCCCGATACGGCGGCGGTGATCCTCGAGCCCATCCAGGGGGAGGGCGGCATCCGGATCCCGCCGGAGGGCTACCTGCGTGAGGTGCGGCGCATTACCCGCGAGAAGAGCGTGCTGCTCATCGTCGATGAAGTTCAAACCGGCCTGGGGCGCACCGGCAAGCTGTGGGGCGTGGACTGGGAGGGGGTCGAGCCCGACATCCTCACCAGCGCCAAGGCTTTGGGCGGGGGCGTGATGCCCATCAGCGCCACCATCGTGCGCCCCGAGATCTTCGAGGTTTACAAGCACGAGCCCCTGATCCACTCCACCACCTTCGGCGGCAACCCACTGGCCGCGGCGGCGGCCCTGGCGGCCATCGAGGTGACCCTAGAGCAAGACCTCCCGGCCCGCGCCCAGGAGATGGGCCAGTACCTCATGGCCTCCTTGAAGCAGCTCTGGGACGCCTACCCCGAGTTCATCGAGGAGGTGCGGGGGCGTGGCCTGATGGTGGGCCTGGAGTTCACCGACGCCGACATCGGCGCGCTGGTGGTGTCCGAGCTTGCTACCCGCGGCATCCTCACCGCCTTCGGGCTCAACAACCCCAAGGTGGTGCGCCTCGAGCCCCCCCTCATCGTGGAGAAGGCGCACATCGACCAGGCCGTCGAGGCGCTGGGGGAGAGCCTGGCGGCGACCAAGGTGGCGCTCGAGGGGGTGCTGTAACGGGGACCTCGAGGCGCCCCAGAAGCAGGAGCTTTGCGCTTAGTAGCCGCCGGTGATCGTGTAACCGATGCCCTGCGCTACGAATGCGTTCCAGTCGGTCGCGCTGCACTGCGCCGGCGCGGCCGAGCAACTGGAAGCTGTGGCCGGATATTTATATTGCTCGCCGTAGTAGCGGCGACCCGTGCCAAAAGCGTAGATTTTTCTGACGCTGCGTGGCGATACAGTTTGTGAAACCGTCCAGGTGCGACTAGTGGAGGACTGCCAATTGATCGAGTATTTGATTTTTCCTTGGTCGAAGCCGCCACTGATTGAAGAAGTAGCCGTATGACTGACGGTGATGCTGATGATTGCAGGTTGGTCGGTGTGGTTTCTGAGCGCTCCGACAAAAGCCTTGCAGCAATCCCCGTCGGATGAATAGCCCACCCTGGTATCGATCTTGTAACCAAGAATGCAACACACCTGCTGCGGTACGGGACTATCGCTAGAAACCTCAGATAGCGCGGGAGGCTCGTTGCGTGGGTTGTTCCACACAGGGAAGTAGACGACGGCTCCATCAGGTTCGATATCGACGATGAAAGAACCGGTTTTGCGTACGACCTCAACTGGGTTTATGAACGGCCCTGTGTCCAAGTCTTTTGAAATTTGATCGCCGACTTGGACAAATGTCACAGCCTTATATGGAATCATAGCCGTCTGGTTTCCAGGCTCACGAGCTAGCTTGAGAGTTCTCAGTACTTCACCCTTGAGAAAGTCTGAGACGATAACATCCCCAACCGATTCTATCTTGGTTCCACTCCAATCAAATTGGGTAGGCATTTGTTCCTTGATTTCTGGGGTCTTCTTGCTACATCCAATGAGCAGGAAAAGAGCTAGAAATGAAAAGACAATGCGTTTTCCCACAAGCTCCTCCCTCGGTTATTTTATAAAATCTATAATATAACTGTCAAGAACCAAATTTAATATATGATGATCTGTATACGATCTAACTAACCGAAGACAATCCGACAGATATGCTAGACTTACTGTGCTAGACCTACGGAGATGTAGCAACTAGTAGCTACGAAAACCATGACCGACACAATTCTCGAATTTCTGCGCAAGCAGCCGGACAAGCAGTACGGGCTGCGAGAGATTATCCGTAGCCTGCGCCTCGAGCGGGCTGAAGCCAAGGAGTCGCTGGACCGGCTGGTGGCCGAGGGCAAGCTGATCGAAACGCGTCGGCACACCTACGTGCTGCCCGGTGCGGGATCGGAGATCCGCAAGCCCGTGGGCGGGCGGCCCGGGCGGGGCTTCGTCGCCAAGCTCCAGGTGCACCCGCTGGGCTTTGGCTTCGCGATGCCCGAGGAGCCGGGGCGCGAAGACCTCTACATCCCCAAAGGCTCGCTCGCCGGGGCCTGGCACGGCGACCGGGTGGTGGTGGTGCCGCAGCCGCCGGGGCGCGACCGCAAGCCCTGGGGGGTGGTGGCGGAGGTGCTCGAGCGCGCCCGCGACCGTATGACCGGGCGGCTCGACTTCAAGCGCGGCTTCGCCTGGCTCATCTCCGACGACCCCAAGCTACCGCGCATGATCAAGCTGATGCCGCTGGGCCTGGGTGGGCTCGAGGCCGGAGCCCGTATCGCCGTCAAGATCAACTACCCCGACCGGCCGGGCCACGAACCCTACGGCGAGTTTCTGGAATACCTGGGGCAGGCCGACGACCCCCAGAGCGAGACCGAGGCGGTCATCGTCAAGCACAACCTCCTCAAGGAGTTCAGCCCCGAGGCCCTGGCCGAGGCCGAGCGCATCTCCTTCGAGATCCCGCCGTCCGAGCTCGAGCGCCGCAGTGACTTCCGCGGCCTCAACATCTTCACCATCGACGGCGCCGACGCCAAGGACTTCGACGACGCCATCCATGTCGAGCGGCTGCCCAAGGGCATCTTCCGCGTCGGGGTGCACATCGCCGACGTATCCCACTACGTCAAAGAGCACAGCGCCCTCGACAAGGACGCCTACGCCCGTGCGACCAGTGTCTACCTGCCAGGCCGGGTGCTGCCCATGCTTCCCGAGCGACTGTCCAACGGGGTTTGCTCGCTGGTGCCCGGCGAGGATCGTCTGGTGCTTTCGGTGCTGCTGGACATCGATAAGGATGGCCACATCCGTGACTACCAGCTCAGGGAAGGCGTCATCCGCAGCGTGGCCCGCCTGACCTACAACCAGGTGCAGGACTACGCCGAGGGTAAGCCCCTGCCTGAGGAATATAGCTTCCTGGCCGCCGACCTGACCCTGCTGCTCGCGCTCACCAAGGCCCTCAAGGAGGACCGCCTCGCGCACGGTGCCCTGGACTTTCATTTCAGCGAGGTCAAAGTGGAGGTGGGGGAGGAGGGCAGCCTGCACCTGATCCCTATCCGCGAGCCCGACGCTCGCAGCCTCGTCGAGGAGCTGATGTTGCTGGCCAACCGCACCGTGGCCCGCCACCTCTTCGAGCGGGGTATCCCCGCGCTGTTCCGCGTGCACGAGGACCCTACGGAGAAGGCCTATGCCGAGCTGGTGCAGAACCTGGCCCGGCTGGGCTACAAGCTTCCCCACGGTGAGCCTAGCCCTAAGGCTCTGCAGGAAATCCTCAAGCAGGCCGAAGGGAAACCCGAGGAGAAGGTGGTCTCGAGCCTGCTGCTGCGCTCGCTGCGCCTGGCCCGCTACGCCGCGGAGAACTTGGGCCACTTCGGCTTGGCCGCCGAGCACTACCTGCACTTCACCAGCCCCATCCGTCGCTATCCCGACCTGGTGGTGCACCGCGTGCTGAAGGCGCTGCTCAGGAAGCGCATCACCGAGAAAAAACGCGCCGAGTGGGCCGAGCGCTTCCCCGACATGGCCCTCCACGCCTCCGAGCGCGAGCGCGCCGCCGAGGAAGCCGAACGCGACCTGACCAAGTTCTACCAGTGCCTGTGGGCACAGGGGCAGGTCGGGCAGACGTTTGGGGGCATCGTCAGCGGCGTCACCGACTTCGGGGTCTTCGTGGCTTTGGAGAACGGCGTCGAGGGCATGATCCGCCTGGAGAACCTCCGCGACGACTACTACCACTACACCCCCGACCTGCTGGCCTTAGTAGGCCAGCGCAGCAAGCGGCGTATCCGCATCGGGGATGCGCTCGAGGTCTCCATCATGGCTGCCAACCCCGCCGCCCGCCAGATCGACATGGAGCCCGCACGGGCTGAGGGCCAGGCCCGCTCCGGCAAACCAGCCAAGCGCGAGAAGCCCGCCAAGGCAGGCCCTACACGGGGACGGGGCGGGGACAAAAAGGCCACCCGCAGCGCGGTAGGTCCTCCCGCCAAGCGTGAACGACCCGACCGAGGGGCCAGGGCCACGCTCAGCAAGATCTACTTTGGCGAGTGGAGCGGCAGCCCGGCTCCCGAACGCCCCTCGGAAAGCCAGTCCGGGTCCCGTCGCCGTAGGCGTCGCCGCTCCTAAGTATCTCACGAGCAGCTTCTCATCGATGCGCATCATCGGCCTCACGGGCAGCATTGGTAGCGGTAAGAGCACGGTCGCGCGGATTTTGCGCGAACTGGGGGTGACGGTGCTCGATGCCGATGCCTTTGCCCGCGAGGGGTCGGAGGTGTTGCGTGAGGCCATCTGCCGACGCTTCCCCGAGGCCTGTGTGGCAGGGGAACTGAACCGGCGCAGGCTGGGGCAGTTGGTGTTCGCCGACCCCCAAGCCCGGCGCGACCTCGAGGCCATCCTGCACCCTTACGTGCGCCAGCGCATGGCCGAGGCCGCGCAGCAGGCTCGGGAAAGGGGGGAATCCCTGATCGTGCAGGACATACCCCTGCTGTTCGAAACCGGTAGAGAGGGCGATTTCGACGGGGTATTGGTGGTGGTCGCCCCCACCGAAGCGCGCCTGCGAAGGGTACGGGCCCGTAGCGGCCTCAGCGTCGAGGAGTTCGCCGCCAGGGACGCCAGCCAAGTGCCCCAGGAGGAAAAGCTCCGGCGGGCGACCTGGATAATCTGGAACGACTCCGACCTAGAGAGCCTGCGGGCACGGGTGCGGAGCTGGCTCGAGGAGGTGAGGGATGAAGCTCGTGCATGACTGGCTGGGGCCCATCGAACTGCCCGATTCGGCCCGCCGCATCGTCTCGCTGGCTCCCAATGCCACCGATACCCTCTTCGCGTTGGGCTTGGGGGAGAGGGTGGTGGGGCGCAGCGCCTTCTGCTACCGCCCGGCAGCGGTACTCGGTTTGCCCGTGCTTTCCAGCTACACCCGTGTGCGCTGGGAGCTGCTGAGGAGCCTCGAGCCCGACCTGGTGCTCGTGAGCACCGGGGTGCAGCGGGGGCTGCTGGAGGAGCTGCGCCAAGGCGGGATCCCAGTCTTTCCCGTTCCCCTGCCGCAAAGCCCCTATGGTATCCTCGAGAACATCGTACTGCTGGGCGAATTGCTGGGAGTGGGGGAGCGAGCCTCGCGACTGTGCGCCGAACTGGCCGAGCGATATGGCCGACTGGCCGGAATCCTGCCCCCTTTGCGGGTCTACTTCGAGTTCGACCTGGGTGGACCGATCAGCGTGGGCCGGGGAAGCTACGTGGGAGAGGCGCTGCGCCACCTGGGCCTGGTCAATGTCTTCGCCGATCACCCCCACAGCTACTTCACCCCCGACCTGGAGGCCGTCCCCACCCTTCACCCCGACCTTGTGATCTACGAGCCCAAGCCCCACCGTTCCCGTCCCCGGGAGCGGGCAGCCATCCTGATGGCTTCGCGAGGCTGGAATTACCCGCTGGTAGTCAACGGCGGGGACGAACTGGCCCACTATGGCCCGCTGTTTTTTGGCTACTTGGAGGAGCTCGAGCGGCAGGTCGAGCGGTTGGGGCTATGAGGTATTAGAGGCCTCGAGGTCATCTGCCTTTTTCATTGGCCCCCGCCGATGCTATATTGCTTAGAACCCCGGCCTCGAGCCGGAGTTTTTTAGAGTGCTGAGGGTTGAGGATGCGAGAGTTAAGCGGTGTTGGAGTGCGGAGGAGGTTGGCGTGAGGGCGGGAGGGCTGAGCCCCAAGCGGGTGATGTTTGCCGGGCTGAGCCTGGGTGTGGTGTGTGGCGGCCTGATGCTGATGAGCCTGAGCGGGGTTGCTCCTGTGCTCATGGGCGCTTACGGGGTGGTCTTCGTGGGCTGGTGGGTGGCCTACGTGATGCCCTACTCGCTGGGTCAAGGCCGCAAGCCACGACGGCAAGTCCTGGCGAGGCGCTTCAGCCTGCGGGCCATCCTCAGCGTGCTCAGCGGATGGATGCTCTGTCACGAGCCGGAAGAGGTCTACGACCTGCTGGAATACCTCACGGGGCAGTCCGACCCCGATGCGCTGCTGCTGGAATCGGCCAGAAAACAGCTTCTGCGCCAGTTCCCCAAGCTCAGACGCCTGAAGCTTCCTCCGGAATCGGCCAAGGCCGAGGAAATATGGGCCTGGCTCGAGGCCCAGGAGCGGCGCCTGGGTACCGAGCACTTGGTACGCCAGGGCTAAGGTTTGGGGAAAAGCTCCACCAGGCTTTCGCAGAGCACCTTCCAGCCCGGTTGGATAAAAGCCGGCCAGGCTGTGTCCTCACGGGCTTACGACTGGCTATCGATGATCGCCTTCCTGGCGTGAGTCGCAAATACTTCGGCACCGATGGCGTGCGCGGCGTGGCCGGTGAGCCGCCCCTGACGCCGGAATTCGTGCTCAAGCTCGGCCAGGCGGCCGGTGCGTACTTCAAGGCCCACGACCGCCGGCCGGCGGGTCAGTTGGGCCTGCACGAGGTAGACCCCGCGCTCCTTGTCGTAGTCGAGCACCAGGATTTCGCGGCCCGCCTCGAGCTCGGGCTCCCCCGGTAGGGTCTGGCAGACCACCCGGTGGATGTTGCCGAAGCGGTCGCGCACGTTGGCCGCTCCGCCCGTGGCCGTGACGCGGAACGCCGCGCGGCCCCACATGCCCACCAGGTCGCCATCAGCATCGGCAGCAGCAGGGAGAGGGAGACCCCGCGTCCGAAGCCGAAGAAGCCTGCCAGGTCGCCCAAAGGCGAGCCGTGGCCGTGGTCGGCGTCGCCGTCGTGGGCGTGATCGCCGTGGGCGCCCATCGGCACCACCCCCAGGCTCAGCAGCAGCCCCACCGCCAGGGGCAGGGCGAAGACGAAGTTCCACCAGTTCAGCAACTCGCCCAAGGGGTTCACCTGTTCATAATCTATCCCAAAAAGTGCGGGCCGGTGTGACCCTACCTGAAGTAGGGCAGGCCGAGCGCCACTAAGCTGCTATAAACCACGCGCCAGCCGCCCGGACCCGACACGAGCCGGGCCGTGCCCCGGCGGGTGTAAACGCTGCCCCCTTCCGAGATGACCACCTGGAAGCTGACCGTGGCCTCGCCCCCGCTGACGCGGGTTTGCAGCCCCCGGAGCTCGAACCCGTCGATCTTCCCCACGGCACCGGTCGCGAAGCCGGGAGGGGCGCCCTCGAGGAACTCGAGGCTCCACCCCGGATCGCCGCACCTGAGCCCCTCGAACACCTGCCGCAGGGCGTTCTCTACGAGTTCCCTCGAGCCCGCCGGGCTCCCCTGGACCAACTCCTTCGCCGCCAGCGCCCGCACCGCCTCCGCCGCCCAGTGGCAAGGCGGCACGTCCACGAAACCGCCCCGCGGGGCCTGCTGCGCCCCCGCCAACCCCAGGACCGCCAAACTTGCCAGCAACCAGCGCATGCCTACAGGATGCCGCGAATCCGGGCAGTCGTGGGCCGTCCGGAGCACAGTTTTGGATATGACAGGAAAGGGCATTGATTCTGCCACCCGGTAGCCGGATTAATCTGAGAGATGCCCAAAAGGTGTCGCAGATAAGGGAGTAAAGATGAAACTTCAAAGGCCCGAGTCGCTTTTGCCCAACTCACCGAATACCGTGGACGGTTATGTGCAATCACTCATCGAAACCGTGTATCAACTAGGCATCACCAACCCGCTACAGCTCGAACCGGCCCTCACCAACCTTGGTCTTGCTCCTAGACTGGTCAATCCCCACTTCGCTACCTCTGTGTGCACTCCTTTTGGAAGGATGATCCATATCCCAGTGCAAATCTCAACCAAGACGGAGGGGCGGCCTTCACTGTATTTCCTTCCGGTTGGGGGAGAGGCTTTGGCGGGATACCTTATCAACCCCGAGGGCGAGATTTATGAGCGTTGGGTCAAGCGCGAAACTGGCTCAACGATTCCGGCCCAAACCGGTGATGACTTCCGGGTTCAGCTCAGGACGCTCAAGGGAGAAGTTATATGGAACGGGGTTGGGAGGCTCGAAGTCACCGACCCTAAACGGGGAGAAGGCAGGCTCGAGGCCATTGGAAACGATCCGAAGCCCTTTGGATGCTGGTGGGCAGGCTGGAGTTTTGTGTTGGTTTGCCCCTGAACCGGCTGATCTCCGAGCCTCATGACCGCTCCTCTAGTACTAATTGACCAAGCCAGTGCCATCTACCGTTCTTTCCAGGGTCAGTCCAGGCTGACCCTGGAGAGCGTAAGTCTTCGATTGATGCCGGGCGAAACCCATGCGCTGATAGGTCGCAACGGTGCTGGGAAGACCACTCTGCTCAGGCTAATCCTAGGCTTGTTGCCTACTCTGACCGGGAAAGTCAGCGTACTGGGCAAAGATCCCGTCACACGGCGTACCCAGATCATGCGGGAGGTCGGGGTCTTGCTGGATGGTAGGCGCGCGCTAGAACCCCGCCTGAGCGGATTAGAGAACCTAACGCTCAAAGGCTCGATGTACGGGCTGCCCAAAGCCGAACTCCATGACCGTGTTAAGGCCCTGCTAGACCACTTCGATCTTCCTGCTAACGAACCGGTAAACCGGTACTCGAGGGGAATGCGACAGCGGCTTATCCTAGCGGGAGCTGTTCTGCATAAACCCCGAGTTCTTCTTCTCGATGAGCCTACCCTGGGTCTGGATATTCGGGGGTGGGATCTGCTACTGGAGCTCATCGAGCAAACGAACAAGCTCGGGGGGGCAGTGCTGATAACCTCACAGGAAATTTCACTCATGGAAAAGATCTCAAGTTGGGTAAGCGTTCTGGAACGGGGAAGAGTGGTGGCTTCTGGAGCGCCATCGGACGTGCTGTGCATCCTAGGCTACAGCGCTCGAGTGCGCCTAAGGGTTCTCAATCCAGCCAAGATGGTAATCCCGATACCTCCAGGCTTCTCGTGGGATGGGGAGTTTCTTGAAGGACCGCTCAGTTTGGAGGGATTGGAGGAGGCTATATCCTACCTGCGCTCTACGGGTGCAGGCTTAGTGGGCCTTGAGCAAGTCTCGGGTATAGAGCGGCTGGTGAGGGGAGAGACGACATGATGCTGGCCTTGTGGAGCATCGTCCGGTTTGGCGTTTTGGTGGAGATTCGCTATCCGGTCGTGTTCCTAAGCAACGTGGTATCTACGGCATTATTCCTAACTTTGCTATTGCTAGGGGGGCGCGCGATCGGCGTTGGGGGAATCGAAGGCGCCCTATTCATCACGTTCATAATCCTTGCGGCGCTGCAAGCCCCTCAGCGCGCATTAGAAGACAGCTCAGCGGAGCCGGAGGAGGTGTACTTGTATCCCATCCCCCCCATCGCCACGCTGATTTTTCAAGCAATCGGCTTGGCTGTGAGGACTGTGTTCAGCTTTACCATCGTTTACCTCGTGATGCTTTTTCCCCTGCACCTGCCCACGAGTACCCTTATTGATTTGTGGATTTATGCCCCTGTAGCCTTTCTCGCCGGCCTAGGACCAGGATTGCTTTTGGGCGGATTTTCGCTTTTACTCAAGAAAACCGGGGCATTGGTCAACTTGATGGCGATCATCGTGCTGGCCGGGGCGTTTTTGCCCAGTTCGCTGATGAGTTCTGTAGGTTCTTACCTACCGTTTTCGGTAGTACAAGGCTTGATGCGTGGCACGACGGATATAGGTACTGTTGCTGTTGTGTGCGGAGTTTCCTTGTCGCTAGGAACGCTAGGATATGCTTTTCTCGAGCGCCTGGTGATCCGTATGGGCTTCTCTGGTATCAAGTAGCTATGCTCGATGAGTATGTAGTCCAAGATCCCATGCAGGCTCGAGCAATCCTCAACCCAGCACGTTTGCGGGTGCTGTTGGCGTTTGACGTACCGAAAACCTCTGCACAGGTTGCCCGGGAGATCGGGGAGGTGCCTAACCGAGTTGGGCACCACATCAGGCTACTGCGACAGTTGGGGTTGCTGGTGGTGTGTTACCGGCAAGGTCGTAGGGTTTTTCTCGAGCGGAAGGCTCGTAACTTCAGAATACCCTTTTCCCTAACACCTTACTCGAGCTTGGAAGAAGCCCTGGGATTGGCGTCTGCCGAAATACTGCAATTGCTTCGCCAAGCAGTGGCTCACTGGCAACAAGAATTAGATGAGGAATTTATCCTCGTCGGTGAAGACTTCCCGAAACTACCCCGATCCCCTGTCAAGATACTGGATTTGGTGCTCACCAGTGAGCAAGTCGCTATGCTCGAGGAGATGCTTCGCAACCTGAGCAATAACGGCAAGCGTGGGGTTGCCGGGCGACGCTACAAGCTCGCCGTGCTTCTCGCCCCGGTGCACTGATGAACTCTTGTAGAGGATGACGCCTTGTGTCTTGCGTACGACGTAGGACCCGCACCCGGCTATCCGCTATCGACATTCCCCGTTAGACTATTCGCCGTGAGTCGCAAATACTTCGGTACCGATGGCGTGCGCGGCGTGGCCGGTGAGCCGCCCCTGACGCCGGAATTCGTGCTCAAGCTCGGCCAGGCGGCCGGTGCGTACTTCAAGGCCCACGACCGCCGGCCGGTGGTGCTCCTGGGCAAGGACACCCGGCAGTCGTGCGACCTGCTCGAGGCCGCCCTGGCCGCCGGGCTCATGTCGCAGGGCGTGCGGGTCGAGCACCTGGGGGTGCTGCCCACGCCGGGCGTGGCCTACCTGACCAAGCAGCTCGGGGCGACGGCCGGGGTGATGATCTCGGCCAGCCACAACCCCTACCAGGACAACGGGATCAAGTTCTTCAGCGCCCAGGGCGACAAGCTGCCCGACGAGGTGGAGCTCGAGATCGAGAAGCTGTTGGAGCAAGACCTCAAGACCGTCGGCATCGGCACCGTGGCCGACTTCAGCGAGGCCGAGCGCATGTACCTCGACTTCCTGGCCTCCAAGGGTCGCAGCCTCGAGGGCCTCAAGATCGTGCTCGACACCGCCAACGGGGCCACCTACCGCCTGGCGCACCGCCTCTTCCAGCGCTTGGGGGCCGAGGTCTTCGTGATGTTCAACACCCCGGACGGGCGCAACATCAACAAGGGCTGCGGCTCGACCCACCCTGAGTTCCTCAAGGCCCAGGTGGTCGAGATGGGCTACGACCTCGGCGTGGCCTTCGATGGTGACGGCGACCGCGCCATCCTCGTCGACCGGCAGGGGCGCGAGTTCCACGGTGACCACATCCTCTACCTCAACGCCCTCGTGCGACGCGAGCCGGGCGTGGTGGGCACGCTGATGAGCAACATGGGCCTGGAGGTCAAGCTGCGCGAGGCAGGCATCGCTTTCTACCGCACCGCGGTGGGTGACCGCTACGTCTACGAGAAGCTCAAGGCCAGCAGCCTCACCCTGGGGGGCGAACAGAGCGGGCACATCCTCTTCCTCGAGCACGCCCCTACCGGCGACGGCATGCTTACTGCTGTGCTTACCCTCTCGGCCATGCTCGAGTCGGGCAAGGACCTCTGTGAGTGGCGCGACGCTTTGCCCATGTTCCCCCAACTCCTCAAGAACGTGCGGGTGCGCGACAAGCACGCCCTGATGCAAAAGCCCGAGCTGCACGCGGCCATTGCCCAGGCCGAGGCCAGACTGGCAGGCCAGGGGCGCATTAACGTGCGCCCTTCGGGCACCGAGCCGTTGGTGCGGGTTATGGTGGAGGGCCCCACCGAGCTGATCGAAGGCGTCTCGGCGGAGATGGTGCAGCTGGTGCAGCAGCTCGACGAGGCTTGAAGCGTTGCCGGTGGGTGCGGCATACTGAGTTTCCTCGAGCCGCAGCGGGACCCGCGCTTACCGTGGACCTCTCACCCGACAACGCCTCGGCAGTGGTCTATGTCAGCACCCTCGAGCGCATCGGCGAAACCTTGGAGATCCTCAACCACGCTCACCGCTTCATTCAAGGTGAACTGGCCTACCGCATGAAGCTGCACTCGAAGCCTCTGGGTAAGATAGGACCCGTGACGATCCGCGTTCCCGTCAAGGTGCGCTACGCCGAAACCGACGCCATGGGCGTGGTACACCACTCCCGCTACATCCCCTGGCTCGAGCTCGCCCGGGTGGAGTGGCTCGAGCGCCTGGGGCTCCCCTACACCGAGGTTGAGGCCCAGGGCCTGGCCTTTGCCGTGGTCGAGGTCAGCCTCAAGTACCGCGTTCCCGCCCGCTTCGGCGACACGGTAGAGGTCGAGGTGTGCCTGAGCGAGCTTTCCTCGAGGGCCCTGCGCTATGATTACCGCGTCTGGCGCGGCGAAACCCTGTTGGCCGAGGGTTACAGCCGCCACCTGTGCCAGAGCCGGGAGGGGCGGGCCACCCGCATCCCGCCGGAGATTTTGCGGCGGCTCGAGGCGCACTGGAAATCGCACGAAATTTAGAAAATTACCAATCCGCCTACGGCTGCCTCTTGCTGTAGGCGTTTACGCTGAGCCGTGTGCGGCGTAAATGTGGGAATCGTGACGAGAGCGTCAAAGCCTATCCTACGAAGATTCGGAGCAGGAAGTACGTCAGGGGCACGCTGAAGAGCAGGCTGTCCATGCGATCGAGAAGGCCACCGTGGCCGGGGAGGAAGGAGCCGGAGTCCTTGACGCCACAATAGCGCTTGAGCATGGACTCCGTGAGGTCTCCGAGCTGGGCGGAGAGGGAGAGGAGGAGGCTGACGGCCAGCAGTTCGACCCAGCGGAAGGGCATGGCGGCGTTGGCCAGGGCGGCGATGAGCAGCACCCCCAGGAAGCCGGCCACTATGCCGCCGATGGAGCCTTCGACGGTCTTGCCAGGGCTGATGCTGGGGGCCAGCTTGTGCCTGCCAAAGCGCTTGCCCACGAGGTAGGCCCCCACGTCGGTGCTGAAGCTAGCGAAGATCGGCAGCAGCAGCGTCCAGAAGCCCTGCACGGCGTCGGGGGTGTAACGCAGCAGCACCAGATAGCCCAGCATGAACGGCACGTAGAGGAAGGCCATCAGGCTGAAGGCAAAGCGGGGGATATTGGCGCCGTAGAGCAGCTCGTAGCTGAAAGCGCCGATGAGCACCAGCCCCAGCGCCACCTCGCGCCAGGGGATGCCGGGGTAGATGTCGTGCAGTTGGGGTAGCGAGAACAGCAGCATCACCACCCCGCCCCAGCGCAGGAAATGCATGTTGAGCGCGATGCCACGCAGGCGCAGCATGTCGCGCAATTCGGCAGTGGCCAGCCACAGGATTCCGATCAGCACCGGAAGAATCAGCGACAGCCCCACCCACATGATGAACAGCAGCAGGGCGAAGCCGACGATGGAGGAGAAGAAGCGCGTAGCCAGCGAATCTTCTGCGGTTTTGACTCGAGCTTGCTCTGGCTGGGTGGGCTTTTCCATGGGAAAAAACCGGGGCGGGGGATTGAGGGTGTGGCGACCTCACTGCCTGAGCGCGATTGGCAGTTGGGTGATGCCTGAGGTTTGCTCAACTGCCGAGGATCTCGTGCTCCTTTTTCTGCACCGCCGAATCGGCCTTGTGCACGAACTCGTCGGTGATCTTCTGCACCTCGGCCTCGGCGCGCTTGAGGTCGTCTTCGGAGATGAGCTTCTCCTTTTCCAGCTTCTTGATCTTGTCCAGTGCTTCCCGGCGAGCGTTGCGCATGGCTACCTTGGCCTCCTCGCCGTAGTGCTTGACCGATTTGACCAGGTCCTTGCGGCGTTCCTCGGTCAGGGGAGGGATGACGATGAAGATGGAATCGCCTTTGTTGTTGGGGTTGAGCCCCAAGTCGGAGTCACGGATGGCCTTCTCGATCTCCTTGAGGGCTTGGGGGTCCCAGGCTTGGATGACCAGGGTGCGCGCGTCGGGCGCGGAGACGGTCCCGACTTGGTTGAGGGGCATGAGTGAGCCGTAGTATTCGACTTTGATGTTGTTGAGCAGGGCGGGATTGGCTCTGCCAGAGCGCATTCCGCTGAGGTGGTGCTCGAGGGCCTCGAGAGCCTTCTGCATGTGATTTCTGGCTTCAGCGTAAATGTCTTTTAGCATAGCGCCTCCTGAGAAGGGGTTTGCCGGTATCCTCTACATTAGCGTATCCGTGCCGCGAGGGCAGCCCGGATTCGTGGGCTGTGGAGCCCTTTACTCACCTGTGAACCAGCGTGCCGATGGGCTCGCCTCGGATAACACCCTCGAGGCTCCCCTCCTTGAACATGTCGAAGACGATGATGGGGAGGCCCTGTTCCTGGCACAAGGTCATGGCGGTGCCGTCCATGACCTGCAAGCCCCTGACCAAGGCATCGTGGAAGGTGAGGGTGTCGTACTTTTTGGCCTGGGGGTTCTTGCGCGGGTCGTCGTCGTAGACCCCGTCCACCTTGTTCTTGGCCATCAGCACCGCCTCCACGTTCATCTCCAGCCCCCTCAGCGCAGCGGCGGTATCGGTGGTGACGAAGGGGTTGCCCGTGCCCCCGCCGAAAATCACCACCCGGCCCTTCTCTAAGTGCCGTAGCGCCCGGCGGCGGATGTAGGGCTCGGCGACTTGCTGGATGGTCAGGGCAGTCTGCACGCGGGTGGGCACCCCCAAAAACTCGAGGGCGTCCTGCAAGGCCAGGGCGTTCATGATGGTGCCCAGCATACCGATGTAGTCGGCAGTAGCCCGGTCCATCCCTACTCCCTGCCGTGCTCCGCGCCACAGATTGCCCCCACCCACCACGATGGCGAGCTGGGTGCCCAGGGCGTGGGCCTTGGCGACTTCCTGGGCCAGGGTCTTGGTGGCGTCGGGCTGGATGCCGAAGCCGTTACCCGAGAGAAACTCCCCCGAAAGCTTGAGCAGTACGCGCTTGTATCTCATAACCCAAAAAGTCGAGGCTTTGAAAGAAAGTCGAGGATCGAGCTTCCCGCGCTCGACCCTCGACCCTGGACATGGTTTACGCTCCTACCTCGAAGCGGCTGAAGCGCCGGACTACGATGTTCTCCCCGATCTTGGCGATGGCCGCCTTGATGAGGTCACCCACCTTGATCTTTTCGTCCTTGACGAAGGGCTGCTCTAAGAGCACCATCTCCTCGTAGAACTTCTTGAGGCGACCCTCGGCGGCTTTCTCGGCGATGTGCTGGGGCTTGCCCTCGCCCAGGAGCTGGGCGATGTAGATCTGCTTTTCTTTCTCGAGGTCTTCCGCCGGAACCTGCTCGACGCTCACGTAGCGAGGGTTGGCCATGGCGATGTGCATGGCGATGTCCTTGGCCAGGGCCTGGAACTCCTCGTTGCGGGCTACGAAGTCGGTCTCGGAGTTGAGCTCGACGATAACCCCCACCCGCTGGTTGTGGTGGATGTAGTAGCCGATGATCCCGTCGCGGGCCTCGCGATCGGCCTTCTTAGCCGCCTTCAGCGCCCCGCGCTCGCGCAGTAGGGTGGTGGCTTTTTCCATGTCCCAGCCAGCGTCTTCCAGGGCCTTCTTGACGTCGCTCATGCCCGCGCCGGTCTGCTCGCGTAGTTTTTTGATCTGCTCGAGTTGGCTCATAGCTATCCTTCAGATCTCACCTTAGCTCTGGACCCCCGGGCTTCTAAGCCTGGGCTTCTTCGCCCGCGACCTCCTCGGCTCCGGCGGGCGCCGTAGCTGCGGCGGCGGGGCGTCCTCCACCGCGGGTCTCCACGATCAGGTCGGTGACGCGGGAGAGGATGAGCTGAATGGCCCGGATGGCGTCGTCGTTGCCGGGGATGATGTAGTCGACGAGGTCGGGGTCGGAGTCGGTGTCGGCCAGCGCCACGATGGGGATGCCCAGCTTGCGGGCTTCCTTGACCGCGATGGCCTCCTTGGAGGGGTCGATGACGAAGAGGGCGTCGGGCAAGCGCTTGAGGTGACGGAAGCCGCCCAGGTACTTCTGAAGCCGGTCGAGCTCGTGCTTAAGACGTACCTGCTCGGTCTTGACGCGCTCGTTGATCTCCTCGGAGGCGAAGAGTTCCTCGAGTTCGGCCAGGCGGCCCACCCGGCTGGCGATGGTCTTGTAGTTGGTGAGCATTCCGCCCAGCCAGCGCACGTTCACGTAGGGCATGCCACAGCGCTCGGCCTCGAGGGCCACGATCTCCTGGGCCTGCTTCTTAGTGCCCACGAAGAGGATGGTGCCCCCGCGCATGGAGAGGTCCTGGATGTAGCTGAAGGTGCGCTCGATCTCCACCATCGTCTTCTGCAGGTCGATGATGAAGATGCCGTTGCGCTCGGCGTAGATGTAGCGCTTCATCTTGGGGTTCCAGCGCTTGGTCTCATGACCGAAGTGAACCCCGGCTTCGAGCAGTTCTTTGATGCTGATGTTGAAGGGCATAAGCCTCCGTACGGGAGAGGTTGGAGCGGCGTTTGGATTTGTGGCCTGGGCCTTTGGCGCGGGGACCTCTCCCTGCCCCGTGCCGCCTTCGGCACACCTGGCCGATTATAGGTGAAGAAGGCGGTTTGCGGAAGTGGGGAAGGGCTGCTATACTTCCAAACCGGTCGGGCGTTTAGTGTCAGGCGTTCGGCCCTTTCGGGGGTGTAGCTCAGCGGGAGAGCAGCGCCTTTGCAAGGCGAAGGTCGGGGGTTCAAATCCCTCCACCTCCACCACCAAGGCCGGGGCTCGAGCCCCGGTCGCTTTTTTGGTAGCCTCCGTTTGGCATGAAGACTTACCCTGCGAACACGCCGGTCTGGGAGGACCTGTCCTGGCCCGGCCTGCCTGCTTTGGAGGGCGACCTCGAGACCGACGTCTGCGTGGTGGGGCTCGGGGGGTCGGGGCTGTCGGCCCTGCGGGAGCTGCTCGAGCTGGGAGAGCGGGCGGTGGGTATAGACGCCGCGACGGTGGCCGGGGGTGCGGCGGGGCGAAATGGCGGCTTCCTGCTGGCCGGGCTCGCCCGTTTCTACCACGAGAGCGTGGCGCAGCTGGGGCGCGAGCGGGCCAGGGCCGTCTACCAGGCTACCCTCGAGCAGCTAGAGCGCATGGGCCGGGAGACCCCCGAGGCCATTCGGCGGGTGGGGAGCCTGCGCATCGCCGAAGGCGAGGAGGAATACCGCGACTGCCTCGAGCACCTCCGGGCGCTCCAGGCCGACGCTTTCCCCGCTGAGCCCTACGACGGCCCCGAGGGCCGGGGAATCCTCATCCCCTCGGACGGGGCCTTCAACCCGCTCCTGCGTTGCCGCCTGTTGGCGCAGGGGCTGCTGCGGGAAGGGGTGGCGCTGTTCGAGCGCACCCCAGCCCTCGAGATCGGCAGCGGCATGGTGCGAACGCCTGGGGGAAGCATCCGTTGCAAGAAGGTGATCGTGGCGGTGGACGGGGGGCTCGAGCGCCTGCTCCCCGAACTGGCCGGACGGGTGCGCACCGCCCGCTTGCAGATGTTGGCGACGGCCCCCGCTCCTGAGGTCAGCTTCCCCCGTCCGGTCTACTACCGCTGGGGCTACGAGTACTGGCAGCAACTCCCCGATGGCCGCATCGCGCTGGGGGGGTTCCGCGACCAGGGCGGGGAGGCGGAGTGGACCTACGACGCCGAACCCGGTGCGGAGGTGCAGGGCCGGCTCGAGCGCTTCCTGCGCGATCGCCTGGGTGTGCGGGCCGAGATCACCCACCGCTGGGCGGCTTCGGTGGCCTATACCGGCACCGGCTGGCCCATCCTCGAGGAGGTGCGCCCGGATGTGTGGGCGATTGGGGCTTACAGCGGAACCGGAAACGTGGTGGGGGCCCTTCTGGGCCGACAGGCGGCGCGGCTGGCGGCTGGGTATGGCCGAGGCCGGGCTGAGCAAAGCTGGATGGAATGGGGTATGCTGGGCTGAACTATGAGCGAGCCGAGCTTCGATGAGCGGGAGCTCATCCTGGAGTTGTTCCCCGGAACAGACCCGGATTTGCTCCCGCCCGGTGAGGTGCTTTACTACCGCGACGAAGACGGCAGGGTCCACATCGCCGAGGAGCCTCTGGAAATGGTACTCGAGCCGCTCGAGGCTACCCCTTCCACGGCTCCGGTGCTCTGTGAGGCCTGCCTGCGTCAGATGTCGCGGGCTTCGGTGCAGTTCTTCCGCTTCAGCGTGGGGCCCTCGGGCCGGCGCTGGCGCTACCTGACGCTCTGCCGGGACACCGGCCAGTGCAATGGGCTGGCTGAGCCCCGCCGATTGAGGGAATTGCTGCGCCGGAGTATAATCTAAGCGCAGTTAGGGATTGACAAATCCCTCACAGATTCCAGCCCCAGGCTTTGGCCGGGGCTTCACTTAAGTACCACTAAGGACCACGGGCGGTGAGCGCCCATTTGAGTGAACGAGGAGAACACATGCCGCGTGAAGTACAGCTTACCCGTGATGGATACGAGCGCCTGCTGCGGGAACTCGAGCAGGAGCGCGAGCGTCTGAGCGAGGCCACCCGCATCCTCCAGGAGCTGATGGAGTCCTCCGACGACTACGACGACTCGGGCCTGGAGGACGCTAAGCGGGAGAAAGCCCGCATCGAGGCCCGCATCAGTACCTTGGAAGACACCCTCTCGCGGGCGGCCATCCTCGAGGGATCTGCGAGCAAGGGCGACCTGGTGACGCTGGGGGCGGTGGTCAACCTCGAGGACGACCACGGCGGCAAACTACAGGTTCGGGTGGTCTCGCCAGCCGAGGCCAGCGTGCTCGAGGTGCCCATGAAGATCTCCGACGAATCGCCCATGGGCAAGGCCCTGCTGGGGCGCAAGAGGGGCGAGAAGCTGTTGCTGGACACCCCCAAAGGTAAACGCGAGTTCAAGATCGTTTCCGTGGAGGCTTGATCGCAGCGCAGCAGCAAAACAGAGCACTCAAATGCCAAACGCGGAAACCGAGTAGAATCGGGAGCGTTTGGTCTTTGCTTTTTGTGAGGGACTATGCCCGAGTGGAGTGAACAGACCCAGCAGAGATTGAAGAACCTCGAGGCCCTGGTCGAGGCAGGGTTCGAGCCTTTCCCCTACCGCTTCGACAAGACCCACGACGCTGCGCAGATCCGCGCGACCCACGGGGGAGCGCAGCCCCAGCAGGAGTGGCCTGATGAGCACGTGAGGGTCGCGGGTCGGCTGATGACCCTGCGCGAGATGGGTAAGGTCATCTTCGCCCACCTTCAAGATGGCTCGGGGCGCATCCAGCTCTACTTCTCCAAGAGCGACACCGAGCGCTTCGAACTCCTCAAGAAGCTCGACGTGGGCGACATCGTGGGGGTGGAGGGTCACGTATTCACCACCAAGACCGGGGAGATCACCGTCAAGGTGCGGCACTGGACACCGCTGGTCAAAGCGCTGCACCCCCTGCCCGACAAGTGGCACGGCATCAAGGACGTGGAGGTGCGTTACCGTCAGCGCTACCTCGACCTCATTCAGAACCCCGAGGTACGCGAAGTCTTCAAAACCCGCACCCAGATCATCCGGCTGATCCGGCGCTTCTTCGAGGAGCGAGGCTTCCTCGAGGTCGAAGGCCCCACCCTGCACGAGGTGGCCGGCGGCACCGAGGCCAGGCCCTTCAAGACCTACCACAACGCCCTGGGCCACGAGTTCAACCTGCGCATCGCCCTCGAGCTACACCTCAAGCGGCTCTTAGTAGGCGGCTTCGAGAAGGTCTTCGAGATCGGGCGCAACTACCGCAACGAGGGCATCAGCCCCAAGCACAACCCCGAGTTCACCATGCTCGAGGCCTACTGGGCCTACGCCGACTACAACGATATGAGCGCGCTCGTCGAGGAGTTGGTGCACTCGGTGGTGGTGGCGGTCAAGGGCAGCCCCAAGCTGCGCTACGGCCAGCACGACATCGACTTCTCACGCCCCTTCGCCCGCGTCGACTTCGTGGGCTCCTTGAAGGAGAAGGCCGGCCTCGACTTCGACCCCACCGACCTTGCCCGCCTGCGTGAGTGGACCGACGCCCGCCACCCCGAACTGCGCAAAGTCCCCGACTACGGCCTGCTCGATAAGCTCTTCGGGATCTACGTTGAACCCACCCTGATCAACCCCACCTTTGTGATGGACGTGCCGCTGGCCATCAGCCCGCTGGTCAAGAAGCACCGCACTCGCCCCGGCCTGACCGAGCGTACCGACTTGTTCGTGGCCGGCTTCGAGATCGCCCCTATCTACTCCGAACTCAACGACGCCCTCGAGCAGCGCGAGCGCTTCATGCGGCAGCTCGAGCAGCGGGCGGCGGGCGATGAGGAGATCCCCGAACCCGACGAGGACTTCCTGCTGGCTTTGGAATACGGCATGCCTCCGGCGGGCGGCATGGGTTTCGGCATCGACCGCTTCACCATGGTGCTCACCGACCAGCCCAGCATCCGCGACGTGCTGCTGTTCCCCTTGCTCAAACCGCGCAAGGCCGGCCCCGTTGGGGCCGAGACCATTCCCGCCGAGGTCGAGTGATGCAACCGCTGCAGGCTGCCTACCTGAGCCTGCTGGTAGGCTGCGCGATCTTCGCCCTGAAGTGGACGGCCTACCGGCTTACGGGCTCGGTGGCCCTGCTGTCGGATGCGCTAGAGTCCATCGTCAACATCGTGGCGGCGCTGGCGGCACTGTGGGCAGTGGGCCTTTCCCGGCGTCCTGCCGATGCCAACCACCCCTACGGCCACAGCAAGGCCGAGTACTTCTCGGCGGTGCTCGAGGGGGTTCTGATCGTACTGGCCGCCTTCACCATCGTGCGGGAGGCCTGGCCCCGCTTGCTGGCCCCCAGCGCGCCCCACACGGTAGGGGTGGGCCTGCTCATCTCCCTGCTGGCTTCGGGGCTGAACCTGGCCCTGGCGTCTTTCCTCATGCGCAGCGGCAAGGTGGCCCGCTCTCCAGCCCTGGTCGCCGACGCGCACCACGTGCTCAGCGACGTGATCACCTCGCTGGGTGTTCTGATGGGAATGGGGTTGGCCTGGCTGACGGGCTTTTGGCTGCTCGATCCCCTCTTGGCCATCGTGGTCGCCGGTAACATCCTGTGGGTGGGCTGGAAGCTGGTGCGGGACTCGGTGGGGGGGTTGATGGACGAGAGCCTCAAGCCGGAGGAGCTCCAGCAGATCCGCCAGGCCCTGCACCAGGCGGTACAGGGCTTGGTGCTGCAGGACAAGGTCATCGAGATCCACGACCTCAAGACCCGCCGGGCTGGACCCAGCACCTTTGCCGAGCTGCACCTGGTGGTGCCGGGCGAGATGTCGGTGGCCGAGGCCCACGAAATTTGTGACCAGCTCGAGGAAACCCTTCGCCAGCTTCTGCCCGGGGCCCAGCTGACGGTTCACGTCGAGCCGGAGTTCAAGGCCAAGCACACCACATTCACGATTGGCTGAGCCGTATGCTTTAGCGCTGGGCGCAAAGCCTTCAAACAACCCCAGTGGCTATCTTTTGGGGTCCTGTTGCGTTTTCTGCATTTACGCCGCACACGGTGAGGCGTCGATTGGCGCCTACAACACAGGCGCTTGTGGGCGCTACCGCCCTCCGCTACGCGGATAATACCAGATTCGGTCGGCCGCTCCGCTTTGGCGGGGCGGCCGACCGTCAGGGAGGGGTGTGCTTTAGGATTCAAAAAGATAGCCTCTGAAGGTCTTTGCTTTGGGTGATTATCTTTTTGAATCCGGTATAACTTCGGTGGTGAACTGAGCGAATCTGGTATCAGGCGTACTTCAGCTCGAGCACCCGGTAGATCTGAGCGCCCCGGCGTCCGGGGATCTCCACGTGGTCGCCCGGCTTCTTGCCCAGCAGGGCCTTGCCCATGGGCGACTCGTCGGAGATCTTGCCGCTGAACACGTCGGCCTCCGCGCTGCCGACGATGGTCAGGCTCATGCGCTGGCCGGTTTCGGTCTCGAGCTCTACCGTGACGCCCACCCTAACTTCCTCGGGGGTGCCGTTGCCGGCTTCCACCACCACCACCCGGCTCAGAATGTCCTCGATTTCGGCGATGCGGCTATTGTTGTCCCACATGGCTCGCCGGGCCTCGTCGTATCCGGCGTTTTCGCGCAGGTCGCCCTCGGCGATGGCGGCTCCCATGTCGTTGGCGATCTGGGCGAGTTTGGTGGTCTTGCGGTGGGTCAGTTCTTCCTGCAACCGCTTTACCCCTTCAGCGGTCATGTATACGGGTTTCTTGGTCATGCCTCCTCCAAAAGATGCCTTTGGGTTCCAGGTCGCGCCTTCAAAATGCGCGGCCACAGCAAAAAAGCACCACCAGCCTCACGCCGTCCGGGGCTGGTACTGATAGGGGATTATAGCGCGGACAGTGGGCCTTGGGGTGTGGAAAGTGGTGGATACCGATACAATAGGCCCATGCAGATGCGATTCCGACGCCTGCGCCCTGGGCTATGCCCTTTGCGAGCCTCTCGAGGGCGGGGGTATGAGCGATGGCTCGCTGTGGGGCTGCTTTGTGTGGCCTCCCTCGGCTGGGCTCAGACCCTCAGCGCCCCGCCATCGGGTCGAACCGGCTCTGCCCTGGAGATCTCGGGAGAGAGCTTGCCCGAGGGTCTTTACACCCTGCAAGTCACCTCTCCGGCGGGCAACGAGTCCTTTCCCGTGGAGACCTCTCGCGGCGCGTTCAAGCTGTCCTACACCCCCAAGGTGCCCGGAACCTACCAGTTCCGACTGGTCCTGCCCGACCGCACCCTCGAGGCCAGCAGCAGCGTTCAGATCATGGCCCAGACCCCAGTGCTCACCGCTGAGGGCCTGCGGGTGGGCAACTGGAAACTGCCCCTGCCCGGAGACTGGAGCGAGCCGCTGGTGGTGGCCAACCGAGCCTACATCTTCCGGGGGCCGCTGGTGCTCGAGATCGACCTGAGCAACCCCAGGATTTCCAACCGCTACTACCCCCCTGCCGAGGTCCAGGCCCTCGAGGTTCCCGCCCCTGGAGAGAACCTGCCGAGCGTACTGCTCGAGGGTGGGCGGCGGCTGAGGCTCGATGCCCTGGGGGGGCTGCCCTACGAAGGGCGCTGGGAGAGCTTGCAGGTCATCCGCGAGTTTGACCAGCTCCTCGAGAGCAGCGGCAGCCGCAACCTCGATCAAAGCCCCACCGAGGGCCGGCCCTACTGGTACTACCTGGCCCAGCCCCCCAGCCGCCTTAGCGCCCAAGACCTCAAGGCCTTTGGCCGTGATCTCCTGCGCCGGGGACACCGCCCTGAACTTCCCTGGGGCCAGGGGGTGATGCTTTGGCTGTCTCCTTGGCTCGAGCGCATGCGGGCCGCACGCGCTCAGGGCATCGAAGCTAGCCTGATGTGGTCGGACACCCTGCTGGAGTACCTGCCGCAGTTTCCCGGCGGGCGGCAGGCTCTCTTCGAGCAGGCGCTTTGGCTGGAAAACCAGGGTCGCCCCGACCTCGCCCTGCGTTACCGCGTTGCCTTGCGCACCTTGCGGTCGTGGGATGTGCCGCTGCGCTCGAGTTCGATGCTGGTGCTGGCTGGGGTGAGCGCGGGGTTGTTCTTGCTGGTGGGGGTATACCTGATGCTGGCCTATCTGCCTGCGCAACGGCGCAACCTGGCTGCGGTGGGGGGGTGGCTGGTGGGGTGGTTCACCAATCCCTTGCTGCGCCTAAGGCACACTGCGCTGGCCTATGCCACCGTTTCCGAGCGTGTCGTGCTGTTGGCGTTGTTGCTGTTGCTTGGGGGGGCGGTGGTGGTGTATGGCTTCGTTCGGCGCACCGAGACCCTCCTCGCCAACGATGCGCTCAGCCGGGGGACTTTGCGCTCGGAGGCCGCGCAGAACCTGCTTCGCAGCCTGACCGATGTCCCCGCCAGCCGGGGGCTGCTGGCCTATGCCCTGGCCCAGAGCGACCCCGCCGAATCGCAGCGGCTTTACCGGGCGGCCTCGAGCTGGCCGGTCGTGTTGCTGGGGCGCGGGGACCCCGAATCCCTCAGCCGGGCCTACTGGGCTGCACCGCAGTACTCCGCCGTGCAGGACGCGCTGGGCTTTGGTGCCGATCCCTGGTCACAGGCGTATCGCGATGCCGGAGTGGCCAGGGAGGGGGTGCCGACCCTACGTTTGATGTGGCTGGTGGTGACCCAGGCCGGGCTCGAGGACCTGCGCCGCGACTTCCTGCGCACCTGGAGCGACATCCGCATCGTTGCAAATCCCGTGGCGGCTTGGGCCAGCGGTATTGTGCTGTTGGTGCTGTTGCTGTTTATCCTGCTGAGCTTTTTCCTGCCCCGCCCCCGTGGCGCCGCCGGTTACCCCAACTGGCGTTACGGGGTGCAGCTTTTGTTCCTGGGTAGTCCGCTGTATAGCCAGGGCTGGGGCGTGTTGCTGGCCGGCTTTGGCCTGTACTGTCTGTGGCTTTACCAAGCGGGCCAGGCGACGGCCCTTTACGGGGTCGTTGTGGCCGTTCTCGTTCATTTGGTGATGTGGCTGCTGGCCCGTCCGCGCCGAGGTGCAATGTGATCTATCCCCCCATACCCACTCCTTTTGACCGCAAAGGCAATCTCGATGTCGAAGCTTTCCGCGATCTGGCACAGATGCTCGAGCCCCACGTGGACGGCATTCTGTTCTATGGCTCCAACGGCGAAGGCGTCCACCTCACCCGCGCCGAGCGAGAAAAGGGGCTGGCGGTTCAGAACCCCCGCAAGCCCCCGCTGGTAGGGTTGATGGAGGAGACCCTGGCGCAGGGCCTCGAGGCCCTCGAGCAGGCCCAGATCGTACAGCCCAGGGCCGTACTGGTCACACCTCCACGCTACTACGCGGCCAACCTAGGCAACGAGGGGCTCGAGGCCTACTTCAGCGGCCTGGCCGACGCCGGAAAACAGCTCTGGCTCTACCACGTGCCGCAGAACACCAAGGCCGAGATGCCCCTGAGCGTGGTGGCCAACCTCAGCCGCCACCCCAACATCAGCGGCCTCAAAGACTCCAGCGGTGAGCTGGCCCGGCTGGCTTTTTACCAGTCCCAGAGCTTAGACCTCGAGTACTTCACCGGCCACGCCCCCACCTTCTTGGGCGCTTTAGCCCTGGGGGCCAGCGGCGGGATCTTAGCGGCTTCCAACCTGGCTCCCCTGGCCTTCCGCAAGCTCGAGGAGGCCTGGAGGTCGGGCAACATGGTCACGGCCAACCTGCTGCAAACCCGCCTGGAGCCGCTGGGCCGGGTGCTGGGGCAGGGGGGCTTCGTGCTGCTGAAGCAGGCCATGCGCCACCTGGGTCTGCCCGCGGGCTATCCCCGCCCCCCCTACCCTGCCGAAAGCCCCTTATGGCCCTTGTTCAAGGGAATTTTGGAGGACCTCAAGGCCGAGGGGTGGCTGATCACGGGCGACTGAGTTGACCGGAGGAATGCCGATGAGGAGAAGCTGGTTCCTGATCGTTGTGATGCTCGGGCTGGCGGGCTGTGTTCCGCAGGTGGCGCGCCCGCAGCCGCCCGGCATCGAGTTGCTCGAGTTCCGCCTGCTGCGCCTGGACCCCTTCGCCGGCAGCGCCGACTTCGACCTGCGCCTCAAGCTCACCAACCCCAACGCCCTCACCCTGCCCATCCTCGACAGCACCCTCACCGCCGAGCTGGCCGGGGCCAGCTTTGCCATGAGGCTGGGTGCGGTTGAACTCCCGGCGGGTGGCACTCGCGAGACCTTAGCCCGCCTGCGGGTTCCGGTGGTGGAGGGGGCCCGCTCGTTGGGCATCTTGCTGAGCGGCCAGCCCACCCGCTTGCGGCTCTCGGGGGAGCTGCGGGTTTCGGCGGGGCCGGTGGCGGTACCCCTGGGGCCCCTGACCTTCGTTGACCGCACGGTGCAGATCAGCCTCAACTTCCAGCCTCCCACTCTCCGTTTGGTGGACTTGCGGTTGGAGGGGGGCAGCTTGAGGATTGGGCTCGAGGTCTCCAACCCCAACCCCATCGGCTTTAGCCTCGAGGGTCCCGTACGGGTGCTCATCGGCGGCAGCCGGGTGGCCGAGGTCGACTTGGATATGCGCCTACCCCCCGGCGCCCGCGAGCGCAGCGACGCAGCGGTACGCCTGAGCGGCTTTCCTGGCCTGGGCAGTGTGCAGGTGCAGGTCGAGCTCAAGGCCCGCATCCCCGGGATCTGGGAGCGGGACATTCGCCAGGTGCTCGAGGGGCTTTTGCGCTAAAGGGGGTCTAATACCAGATTCGGTCAGTTCGTTCCCGAATGGGGACGAACTGACCCGACCGAAGGGAGTGCTCTAGGATTCAAAAAGATAGCCTCTGAAGGTCTTTAGTTTGGGTGATTATCTTTTTGAATCCGGTATAATACCAGATTCGGTCAGTTCGTTCCCGAATGGGAACGCCGCCCCGCCTTGGCGGGGCGGTCGACCGAAGGGAGTGCTCTGGGTTTTTGAAGAGTATCTTTTTGAATCCGGTATAACGCGAAAAGATCGCTCGAGGCTGATGGTATGTGTCGAAAGCCCTTGCTCACGGAGCGCGGGCTACTCGCCTGCTTGGGTTAGGTCTTCGGGGCGGAAGGCAAAGGGGAGCAGGTCGGCCATGCGGTAGACCTGCTCTTGCCCGTCCTGGGCCAGGCAGTGCACTTTGACTTCAGGCCCGGCGAACTCGCTCAACACCTGGCGGCAGCCCCCGCAGGGGGTAGGGGCATTCCGGCCCATCACCCAGACCTCGGCGATCCGACGTTCACCTGCGCTAACCATTGCGCCCACCGCGATCTGCTCGGCGCAGCGGGTCATGGGATAGGCCGCGTTTTCCACGTTGACCCCGAAGAACAGCCGCCCGCTGGCGCTTTTGACGATGGCCGCGACGGGGTAGCGCGAGTAGGGTGCATAAGCTTTTTGCAGCAGGGCGCGCAGTTGATCGGCGATGGTGTCCATTATTCGGTGGCCTCGGGCAGGACTGGAGCTTCTTCGGGTTGTTGGGGCAGGACGAGTACCTTATCCACTCGGTTGAGGTCCATGTCCACGACCTCGAAGCGCAGGTTGTGCCAGGTGAAGTGCTCGCCCGCCTTGGGGATGTGCTCGAGACGGTTGACCACGAAGCCGCCTAGGGTGCGGTACTCATCCTCCTCGGGCAACTCGTCGAGGTCGAAGAGTTTCTTGAGCTCCTCCACCGGCAAGGCCCCGTCAAGCAGGTAGCTGCCGTCCTCGCGAGCCACCACCCAAGGCTCCTCTTCGTCCTCGTCGCTGCCGGGCAGGTCCCCCACGATGGCCTCGAGGATGTCGTGGAGCGTGACCAGGCCCTGCAGGTTGCCGTACTCATCGACCACCAGCGCCATGTGGGTGCGCTCACGCTTGAACTGCTCGAGCAGCTCGAGGCCACTGAAGCCATCGGGTACGACCAGGGGTTTTTGCATGCGCTCGCGGATGCTTTCCTTGGTGAAGTTGCCATCGAGCAGGTCGCGTGCCCGGATGATTCCCACCACCTTGTCCAGGCTCCCCTCGGCTACCGGGAAGCGGGCGTGGGGGTTTTCCATGATGAGCTTCCGTATGCTCTCGATGGGTTCTTCGAGGTCGATCCAGACGATATCGTGGCGGGGGGTCATGAAGGAGACGGCCTGCCGGTCGGCCAGTCCGAGGGCGCTGGTGACGATCTCCTGCTCGGCCTCCTCGAAGACCCCGGCCTTGGTGCCTTCGTCGATGAGCACTTTGATTTCCTCCTCGGTCACGGTCGTTTCGGAAGCGCCGCGGATGCCGAAGATGCGCAAAACGGCGTCGGTGGAAGCGCTCAGCAGCCACACCAACGGCTTGCTGAGCAGTTCCACGAATCGCATGGGGTAGGCCACGACGCTGGCGATGCGCTCGGGGTTGCGCATCGCCAGCCGCTTGGGCACCAGCTCGCCCAGGACCAGCGAGAGGTAGCTGATGAACAGCACCACCAGGATGAAGGCGATCTCCTGCTTGTAGGGGGCCAAGAAGGACACCCGCCCTACCACGGGCTCGAGGTTCTTGGCCACGGTGCTGCCGCCGTAGGCCCCGGCGACCGTGCCGATGAGGGTGATGCCTACCTGCACCGTCGAGAGCAGGCGGCTGGGGTGCTCTAAGAGCTCGAGCGCGGCTTTGGCTCCGGCATTGCCATCCTCGGCTTGTTGCTGCAGGCGGGCCTTGCGGGCTGAAACCAGCGCCAGCTCAGACATGGCGAAAACCCCGTTGAAGAGGGTCAGGACCAGGAGGATCAGGATTTCCATAGGGCGCTCGGCTTAAGGGCTGAGCAGGCCACGTTGGAGATCGGGTGACACAAAAACCATCAGGGGTGCGCGCAGGGGAAAAGGCCCCTGCGATGCGACGAAAGAGGGGTGAGTCCTGCGGAGCGAAATGGGTTGTGCAGGGAGAAACGCGGCAACAGCCCTACGACTGGAAGGGTTATCCATACCTAACGAATGCGATTCTAGCACACCCCCTCAGTCCACCTGTCAGAGGTGGGGCCACATTTGAGGGAGGGTATCGGTTGCAGGAGGCCCTTGCCTGCTCAATTCCGTCGGTACGAGGCTACAGGCCAAGGCGCTGCAGCAAAGCCGGTAGGAGGAGCACCGCACCGATAGTAGCAGAGAGCACACTCGAGACCAGTACCGCTGCGGCTGCGGTATCCTTGGCGGCCTTGGCCAGGGGATGATAGGTGGGGGAGGACAGGTCCACCACGGCCTCGAGCGCGGTGTTGAGCAGCTCGAGGGAAAGCACTACCAGGATCAGCAGCAATACTTCCACCAGCCCCACCCCCAGCCACAGCGACAACCCCAGGGCCATAACCCCCGCGTAGCACTCCAGCCGGAAGTTACGCTGGCTTTTCCAGGCATGGCGCAAGCCCGCGAAGGCGTAGGCGAAGGAGGCCCTGAGCCCCCTCATCGCTTTAGGATCTGCGCCTGGACGCGGTGGAACCCAGCCCATTCGGCCTCCGTGGTGTGGTCGTGTCCCAGCAGGTGCCACAGTGAGTGGGCTGCGAGGATCAGCACTTCGTCCTCGAGGCCGTGTCCCTGCTGGCGAGCCTGCCGCGCGGCAGTGTCCAGGCTAATGATAATGTCCCCCAGGTGCGGGGGCACGAAGGGGTCGCCGGGCTCGAAGGTAGGGAAAGACAGCACGTCGGTAGGCTCATCCTCGCCCCAGTGTTGCTTTTTGAGCGAGCGAATCTCGTTGTCGTCGGTCAGCACGACGGTGAGGGCGTGATGGCCGTAGCCGAGCTCTCGCATCAGAGAGCCCAGGGCCTTGCGCAGACGCGGGCGCAGGCCCTTAGGCGGATTGATCTTGGTGATCAGGTCGATGTGGGGCATTTAACTCGAGGTTGTGTTCGCTCAACTCGTAGGCTTTGACGATTCGGGCGACGAGGGGGTGGCGCACCACGTCCGACTCGCGGAAGTAGATCATGGCGATGCCCTCGATGTCCTTGAGGATCCTCATGGCCTCGATCAGCCCGCTCTTCTGGGCCTTGGGCAGGTCGATCTGGGTCACGTCGCCGGTGATGACAACCCGCGAATTGAAGCCCATGCGGGTCAGGAACATCTTCATCTGCTCGGGGGTGGTGTTTTGGGCTTCGTCGAGGATGATGAAGGCATCGTTGAGCGTTCTGCCACGCATATATGCCAGCGGCGCCACCTCGATCACCCCCGACTGCAGGTAGTGCTCGAAGCGCTCGGCATCGATCATGTCGAAGAGCGCGTCGTAGAGCGGGCGCAGGTAGGGGTCGATCTTGGCCTGGAGGTCGCCGGGCAAATAACCCAGCTTCTCGCCGGCTTCGACAGCGGGGCGGGTGAGGATGATGCGCTTGATCCTCTTGGCCTTGAGGAAGGCCACGGCCAGTGCCACGGCCAGGTAAGTCTTTCCCGTGCCCGCCGGGCCGATGCCGAAGGTGATGTCGCTGCGGGCGATGGCCTCGACGTAGCGGGTCTGACCGGCGGTCTTGGGCTTGAGACGACCCGGCAGGTGGATCTCGCCCATGTCCTGGAGGGTGGTGCTCTGGGTCAGGGTGCTCCCGCCCTGGGCCAGTGAGACGGCCTGCTCGAGGGTGCTCTGGTCGATCTCGGCCCCCTGACGTACCAGCGCGAGCAGATCCCGGATGACCCGCTCGCCGAACTCGACCTCCTCGGGGCTCCCCTGGACGCGGATTTCCTGGCCTCGAGCGACGATCTGGGCCGACAGGAGCCGGCGCAGGTATTTGAGATGGCGGTCGCCCTGGCCCATCAGGGTCATGGCTTCTTGTGCCGATTGCAGGGGAATGAGGACCTCTTTGACGCTCTGTGGCAAAGCTTCACCGCTCCTTTACCAGGCTCTTGACGTCGAACCTGGGATTGCGTTTGTTGAGGTAAGACCGGCCCTTGGGTTCCTTGAGGATCTCGCTCCACACGATCCCGTTCAAGATCGCCTGGCTGTCGGTGCCAAAGGCGGGCGGCTTTTTCATGGGTTGTTGGGCAGGTTCTTGGGGAGCGGGCTTTGCGGCTTTGGGCTGAGCCTGGCTGAGCCGGCGCTCGAGCTCGCTCAGCTTGCGCCGCACCTGCTCCTCAGACGCGGCGAGCCTGGCCCGCTCCCGAAAGGGGTCTGCCTCTTTGCGTTGGGGCCGGGGTTGGGCCGGACGCGGCTGGGCCTTGGGAGGGGGGCTCGAGGGTGCGGGAGGCTGGGTCGGCTGTGGTTGAGGGGTGGACTGGGCGGGCCGGGGTTGAGCCGAGGCCGGGTGGTCGGGCTCGTTGGGCAGCTCGTCGATGTCGGGGATGTCGAAAGTATTCTCACCCCGACGCAGCAGGCCGCGCAGGGCAGGGAGGATGACGAAGAAGAACAAGAACAACAGACCCAGCAGGTCGTCAAGCTGCATCGCTCATCACCGACCCTCCTCCCCTTCGGTGGCCCTGCTGATCGAGTGGCGCATGTCGGTGTCGGCCTCGATGTTTTTGAGCTGATAGTAGTCCATCACGCTGAGCTTGCCGCTCCTGAGGGCCTCGGCCATGGCCAGGGGTACGGCGGCTTGGGCTTCGACCAGCTTGGCCCGCATGGCCTCGACCATGGCTCGGTTCTCCTGTTCGGCAGCCACGGCCATAGCGCGGCGCTCCTCGGCCTTGGCCTGGGCGATTTTCTTGTCGGCTTCGGCTTGGTCGGTGCGCAGTTGGGCGCCGATGTTCTTGCCTACGTCCACCTCGGCGATGTCCACCGAAAGGATCTCGAAGGCGGTGCCGGCGTCAAGGCCCTTGGCGAGCACGGTCTTGGAGATGCGGTCGGGCTGCTCGAGCACCTGCTTGTGGTCCTCCGACTGGCCGATGGAGGCTACGATGCCTTCGCCCACGCGGGCGACGATGGTCTCCTCACCGGCGCCGCCCACTAGGCGGTCGATGTTGGCCCGCACGGTGATGCGGGCGGTGGCCAGGAGCTGGATGCCGTCCTTGGCCATGCCTGCGACCATGGGGCTGGTGATGACCTTGGGATTGACCGAAAGCCGTACCGCCTCGAGCACGTCGCGCCCGGCGAGGTCGATGGCCGCCGCGCGGTCGAAGGTCAGCTTGATCCCGGCCTTTTCGGCGGCGATCAGAGCGTCGACCACCCGGTCGACGTTGCCCCCGGCCAGGTACTGCGACTCCAGGCGGGTTACCTCCACCGGAATGCCGGCCTTGAAGCTCTTGATCATGGGCAGGATGATGCGAGCCGGGGGGATGCGGCGCAGCCGCTGGCCCACCAACGTGCCCAGACTCACGCGTACCCCGGAGAAGAAAGCCGTGATCCACAGCCCCACCGGGATGAAGGTGAAGAAGACGAACAGAACGATGATGATCAGCGTTGCTAAGACAACTGGAGCCAGTACTTCCACGCTTATCCTTCCTTTCTTACCACCACGCGCACACCCTCGACCTTGGTGACCCGGATCGGGGTGCCGCGCTCGATGAACTCTCCCTGCGTGACCACGTCCACCCGGCGTTCGCCGATGAGCGCGGTCCCGGCGGGGCGCAGGTCGGTCAGGGCCGTGCCGATGGCCCCCACCATGTCTTGCAACTCCTCACGCGGAGGGGCCTGCTCCCCGATGGCGCTCTCGAGCACCAGCGAGCGGCCCAGGCGCGAGCGGGGGAAGAAGCGGAACATCAGGAACAGACCGAAGGCCACGATCACGATGGCGTAAGAACCCACCGCCACCGACTGGCTGCCGAAGGTCAGGTAGACCGAGGCCACGATGCTCGCGATGCCCAAGCCGCCCAGCACGCCAAAGCCCGGCGTGACGAACAGCTCGATCAGGAGTAGCAGCAACCCACCCACGAACAGGCTGATCTCCAGCAGGCTCGAGAAGCCTGCGAGGTAGCCTCCGAGGAAGTACAGCGCCAGCGAGATGATGCCGATGGTGGCCGGGAGGAAAGTGCCAGGGGTGAAGAACTCCAGCGCGATGCCCAGGATGCCCACCGCCAGCAGGATGGCCGCTACGATCTGGTTGGTGAGAAAGCGGGCCACGTTGACCCGAGTGCCGGGTTCGAGCCGCTCGGTTTGGGTGCTGAAGCCGGCCTTCTCGAGGGCTTCACCCAGACTGCTCACCACCCCATCGGCGATCTTGGTCTCCGTGGCCTTCTGCGCCGAGAGGGTGAGGGGCTCGCCCCGCGTCGAGAGGCCCGGCACCTCGCGCTCGGGGTCTACCATGGCCTCGGCCAGGTTGACCGGACGACCACGGGCCTCGGCCACCGCGCGGAACTTGCCCCTCAGGGCCGAGATCACCTTACGGTCAGCGGCCTCCGGCTGGGCGATGGGGCTCACAGTGATGGGCAGGGCCGCCCCGATCTCGGAACCCGGCAGCATGTAGATCTGCTGGGCCGACAAGGAAATGAGGGCCCCTGCCGAGAAGGCGTTCTGCACCACGGCGATGGTGGGCAGGGGGCTGGCTAGGATGGCGTCGGACATGCGGATGGCCGCATCGACCCGCCCTCCGGGGGTATCCACGTAGAGCACCACGCCGCTGGCACCTTCCCGCTCAGCCCGCGCGAGGGACTGCTCGAGGAAGATGGCCAGGGGCTGATCGATGGCTCCTTCAATGGGGATGATGTAGCTCTTCGCGCCTGCCCAGCCCAGAGCAAGAAGAAGCAGAAAAACTAGACGTATCACTAGCTTCATCATAATGGGCCAGGCGCCCTCGACTGTAAACTGACCCCATGAGACTGGGCCTGATCGGCTATCCACTCTCGCACACCCTCTCCCCAGCCATGCACACCGCGGCCCTGAGGGCTCTGGGTCTGGGAGGCAGCTATGTCGCGCTCGAGACCCCTGGCGAAGCCCTGGCCCAGCGCTTGGAGGAGCTGCGCCGGGAGTACCGCGGGGTAAACGTCACCGTGCCCTACAAGGAAGCGGTCATGTCCTACCTCGACTCCCTTTCCCCCGAGGCCCGCTCGATCGGCGCGGTCAACACCGTCGTCAACCACGCGGGCCGGCTCGAGGGCCACAACACCGATGCGCCGGGTTTCCTCAAGGGGCTCGAGGAGGCGGGGATCGAGTACCGGGATGCCAAGGTGCTCATCTTGGGGGCCGGAGGTGCTGCACGGGCCATCGCCTGGGCCCTCAAGCAAGCCGGTGCCCAGGTGCGCCTCGCCAACCGCACCCTTGAACGCGCTGCCCAGCTCCAGCGGGAATTCGGCTTGGGTGAGGTCACCAACGACGAGTGGGCGCTCTCGGGCATGGCCCGCTCGAGCGACCTCATCGTCAACACCACCACCGTGGGGCTCAAGGACCCTTCCGCCACGCCCCTACGCGCCGAGTGGTTTCCGGAAAAGGGTACGGTGGTGGACATCGTGTACAACCCCCTCGAGACCCGCCTGCTACGGGAGGCCAGGGCGGCGGGTCTCAAGACCTTGGATGGGCTGCCTATGCTGATCTGGCAGGGGGCTCTGGCCTTCGAGCTCTGGACCGGGGTGCGGCCTCCGGTCGAGGTCATGTACCAGGCTGCGCGGGAGACGCTGGGCGCATGATCACGCTGGCCGCTCCCTGCGAACTCGAGCAGCTCGTGCAGAAGAGCCGCTTCATCGCGCGGGCTGCCCCCGCAACTACGCCCGAGGAGGCCCTGGCCTTCCTCGAGCGCGTGCGCGAGCCCGAGGCCACCCACAACTGCTGGGCCTACCAGATCGGGCTGCTCTACCGCTTCTGCGACGACGGCGAGCCGGGCGGCACCGCCGGGCAGCCCATCCTGCGGGCCATCCAGGCCCAGGGCCTCGACCGGGTGATGGTGGTGGTCACCCGCTACTTCGGCGGGGTCAAGCTGGGGGCGGGCGGGCTGGCGCGGGCTTACGGTGGCGTTGCGGCGGAGTGCCTGCGTCAGGCGCCCAAGCGCGAGATCGTGCCGCGGCTGCGGCTGCGCCTGGAGGCCCCTTTCGAGATGGCCGGGCAGGTCTACGCCCTGCTCGAGCGCTGGAAGCTGGCCCGTGAGTTCGAGGGCTACACCGAAGCCGGTCTGGTGCTCGAGTTCGTCCTCGAGGAAGCCCGGCTCGAGGCCTTTCGGGTCGCCTTGAGGGATGCCAGCCGGGGGGCTTTGCGCCTGGAGCTCGTCGGGCGGTTTGAGGGGTAATTGAGGGGCTTGCGCTCACCGTTTGGTTCTGTTCAGGGCGAAACGAATGGGGTTAGAATAGCCTCGTGCAGCAGCGAAGCCTATTTGACCCCGAACCCGAGACCCAGCCCAAGCCCGCTCCGGCGCCCCGCGCCGAGCGGGTGATCCTGATCGACGGCCACCACCTGGCCTACCGCACCTACTTCGCCTTCGAGAAGCTCACCACCTCCACCGGAGAGCCGGTTCAGGCCATCTTCGGTTTTCTGCGAACGCTGCTGAAGTACCTCAAGGAGAACAGCTCCTGCGTCATCGTGGTCTTCGACGCCCCGGCCAGGACTTTCCGCCACGACAACTTCGAGGCCTACAAGGCCGGGCGCGCGCCGACGCCGGAGGATTTGCCCGAGCAGATCCGCAAGATCAAACAACTCGTCGAGCTGCTGGGGCTAGTGTGCCTCGAGGTCCCCGGCTACGAGGCCGACGACGTCATCGGCACCCTGGCCAAGAAAGCCGAGGCCGAGGGCTACCAGGTGCGTATCCTCACTGGCGACCGCGACGCCTACCAGCTTCTGAGCGAGAACATCTGGATTTTTCACCCCGACGGCTCGATCATCGGCCCCAGCCAGGTAAGGGAGAAGTACGGGGTGAGCGTGGAGCAGTGGGTGGATTACCGTGCCCTCACCGGCGACGCCTCCGACAACATCCCCGGTGCCAAGGGCATCGGCCCCAAGGGGGCGAGCAAGCTTCTTGAGGAGTGGAAGAGCCTGGACAACCTCCTCACGCACCTCGAGGAAGTCAGGCCCGAGCGCACCCGCGAGCTCATCAGGGCCAGCCTGGAGGACATCAAGCTCTCGCGCGAGCTCTCCCAGATCCACACCGACGTCCCCCTCGAGCCCGAGCTGTGCGACTTCTCAAAAGCCCACCGCCGCGAGCCGAAGACTGCCGAGCTGCGGGAGATGCTCGAGCGGCTCGAGTTCGGCTCGATCCTGCGCGACCTAGGCCTCCTGGAGGCACACAGACCTACCACCGAAGCCCCTTGGCCCCCCCCTCCCGGAGCGTTCCTGGGCTTCACCCTCGACCGTGCCCAGCCGATGTGGGCCGAGCTGACCGGGCTGGCCGCGGCCAAGGGCGACACGCTCTACAGGGGCCCGACCGACCTCGCCGACCTGAAAACGCTTGGGCGGCTCAACAGCCTCGAGGCCAAAGACCTCAGCGTGCTGCTGCTGCGGGAGGGTTACTGGGTGCCTCCCGGCGACGACCCCATGCTGCTGGCCTATCTCTACGACCCGGCCAACAGTGAGCCGGCTGGAACCGTGCGCCGCTACGGGGCCGGCGATTGGACCACCGACCCGGCCCAGCGGGCTCTGGCCGCCCAGACCCTCTGGGAGACCCTGGGGCGCCGCACCGAGAAGGACGAGCGCTTGTGGTGGCTCTACCGCGAAGTTGAGCAGCCGCTCTCGGGCATCCTGGCCCGCATGGAGGTGCAGGGGGTGGCCCTGGATGTGCCCTACCTCCGGGAGCTCTCCGAGGAGCTGGGCAAGGAGCTGGGCTACCTCGAGGCCGAGATTCACCGCCTGGCCGGGCGCCCCTTCAACGTCAACTCGCGCGATCAGCTCGAGGCCATCCTCTACGACGAGCTCAAGTTGCAAGCCGGGGGCAAGAAGACCGCCACCGGTAAGCGTTCCACCGCCGCCAGCGTGCTCGAGGAGATGCGCTCCCTCCACCCCATCGTCGATAAAATCCTGGACTACCGCGAGCTGTCGAAGCTCAAGAGCACCTACCTCGACCCCCTGCCCAAGCTCATCCACCCCAAGACCGGAAGGCTCCACACCCGCTTCAACCAGACCGCCACCGCCACCGGGCGGCTGTCGAGCTCCGACCCCAACCTGCAAAACATCCCGGTGCGTACCGAGGTGGGCCGCAAGATCCGCAAGGCCTTCGTGGCCCGCCCCGGCTACTGCTTGGTAGCCGCCGACTACTCCCAGATCGAGCTGCGCCTGCTCGCCCACCTCTCGGGCGACGAGAACCTCAAGCAGGTCTTCCTCGAGGGCCGCGACATCCACACCCAGACCGCGGCCTGGATGTTTGGCATCGCGCCCGAGACCGTCGATTCCTACCGCCGCCGGGCGGCTAAGACGGTGGTATTCGGGGTGCTGTACGGCATGAGTGCCCACCGGCTCTCGAGCGAACTCTCCATCCCCTATGCCGAGGCCGAGGGTTTTATCGAGCGTTACTTCGCAACCTACCCCAAGGTGCGCTCCTGGATCGACAGGACCCTGGCGGAAGCCCGCGAGCGCGGCTACGTCGAAACGCTCTTTGGCCGCAAGCGCTTCGTTTCCGAACTCTCGGCCAAGGTTTCCAGCGTGCGCCAAGCCGCCGAGCGCATGGCCTTCAATATGCCGGTGCAGGGCACCGCCGCTGACTTGATGAAGCTGGCCATGGTCAAGCTGGGGCCGAAGCTCGAGCCCCTGGATGCCCACCTGGTGCTGCAGGTCCATGACGAACTGGTGATCGAGGCCCCTAGGGAGCGCGCCGAAGAAGTGGCCGAGCTGGCCCGCGAGACCATGCGCACAGCCTGGGAATTCGAGGTGCCGCTGGAGGTGGGCACCGGCGTCGGGGAGAACTGGCTCGAGGCTAAATAAGTGCCCTTCGCTTGATTTTCCCCAGCGTTTGTCCGCACGCCGAGGAAGACGTGAAGTTCGTCACCGAATGGTGACGCCGCCCCGCCAAGGCGGGGCGGTCGACCGTCAGGGGGGGGTGTGCTCTGGGATTCAAAAAGATAATCAACACAAACCAACGAACCCTTATCGCGGTTCTCACATTTACGCCGCACGCGGCGCGGCGTAAATTACCGCCTACAGCGGCCTCTCGCTGTAGGCGGTAATCGTGGGAACTACTCTAGGGTGTTCAAACCCCCACCCTTGCGGAGTGGGGGTTTTTCCCCTGCTGCTGGCGGAGAGGGAGGGATTCGAACCCTCGATAGAGCGAACGCCCTATACACGCTCTCCAGGCGTGCCCCTTCAACCACTCGGGCACCTCTCCACGGCGCAGCACCCATGAATGTAGCACACCCTCCAGGTTGTGTCTAGCGCATGTTTCTGTCATAAAGGGGCGGTGCGGGGTAGACTGCAACAATGCGGCTGATGGCAATCTTTCCCCATCCCGACGACGAGATTGGCACGGCTGGAACCCTGGCCAAGCACGCCCTGCGCGGCGATGCCGTCAAGCTGGTTTGGCTCACCAGGGGCGAGCTGGCCAGCCAGTTTGGCGATGCGCCACCCGAAGAGGTGGCGGCCGTGCGCGAAGGTCATGGCCGGGAAGTGGCCCGCATTCTGGGGGCGGAGTACGAGTTTCTGAACTATCCCGATACCGGTCTCACCGGTGGGCGGGAAGAGGCGCTGTGCATCGCCAGGCTGATCGCGGCCTGGAAGCCGGACGTGGTGTTTACCTGGGACCCTCACGACGTTCACCCCGACCACCGCGCGGCCCACACCGCGACGCTTTCGGCGCTCAAGTTTTGCCGCATTCCCAAGCTGGTGGGTGAAGCCCACCGTGGTCGGATCCGGCTGCTGCACTACTACCGCGAGGACATCCGGCGTCCGGCGGTCTACGTTGACATCGGGGAGGAAGGGCAGGCGGTGGCCGAGCGGGTCTTCAGCTTGTACCGTGATTTTTACCAATGGGACTACAGCCTCGAGGCCTTCAGGGCGAACCGGGCGCGGCTTGGGAGTCTGGCTGGGGTTCGCTACGCTGAGCGCTTTCAGGCGGAGGGACCGCTGCCCCACCCTTATCTTCCAGAATAGCCACCTGGTCGGGCATACGCTGGGGATTGGTCAGGGCGTAGGCTGCGAAGGCGGCGGGGAGGGCTACCGGCAGGACGCTGTACCCGCCGATCTCACAGGCTAAGACCACCGAGGCAAAGGGAGCGCGGGCGATCCCTGCCAGTAAGCCGGCCATGCCAGCCAGCGCGGCGGCCTCGGCAGGGGGAGCGAATCCCGGCACGACCCTCGAGGCGATGATCCCCACCAGACCTCCTAGGGCCAGCGCCGGGCCAAAATAACCCCCATAGCCGCGCACCCCGCCGGCGGCTATCAGCAGGATGAGCTGAAGCAGGAAGAGCAGGGCCAGGAAGCGCAGATCCAGGATGGGTGACAGCCCGAGCTGCACCCAGGGTAGGGCATTGCCCAAAGCGGCCGGGAACACCAACACCACGACCCCCATCAGCAGGCCCAGCAGCAGGTGGCGATACAGGTAGGGGAGCTTCTTCACCAGGAAGCGCAGCCAGTAGCTGCCCTCCAGCCACAGCGCCCCGACCCCCGCGCACAACAGCCCCACCGCCAGCCCGAAGACCAGCGAGGTCAGGGGAACGGCGCCGGCTTTGATGTCGAAGATGGGGCCATAGCCCATGATCGCGCCGTAGACCGAGAAGCCGGCCAGCGCCCCGATCAGCGCCGGAGCCAGTGCGGTGACCTCGAGGGCCAGCCCACGGAATGCGATCTCCGAGGCCAGCAGGGCCGCGGCCAGGGGGGCGTGGAAGGCTGCGGCAAACCCGGCGGCCATGCCGGCGAAGGGCAGGTAGCGCCCGGAGCCCCCCATGGGAAAGCGCTGTCCGATGACGGCTCCAATCCACAGGCCCATCGTGGCCATGGGGCCTTCCCGGCCTAGGGGAGAGCCCGCACCCAGTTGCCCGATGGCGGCGAGGCTCGAGCGCAGGTGCTCGAGGAAGCGGGCACGGCGTTCGGTGCGGTACATCGACAGAAACCAACCCAGCCCGTGGCCCGTGCCCACCAGGCTGGCGAGGGCGAAGATCAGCGCTGGCAGCAGGGCCAGCACCCACAGGCGTGGCCCGGTGAAGGCCTGAGCCAGCCCGCCCTCACCGGGCAGCCCCGGAGGCTGGTAGCCCAGCACCCAGCCCAGCACGAGGTTTTGCACCAGACCCAGGCCAAGAGCCAACAGGGCCGCCACCAGGCCGGTGAGCGCACCGACGAATCCGCTGTAGAGGATGAGGGGGCCGACCTGCATGAGGATACCTGTCAGATGTCAAAAGCCGGCTGAAGGCTGTGCGTCCTGCGCTTTACGCCGAGCGCAGGACTGCACCGGGAGGGGATTGTTGAATTGGGCGCCGGATCAGTCGTGAGCATTCGCACTACCACGATTCTACCTGGCTTAGGTGGGTTCCACGCGTAATGCGCGGGGTTTCCAGACCCAGCACCCGGTAGCCGCTGCGGGTGGCGGCGCGTACCAGCACCCGTGGGTCTACTTTGCCCCACAGGTGTAGGGCCTCGTTCTTTACGTTCAAGTCGGGGCTGCTTCCGCGTGAGTCGGTGCCCAAGGCCACTTCTACGCCGTGCTTGAGGTAAAGCGCCCAGGGAAACTCGCCGCACTCCAGCCCCTCGTTGCTGCGGGGGCAGGAAACCACCCAGCACCCGGCTTGGGCCAAGATCTGAACGTCGCCCTCGTCCACTTGAACCCCGTGCACCACGGTGACGCCAGGGCCCAGGACGCCCAGGTCGGCCAGGTAGCGGATGGGTGAGACACCGGGAGGCTCCCAAACGGGGATCTTCATCTGCTGGTTGAACTCCACGAAGCTGCCTTTGGCTCGCTCCAGGTACTCCCTTTCATCGGGGCTCTCTGCGACGTGGATTTGCACGGGAAAGCCCTCGAGGCGGGCGAACTCCGCCGTCTTTTGCAACAGAGGAGCGCTGACGGTGTGGGGAGCGTGGGGCGAGATGCCTACCCGAACCCGGCCCTCGCGCTTCTTCCAAGCCAGCAGGCGCGGCTTGATGGCCTCGAAGATGTCGTCGGCCTTGCTGGGGTCGGGGCCGATCACCTCGTAATAGGCGACTCCCGGTAGCCCGGACTCCTCGAGCAGCCAATCCATCACCTCGCCACGGGCGACGATGTCGCCGAAAGCGCCCACGCTCAGCCTTTGCAGTTCTTCCAGCCCCTGCCGGGCCGCCTCCACTCCCCGCGCCGAGCCGTGGGCGATGACGTGGCGGATGAAGTCGATGTAGCGTCCTCGGAAGTAGGGGAGCCGTGAGAGGTCGAGGTGGGCGTGGGCATTGACCACAGGGGGGGTCAGCGCCTTGCCCTTGGATCGGATCGGCGCGTCGGGATAGGCGCGGCGCAGCTCCTCGAGCCCCCCTGCCATGGCGACGTGCTCGCCCACCACCAAGAGCCCGCCCCGCAGCATGGGGGTTCCGAAACCCAGGTACACCACCTCGGCACTCCAGATTTCGGGCTCGAGCTTCACCATGCACGCTCCAGCAGGTAGCGGTTGGGGTGGCGCACGAAGTCCACCGCTCGGTAACCCAGGGCGAAGTAATGGCCGAATAACTGCCGCGAGTGCTCGCGCCAGGTCATGGCCAGAGCCTTATCGTTTTGCAGAATTCTTCCCCAGTCCTCGGGGATCTGTAGCAGCAGCCTGCGGGCCTCCAGGCCCAGGTTCAGCGCCACAGGCCGCTCGTCCTGCACGGTGTTAGCCTGGGGCAGGCCTTCGACTTCTGGCAGAGACTCGGGGGCGTAGATGCGCCGGAAGACCCGCTCGCTGCGGATTTCCCACTCGGCCTCGGCTCGATCGGAGGGGGCTCCGGCGTTGATGCCGCCCATGGGGCCGTAGCAGTTGGGGATGTATTTGCCGAAGGTCGCGCCCAGCTTGCGCAGGTTGAAGTTGGCGTTGACCCCGCGCAAAGGGTCGAAGGTCCAGACCACCCGCTCGTAGCCTTTGCTCAGGCACCAGTCGCGCTGGAAGCGCTTGAGCAGCAGGGCTGCTGGGCTGCCGCGGTGGGCCTCGAGCACCCCCATCATGTGCGAGTGGTGGCGCTTGGGGTCGGCGGTGGGGAAGCCGAAGACGAAGCCCACGAGTTGATCATGGAGAAAGGCTCCGGCGATCAGGGCGCCCTCGTGGCCCATGGCCATCATCGAGCGGGCGGGCATCACGTCCTCGGGGTCGCCCCAGATCGCCGCCTGGAGTTCCTCCAGCGGGAGAATCTCCTCCGGCTGGTGCAGTTCGCGTACGATGACTTTCATCCTCAGGTGTTGGAGATGTAGGCCGACTTGAGGGCCAGGCGGTCGATGAACTCGCGCTTGGGGGTCACGCCGATGCCGGGCCCCTGGGGTACCCTCATCATGCCGCCATTGGCCTCGAGGCTCTCCTCGATGATGTCCTCCTCCCAGTAACGGCTGGCCGAGGACGTATCGCCGGGCTTGACGAACATGGGCAGCGTCGCCACGTGGATGTTGGTGGCCCGGCCAATTCCAGCCTCGAGCATTCCTCCCATCCACACCGGCAGGCCCCAGCTCTCGGTGATGTCGTGGATCTTGCGGCTGGCGAGGATGCCCCCCACGCGGGCGGGCTTGAGGTTGATCACCCGTCCGGCGCCAATCTCGAGGGCCTTGCGCGCGTCCTCAGGGGAGGTGATGGACTCGTCGAGGCAGATCGAGGTGGAGATGGCCGCTTGCAGCTTGGCGTGATCGACGATGTCGTCGAAGGCCAGGGGTTGCTCGATGTAATCGAGCCCGGCGGCGTCCATGGCCTTGAAGGTGGCGATGTGGTTGAGGGTGTAGGCCGAGTTGGCGTCGACGGTGAGGTTGGCCTCGGGGTAGGCCTCGCGCACCGCCAGCAGCATCTTCACGTCCCAGCCGGGTTTGATCTTGAGCTTGATGCGCTTGTAGCCCTGCTCGAGCCCCTTGCCGACCTTCTCGAGGGTGCTCTCGATGGTGGGTTCGATGCCTAAGCTGATCCCCACCGGAATCTCCTCGCGCACCCCGCCCAGTACCCTCCAAAGCGGCTGTCCCAGGCTCTTGCACCACAGGTCCCAGAAGGCCATCTCGAGCGCGGCCTTGGTCATCTTGTTGCCCCGGAAATTGCCGATGTGCGACCACAGGGCCTCAGGGTTGGGGATTTCCTTGCCCAGGACGCTGGGAATGAGCAGCTCCTCCAAAAGCGCCCAGGCTCCGGCGATGGTTTCCTCGCGGTAGTGCGGCGTGTGCTCCATCACCGTCTCGGCGTAGCCCTCCAGGCCCTCGCCGTAGAGGGTGAGCACGATGATGTGCCGCTCGGTCTGGACGCCAAAGGAGGTCTCGAAGCGGAAGCGTAGCGGAAGGGTGATGAGCTTGAGTTGGGCAGCCTCAATTCGCATGGGGTTATGCTAACGCAAGATGCGAAAGCCTATTCCCCTTCCCCCTGCGTCAGGGCTTCGATCATCTGGTTCTTGAGCTGCCAGAGGCGGCTGGAGAGGGAGACGTGGTAGGTGTGGGGGTTGATCAGGCGGCGCACGCCGGGGTCGAGCAGCTCCACGTCCTTGCGGTGGCGTTCGCGCAGGACCTCGAGGGGCTGGGGCTCGAGGAGGCGCTTGCCCCGCCAGACCTCGGCGTGGAGGGGCTCGAGGCGGCAGCGCTCCATATTGACCCGACGCAGCTTGCCAGCCTCGGAGGGGTGGTGCAGCGTGAGCGAGCGCTCGGCGCAGGGGTCCTCGTCGAAGAGGGTGAGCAGGTCGGCGGAGGCCAGCCCGCGCTCGTCGTAGAGCCGCCAGACCTTTTTGCGCCCGGGGTTGAGTACCTTCTCGATGGACTCCGAGACCTTGATCGCCGGTTTCCACTCCTCGCCATCCCGCACGGCTACCACCTTGTACACCCCGTTCAGGGCCGGCTGGCCCCAGCTCGTTACCATGCGCGTGCCTACCCCGAACACCAGCCGCCTGATCAGGGCATCGGCATCTACCCCGTAGCGCGGGGCCTCCTCGCGGATCTGGGTGTGGATCTGCCAGATCACCAGCTCGTCGAGCTCGGAGGAGAGCACGATCGAGACGTCGGCGAAGCCCGCCTTGTCGAGCATCTGGGCTGCGCGGATGGAGAGGTAGGCCAGGTCGCCCGAGTCGAGCCGGATGCCGATAGGGCGGTGGCCCTTGCGCTTGAGCTCCTCGAAGACTTTGACGGCGTTGGGGATGCCGCTCTCGAGCACGTCTACGGTGTCTACCAGCAGCACGGTGTCGTCGGGGTAGACCTCGGCGAAGGCCCGGAAGGCCTCGAGTTCGCCCATGCCCAGCGCCATGAAGGCCTGCACCATGCTGTGGGCGTGGGTTCCGGCGGCTTGCAAGCCCAGCTCGTGCGACATCCCCACGTTCGAGCTACGGTTGGCGCCCCCGATCAGCGCGGCGCGGGTCGCGGCGTTGCCCGCCCCGCTGGCGGCCCGGCGCAGGCCCATGTCCAGGATGTAGGCCGCTGCTCCGGCGGCCTCGCGGATGCGGCTGGATTTGGTGGCGATGAGGGTCTCGAAGTTGAGCTTGTTCAGCAGGGCGGTCTCGAGCAGCTGGGCCTGGGCCAGCGGTCCTTCGATGGCAACCAGGGGTACTTGGGGATGCACCACCCGACCCTCGGCCACCGCCCGCAGGGTGAGCCCGTCGAAGGAGCCGTTGCGTCCCATCCAGGCCAGGAAATCCGCTCCGAAGAGGGGTTTGCCTGCGCGGGTTTTGTGCGAGCGCAACACCTCGAGCTCCTCCGCGCCAAAACGTGCGGTTTCCATCCACCGCAGCAGGGGATCCAATCCGGCGAACACGCCATACCCTGCCTGATGCTGCCCGTAATCGGGGTTCTTGCGGTAGAAGTACTCGAACAGCGCGGGTTTTTCGTGGATTCCCAGGCGAAAGTAGACCTGGGCCATGGTGAGCTGGTACTGGTCGGTGAGCAATATGCCCTCGGTGAGGCTGGCCATGGGTTCAATATACGTCCAACGTGAAGGGCTGGTCTTACGAAACGCAAGGCGCTTGGCTATCGGCATCCAGCGCCCGGCGTTCTGTGGCACAATACGGGGCATGAGCGGGCGGGTATACCGTGACTTTTTTGCTGAGCAGGGGTTGGAGCCCCTTACTGCCCAGGGCTATCAGCGAGAGGCGCGGGCTCGAGCTTTTCCCTACCTTCAGGCCCTCTCACGCCGGGTGCTGGTCTATGACGGGGCCATGGGTACCGAGATCTTCAAATACAACCTCACGGCAGCCGATTTTGGCGGCGAGCCCTACAGCGGCTGCCCGGAAGTGCTCAACCGCACCCGGCCCGACGTGATCGCACGCATCCACCGCAGCTACCTCGAGGCCGGCGCCGACGTGATCGAGACCAACACCTTCGGGGCCTTCCCTCACGTGCTGGTGGAGTATGGGCTCGAGGCCGAGGCCGAGGAGTTGGCCTACCTGGGCGCCCGCATCGCCCGTGAGGAGGCCGATAGGCTCTCCACGACCGAAAAGCCCCGCTTTGTGGCCGGCTCGCTGGGGCCGGGCACCAAGCTCATCAGCCTGGGGCAGATCGGCTGGCGGCAGATGCTGGGGTCCTACCGCGTGGCCGCCCGCGGCCTGATCCAGGGTGGGGTAGACCTCCTGCTCATCGAGACCTGCCAGGACATCCTCCAGGTGCGCTGTGCGGTGCAGGCGGCCCGTGCGGCCATGCGCGAGGTGGGTCGGGAAGTGCCCATCCAGGTGCAGGTCACCATCGAGTCCACCGGAACCATGCTTGTAGGCACCGATGACAACGCTGCGCTGACCGCGCTCGAGGCCCTCCCCATCGATGTCATCGGGATGAACTGCGCCACCGGCCCCGACCTGATGGACTCGCACATCCGCTTCTTCTGCCAGAACTCCACCCGCTGGGTCTCCTGCTTGCCCAACGCCGGCCTGCCGCGCAACGAGAGGGGGCGGGTGGTCTACGACCTCACCCCTGCCGAGCTGGTGCGCTGGCAGCTCAAGTTCGTGCGCGAGTACGGCCTAAACGTCGTGGGCGGCTGCTGCGGCACCGGACCAGAGCACATCCGTGCACTGGCAGAGGCTCTGGACGGCCACCCGCAGGCCGCAAAGCCCCCGGCGCAGTTTCCTGCACAGGTGGCGAGCCTCTACCAGGCGCTGCCGCTGAGGCAGGACACCGGCATCCTCATCGTGGGGGAGCGCACCAACGCCACGGGGAGCAAGAAGTTCCGCGAGCTCTTGTTCGCCGACGACTTCGAGGGGATGCTCGAGCTCGCCCAGGAGCAGGTGGCCGAAGGAGCCCACGTCCTCGACATCTCCGTAGCCTGGACGGGCCGCGACGAGGTGCGCGACATGCGCGAGGTCGTCAGGCGCTTTGCCACCAGCGTGCAAATCCCCCTCATGATCGACTCCACCCAGGTCGACGTGATGCAGGAAGCGCTCGAGCACCTGGGGGGTCGGGCCATCCTCAACTCGGTCAACCTCGAGGACGGCCTGGAGAAGTTCGACCGTGTGGCCTCCCTCGCCCGCCAGCACGGGGCGGCCCTGGTCGCGCTCACCATCGACGAGGACAAAGAGGCCGGGATGGCCAAGACCCCCGAGCGCAAGGTCGAGATCGCCCTGCGCATGTATGAGCGCCTGACCCAGGTTCACGGCATCCCGGCAAGCTCCATCCTCTTCGACCTACTCACCTTCCCCATCACCCAGGGCGACGAGGATACCCGCAAGCTGGCGATGTGGACCATCGAGGGCATCCGCCGCCTGCGCGAGCTGCTGCCGGAGGTGGGCTTCATCCTGGGTGTCTCCAACGTCTCCTTCGGTCTCTCGCCCCAGGCGCGCGTGGTGCTCAACTCGGTCTTCCTCGACGAGTGCATCAAGGCCGGGCTCACCGCGGCCATCCTCAACGCGGGCAAGATTTTGCCCATCAACCAGATCCCCCAGGAGCAGTACAAGCTTGCCCTCGACCTCATCTACGACCGCCGCAGCTTCAACCCCGACGGCTCGGTGGCCCACGACCCACTCTTCGCCTTCGTGGACTACTTCGCCAAGAACAAGGTGGAGCGATCGGCGGCGACGGATCCTTTCGCTGGGCTAAAGCTGGAGGAGCGCCTGAAAAAGCGCATCATCGAGGGGCGCAAGGTGGGCCTCGAGGCCGATCTCGAGGCTGCTTTGCAGGCGGGCTACACCCCGGTCTCGGTGATCAACGAGGTGCTTTTGGAGGGCATGAAGGTGGTGGGCGACCTCTTCGGCGCGGGCAAGATGCAGCTCCCCTTTGTACTCCAGGCCGCCGAATGCATGAAGGCGGCGGTGCGCTACCTCGAGCCTAAGATGGACCGGCTCGAGGGCGTGCACAAGGGCACCATGGTCCTCGCCACCGTCAAGGGCGATGTGCACGATATCGGCAAGAACCTCGTCGATATCATCCTCTCGAACAACGGCTATAAGGTGGTGAACCTGGGCATCAAGAAGCCCATCGAGGAGATCCTGGCCGCGGTGGAGGAGTACCGGCCCAACGCGGTGGGCATGAGCGGCCTGTTGGTCAAGAGCACGGTGGTGATGAAGGAGAACCTCGAGTACATGCGCGAGCGGGGCTACCGCATCCCGGTGGTGCTCGGCGGGGCGGCCCTCAACCGCCACTACGTGGAGAACGACCTGCGCCAGACCTACACCACCGGCCCCGTCTACTACGCCTCCGACGCCTTCGACGGCCTACAACTGATGGACGAACTCTGCGGCCACGCTCCGCCCAAACTCACCAGCCGCGAGCAGAGCGGGCACAAGTACAAGACCGCCTACGAGATCCTCATGGAGAAGCTCGAGGCCGGCTCGGAGTACATCCCCTCGAACCTTCCCCCTGCCCCCCGCATTCCCCGCCCGCCCTTCTGGGGGCGCAAGGTGGTGCGGATGGAAGGGGAGATGTTGCCGCACCGGGCAGGGCGTCTCGAGACCCAGGGCGAACTCGACCTAGGGGTGATCGCCCAGTACGTCAACAAGAACGCCCTCTTCCGCGGCCAGTGGGGCTTTCGCCGGGGCGAGATGGACAAAGCGGAGTACGCCCAGAAGCTCGAGCGCGAAGCCGAGCCCATCTTCCGTGAGTTGCTCGAGCAGGCTATGCGCGAGAGGACCTTAGAACCGGCCGTGGTCTACGGTTTCTGGCCGGTGGCCTCCGACAAGAACAAGCTCGCCGTCTTCGACCCCGAAACCGGCGCCGAGCTCTTCGCCTTCGACTTCCCCCGCCAGATGGGGGCCAGTAGCCGCCACCTTTGCATCGCCGACTTCTTCCGCCCCCGCTATGCCGACCCCATTGGCGATGAGGCCCTTTGGATGCCCAAAGCGGCCTGGGAAAATGGCGCGCGCGACGTGCTGGGCTGCCAGGTCGTGACCATGGGCCGCGCCGCTTCCGAGCACGCGGCGAAGCTCTTCGGCTCCGACCGCTACCAGGACTACCTCTACTGGCACGGCTTCTCGGTGGAGATGGCCGAAGCCTTGGCCGAGTACTGGCACAAGCGCGTGCGCCAGCAACTCGGCATCGCCCAGGACGACGCCACCGACCTGCAAGCTTTGTTCCAACAGGGCTACCAGGGTAGCCGCTACAGCTTCGGCTACCCCGCCTGCCCACGCCTGGAGGATCAGAAATACCTGCAAGACCTCTTGCAGTGGCAGGAGATCGGGGTCGAACTCTCCGAGGAGTTCCAGCTCCACCCCGAGCAGTCCACCAGCGCGATCGTGGTGCACCACCCGTCGGCGAAGTACTTCAATCTATGAGTGAGCAGGCTGCTCCACAATGACCTCGTTTGCTACCTGAAGTCAGGGCAACACACCCGAGTGGATGAGAGCGATTTTGAGAAGGTCTTGACCTGCCCCGCGTGCGGGTGCAGCGAGCGAACCAGGGAACTGAAACTGCTCTCGATGCGTTTACAATCGAGGCGATGCCGGACGACGCCGCCACCCTCTACGCCCGGGCCCGGGCTTTGGGCCTGCGCCCGGCCTTGCTCGAGTCCGCCGGGGTCGTGACCCCGTTTGGGCGCTTGACCCTGCTCGGGGTGGGGGCTACGCGGCGGCTCGAGGTCTGGGACGGCATCACCTACCTCGACGGGGAGGCGGTGGGGGACGCGCTCGAGGTGTTCGGCTTCCTCGAGCAGGGCCTGGGAGCGGGGTATTTTCCGGCCTGGATCGGCTTCTTCGCCTACGAGTACGCCCGTCACTTGGGGCTGCCTACCCACGCTCCCCTGCCCGGATTGCCCGAGGCGGCGTTTTACTTCTATCCCGAGGGCTACGCCTGGCTCGAGGGGCAGCGCGTCCAGAGTCCCTCTGCGTCGCTGGCCCCGCTGCTGGCCGGGGCTCAACCGCTGCCAAAAGTTGAGTTGCATAGCGACTATCCCAGGGATGCCTTTTTGTCGGGCGTCGAGGAGGTGCAAGAGCGCATCCGAGCCGGTTGGGTCTACCAGGTCAACCTTTCGCACCGCTTCCGCTTCGCAGCGGGCGGGATCGATCCCCTGGCCTTGTACCGGGCCCTGCGGTGCTACAACCCCAGCCCCTTCATGGGCCTGCTCGAGGGCGAGGCAGATTCCCTTACGGGACCGGCTTCACCGGTACGCCGGGAGGCAGATTCCCTTACGGGACCGGCTTCACCGGTACGCCGGGAGGGCTACGCGGTGGTCGCAGGCAGCCCCGAGCGCTTGTTCGCCTACCGCGAGGGGATGCTCACCGCGCGGCCCATCGCCGGAACCCGGCCCAGAGGGCGGACGCCCCGGCAAGACGAGGCGCTGGGGGCCGAGCTCCTTGCCAACGCCAAGGAGCGAGCCGAGCACGTCATGCTCGTGGACTTGTTGCGCAACGACCTGGCGCGGGTGTGTGAGCCGGGAAGCGTGGAGGTGAGCGAAGCCTTTACCCTCGAGCGCTACTCCCACGTCATGCACCTGGTCTCCGAGGTGCGGGGCCGCAGCCACGCGCCCTTGCGGCAGGTGTTCGCCAGCATTTTTCCCGGTGGGACCATCACCGGAGCGCCCAAGGAGAGCGTCATGCGCGCTATCGCTGAGCTCGAGCCCGTTCCCCGCGGGGCCTATACCGGGGCGATGGGCTACGTCTCGGGGAAGGGCTGCGACTTCAACATCCTCATCCGTAGCTTCAGCTTTGCGGCAGGCAGCGGCTATTTCTCGGCTGGAGCGGGCATCGTTATCGAGAGCGATCCCGAGCGCGAGTACGCCGAGACCCAGGCCAAGGCGGAAGCCCTGCTGCAAGCTCTGGGGCAGGGCCGGGAGGGGCAGGCCCCGGCCCCGCCGCGCCGAGACAGCGTTTGGAGGCCGCCAAGACCGGCGAGACGCCTCGAGGCCCGGGTGATCTTCCTGGAGAACCACGACTCCTTCAGCTACAACATCGTGGACTACCTGGCCGCGCTCGGGGCGGAAATCCGCGTGCTGGACCACGGCGTGGCCCCCGACCTGTCCTGGGCCACCCACCTCGTCGTCGGGCCGGGGCCGGGTGAGCCGGCGACGGCGGGCCGGACCCTCGAGTGGACCCGGGCCGCGCTCGAGGCCCGCTTGCCCTTCCTGGGGATCTGCCTGGGGCATCAGGCGCTCGGGGTGGCGCTGGGGGCGCGGTTGGGGCGCTCCCCCCGCCCGGTCCACGGCGAGGCCTTCCCGGTCGAGCACCGCGGCGAGGGGATCTTCGCGGGAGTGCCTAGCCCGGCCCGCTTCACGCGCTACCACTCCCTGCTCATCCGCGACCTGCCCCCGACCTTGCGACTGGAGGCCTGGACCCAGGGCGGGGATCCAGAGACGCGTTTGTGCATGGCGCTATCCCACGCCCACGGCCTGGCCTGGGGCGTGCAGTTCCACCCGGAGAGCATGCTCTCGGAGTACGGGATGGTGCTGCTGAGCAACTTCCTGTCGCTGAGCCCCGTGGACGAGCCGGCAGGCCGGCCTGAACCGATCCCCTCCTGACCTCGAGGCCCTCCCCATGACCCGCATCAACGGCGAACCCGTCGGCACCCCGCTCCCCGAATCCCTGTGGCATGGCTTTTTCGTGTTCACCACGCTTCGCTTAGAGGGTGGTGAACCGCTGTGGCTTCCCGAGCACCTCGAGCGCCTGCGCCGCCACGCCCAGGCTTTAGGCATTGCCTTCCCCGGTTTTAAGGCGCTCGAGCGCGAGGTCGAACATCACTGCCAGCAGCGCGCCGACATGTTGTTGCGCTTGGTGGTGGCCCCAGAGGCCTACGTCTCGAGCGCACGCCCCTTCGCCCCGCCCCCCGAAGCCACCTACACCCGCGGGGTGAGCGTCTGCGTCACCTCGCTGCGGGTTCACCCCGACCTCGGCCACTACAAGACCGGCAACTACCTGCCCTATCGCTTGGCCCGCCTCGAGGCCGAGCGCGCCGGGCACTTCGAGGGCCTGCTGCTCGACGCAAAGGGGCACGTCGTCGACGGCAGCCGTACCAGCCCGCTGCTCTACCGCGCCGGCGAACTGTGCGTGCTGCAGGGCGGGGTCGAGGGCATCACCCGCCAAAAAGTGGCCGAGCAGGCAGCCACCCTCGGCCTCCGCGTGTCCGAGGCCCGCCTCAAGCCCGACGAACTCGAGGGCCAGCTCCTCCTCGCCGGAACCGGCGTCGGCCTCCTGTCCGTGGGCAAGCCGCTGGATAGCGCGCTCGAGGCCCTGATCACCCATTTCCGGCCCTCCGGGCCATTGCCCAGCGTCTAGAGCTGGGGCGTCTTGCGTATCGTGTACGACGTAAAACGTACGACCCGTGCCCGGCGTTTGGCTTTTCCCTTGACATCCCCGCCCTCTCTCGCCTACACTCGCATCTAACCGCGCCGGGGCGCGGCAACAACCGAGACATAACACGTTCTCTTATCCAGAGCGGCGGAGGGATTCGGCCCGAAGATGCCGCGGCAACCCGCAGGAGTGTTCGTTTCATCACCGGACACGAGTGCAAAGGTGCCAATTCCGACTCCAGGCGGGGGAAACGCCCGGAGGCAGATGAGAGAAGGGTGCGCGTTCGCTAGGCACAGTGAGCCCCCTTCCGGTAGAGAACCGTCATCGGAATGGGGGTTTCGCTTTTGAAACCTCCAGCCAGAAGTCCCGCCCCAAAGCCTGCGGTTGGAGGTTTTTTATGTCCAGAAAGCTCGCTTTTGAGACCCTGCAGCTTCACGCCGGTTACAGCCCCGACCCCAGCACGGGCGCCCGCCAGGTGCCCATCTACGCCACCACCTCTTACCAGTTCAAGGACGCCGACCACGCGGCGCGGCTCTTTGGCTTGCAGGAATTCGGCAACATCTACACCCGCATCATGAACCCCACCACCGACGTGCTCGAGAAGCGCATCGCCGCGCTCGAGGGCGGGGTGGCGGGCCTGGCGACGAGCTCGGGCCACGCCGCGCAGTTCCTCACCTTCACCAACCTGGCTCAGGCCGGGGACAACATCGTGGCCACGCCCAACCTCTACGGTGGCACCTGGAACCAGCTCAAGGTCACGCTGCCGCGTCTGGGCATCGAGACCCGTTTCACCAGCCGCGCCGAGAGCCCCGAGGAATTCCTCGCCGCCACCGACGCGAACACCCGGGCTTGGTTCATCGAGTCCATCGGCAATCCCGCGCTCAACATCCCCGACTTCGAAGCCATCGCTCAGGCTGCCCAGGAGAAGGGCGTGGCCCTGATCGTGGACAACACCTTCGGGCAGGGGGGTTACTTATTCCGGCCCCTCGAGTGGGGGGCCAACGTGGTGGTGCACTCGGGCACCAAGTGGATCGGCGGGCACGGGGCGGCCATCGCCGGGTTGATCGTGGACGGGGGCAACTTCGCCTGGGACAACGGGCGCTACCCGCTCCTCACCCAGCCCCAGCCCGGCTACCACGGCCTCGAGCTCACCAAGGCCTTCGGCAACCTGGCCTTCATCCTCAAGGCCCGCGTCGATGGCCTGCGCGACCAGGGCCAGGCGCTGGGCCCCTTCGAGGCCTGGGTGCTGCTGCTGGGCTTAGAGACCCTCTCGCTGCGGGCCGAGCGCCACGTGCAGAACACCCTGGAGATCGCCCACTGGCTGCGCGAGCGGGAGGAGGTGGCCTGGGTCAACTACCCCGGCCTGGAAGACCACCCCAGCTACGCCAAGGCCCAGAAGTACTTCCGCGGCAAGCCGGGCGCGGTGCTCACCTTCGGGCTCAGGGGCGGCTACGAGGCGGCTAAGGGCTTCATCAACCGCCTCGAGCTCATCTCGCACCTGGCCAACGTGGGGGATTCGCGCACCCTGGCCATTCACCCCGCCTCCACCACCCACTCCCAGCTCAGCGCCCAGGAGCAGGCACTGGCTGGGGTCAGCCCCGAGCTGGTGCGCCTGAGCGTGGGCCTCGAGGCCGCCGAGGACCTCAAGGCCGACCTCAAGCAGGCGCTGCGGGCCCCGGTGGGCGTTTGAGCGGGGCAGAGGGGAGGCCAAGGCCGTGAGCACGACCAGTGTGGTGCTTGACTCTGGAGGCGGCTTGATCCAGGAAACCTGGGGCGAGCACGAGGCCTTGCTCTACAAGCCGCCGCGCTCGAGGGGACGGGTTGCGCCGCCCCAGCCCCAGACCCTGCGCCTGACCGCGCCGGGCGAGGTGTTTGGGCTCGAGCAGGGCGGCCTCCTGCCCGAGTTGCACCTGCGCTACGAGACCTACGGCTACCTCAACCAGGCCCGTGACAACGCGGTGCTGGTCTTCCACGCCTGGACGGGCTCGGCTCACCTGGCCGGAACCTACGACGAGCCCACCCTCAAGCTGCTGAGCCCGCTCGAGCAGGCTTTCGGCGCCGACGGCTGGTGGGACGCGCTGGTGGGGCCGGGCCGGGTGCTCGACACCCGGCACAGCTTCGTGATCTGCGCCAATCACATCGGCTCGTGCTATGGCTCCACCGGACCGCTCTCGCGCAACCCCCTCACCGGCGAGCCCTACGGCCCGGAATTCCCCGCCATCACCGTGCGCGACATGGCCCGCGCCCAGGTCCGGTTGCTCGACCACCTGGGCATCGAGCGGGTCACGGTGCTGGGCGGCAGCTTAGGGGGAATGGTGGCGCTGGAGTTTGCCCTGCTTTACCCTGAGCGGGTCAGACAACTCATCGTGCTGGCTGCGCCCACCACGCACGGCCCCTGGGCCCGCGCCTTCAACCGGCTCTCCCGCGAGGCCGTGCTCAGCGATCCGGGCTACCGGGGCGGCTACTACAGCGAGCAGCCCCTGGGTCTGCAACTCGCTCGAGCCATTGCCATGCTCTCCTTTCGCTCGCCGCACTCCTTCAACCTGCGTTGGAACGAGAACCCAGTCAAGGGGGAGAGCTACGTGCTCTACCAGGGCGAGAAGTTCATCCGCCGCTTCGACGCCAACGCCTACCTGGTGCTGTCGAACGCCATGGACACCCACGACGTCGCACGGGGTCGGGGGAGCCTCGAGGCTGCCCTAAACCGCTTGCGGAGCATCCCCAGCTTGTGGGTGGGCATCGACACCGACGTGCTCTACACCGCCGCCGAGGTGCGGCTGGGCGCGCTGCTCTCGGGCGGCGAATACCGCGAGATCCAGAGCCCGCACGGGCACGACGCTTTCCTGATCGAGACCGACCAGGTGGAGGAGATTCTCACGGCGTTTCTGCGGTGAGGGGGCTGGGTGGGAGTCCTACGTCGTAAGCCGTACGCGAGACGCCGTAGGGAAAATCCCGATTCGGTCAGCCGGAGGGATGTGTTCGCCGACCGCCTTGGGCAATCATCTTTTTGCACCCGGTATCAGCCCTCGTACCGCCCCGGGCTGACCTCCGTGAGCCTCGAGACCATCAAAGCCGGGTAGCCCAGCAGCAGCACGCCTGCGACCCCAATGGCCCAGATGCCGATTCCCTCCACCAGGAAGCCCGCCAGGATGGGCAGCACGGTTCCCGCCCCGTTTGACCACACGTCCAGAATGCCCACCGCCCGGCCCCGCTCGCCTGGGGCGGTGGTGTCGGCGACGACGGTGGTCGCGCCGTTGTAGGTGCCGCACCAGCCCAGGCCCACCAGGAAGGTGCCCAGCGTGATCGAGGCGTACTCTCCGGTGAAGCCTACCAGCAAGGCCCCCAAGGCCGAGAGCAGCAATCCTCCCAGCATTACCGGTTTGCGCCCGATGCGGTCGGCGAGCCAGCCCACCGGCCAGGAGAAGGCGAACATGCCCAGCACGTGCAGGGTTACCGAGAGGGAGATCAGGTTAAAGCTGCACCCCTGCTGGTGCAGGGCCAGCGAGGTCATGGCCATCAGCATGACCATCTGCCCCTGTGCGGCGATCCCAGCCCAGATGGCTACTCTGCGGGGGAAGCTCGAGTGGGCCCTTGAATGCACCTGGCCCACGTTCTGAGGAGGAAGCTGGGGGTAGTAGTCCCTCAGCCGCAGCGCGATGCGCTTGGGGTCAGGCCGGACCAGGGCGGTGAACACGAAGGCCGGGGCTACACCCAGCGGCACGATGAACCAGGCCACCGCCAGGGGGGATTGCCCCACCTCCACCGCTAGCCGCTCGGCCAGAGCCACGATCAGCGGCGAGAGCAGTGCTCCCAGCAGTGACCCCATCAGCACGAAGCTGATCCCCTCGCTGCGGCGTTGGGGGGGATACATGTCGGCGGCGGCCACCCGTAGCTGCTGGGTAGCCCCCACCCCGGCTCCGAAGACCAGTACCCCAAGGACGAAGAGCCAGAAGGATCCCGCTCCCATGCCCACGCCGATGATCGGTGAGCCGAAGAGGGCCAGCAGCAAGCCGATGTAGAGGCCAGCCTTGCGGCCTCTCGAGTCGCTCACCCGGCCCACCGGATAGGCGATGAGCATGCGGGCCAACCCGGCCAGCGCGGTGGCCAGCCCCGACCAGGTAGTGCTTCCCATCAGCTGCACCACGCTGATGGCCCCCAGGGCGGGGATGAGCTGCATCCCGGCCCCCACCACAGCCTGGGTGATCGCCAGCAGCAAGGTGTTGCGCCGGATGAGGGGGGGAATGCTCGAGGCTTGCGGGGTGGACTGGCTGGGCTCGAGGGCCATACAAGGAAGGATAGCGCATCAGGCTTCCTAAGCACCCCACGGGAGGCTTCACATCTTGGCTTGGCGCTTACCAAGTTTCCCCATCGGCGCGCGGATCAACGCTTCCCGCGGGGCCCAGATGAGGGAAAAGCAAATGGAGGGCAGCTGCGCCAGGCAAGGTGGCCTGGGGCTTCGCTTGCAGCTATAGAAGGGTTTCCAGGGCGATGAACGCGAACATGCCTAAGCTCACCACCACGTTGGCCTGAAAGAAGGCAGCGTCGATCTTGGAGAGGTCGGAGGGGCTGACCAGGCGGTGCTCGTACCACAGCACCACTCCCACGCACAGCACACCCAGAAAATAGACTACCCCCGCCCCATACAGCAGGCCGGTGAGCCCGAACCCCAGCCAGGCCAGGAAATGGGTCGCGCGGGCAATTTGCAGTGCCGTGGCGAGGCCAAAACGAGCCGGGACGCTGTGGATGCGGTTCTGCCGATCGAAATGGAAGTCCTGGGTGGCGTAAAGGATGTCGAAGCCCGCGATCCATAGGCCCACCGCAGCCCAAAGGGCGAAGGTGGCCGGCTCGAAGGCCCCGGTTACCGCGATCCAGCCGCCCACCGCCGCCGCGCCGATGGTGAGGCCCAGCCAGTAGTGGCACAGCCAGGTGAAGCGCTTGGTGTAGCTGTAGCCCACCAGGAAGAACACCGCCACCGGCAGCAGCGAGGCCGTGAGGGCGTTGAGCTTGAGCGCCGCCACGCCCAGCAGCAGCAGGCTGATGAGCGAGAGCGCCAGCACCTCGGCCGGGCTGAGCGCACCCCGGGGCAGGTGCCGCTGAGCGGTGCGGGGATTGCGCGCATCGATGGCCCGGTCGATGAGCCGGTTGAGGGCCATGGCGGCGGTGCGGGCGCCCACCATGGCCAGGGTGATCCAGAAGAAGGTCTCCAGGCCCGGCCAGCCGCGCCCGGCCAGCAGCATGCCGCCGTAGGCGAAGGGTAGGGCGAAGAGGGTGTGCTCGAAGCGGACGAGCTCGAGGTAGGTGCGAAGCCGTGCGATCATGGTGAAAACCGTTCTCAGTCTACGCCTTCAGACGGCGCCGAAGGGTCCTCGGCGTCCACGAAGAGGGTCTTGGCCCCCGTGTAGAGCACCTGTCCCGGTGCGGCCTTGCGTGGACGCCAGACGTTCTTCTTGGCCGTGTAGTCCACCGCGACGTTGCGCTCGCCGCGGGCCTTGGAGTGGTAGGCGGCGAGCTGGGCGGCGAAGAGCAGGTCGGGGAGGGGGGCGGGCTGGCCCTGGGTGCGCAGGATGACGTGCGAGCCGGGGATGCCCTGGGCGTGGAACCACAGATCCATAGAGTGGGCGCTGCGGGTGAGGAAGTCGTTCTCCTTGGCATTGCGGCCCACCCACACCGCGAAGCCGCCCGGTGAGCGCAGCCGCAGGCCGACGCGTCCTTCCTCGGACTCCTCCTTGCGCTGTAGCCGCTTGAGCAGTTCGGGAAGGGTGGCTTTCTCCAGGCCGGCGATTTCCTGACGCAGGGCCTCGAGCTGAGCTTGGGTGCGCGGCTGTAGCTCCATGGCCCGCTCGGCCAGCGCCTCCAGGCGGCGGGCACGGCCGTAGTAGCGCTCGGCGTTCTGGGCCGGGGTGAGGGTGGGGTCGAGGGCGATCTCGAGGGGCTTACCCGTGAAGTCCTCCAGCGTCACCGAGGCGGCCCCGCCGGGGACGCGGTGCAAGTAGGCCAGCAGCACGTTGCCCTTCTCGCGCAGCGCGGGCACCTCGTCGAGCCGGGCGAGGGCCCTATGGTAGTCGGCCAGGCGGGCCTCGAGGGTGTGGATGCGCTTGCGCAGGGCCTCGCGCAGCGGGCGGCGCAGGGCCTCGGCCTCCTGCCGCTCCCACTCGGCCCGGAGCTCGGTGGCGAGGGAAGGGTGCTCTGGGGTACCGCTTGGGCGCTCGACCAGGCTCTTGAGGGCGCGGTGGAGGGGCGCGAGGTGCTCCGGGGAGAGCACGGTCTGCGGGGGGAGGCCCGCGCGGCGGGCCAGTTCCAGGGTCAGCTCCTTGCCCAGGCCGTCGAGGTGCTTGGAGGCTGCCTGGCTCAGGCTCAGGCCGAGCAGCCGCTCGAGGTCGCCAGGCCCCGCGGTGCGCGGGTCGAGCTTGTGGTAGGGCGGGGGAGGGGTGTAGGTGAGACCGGGCCGCAGCTCGCGGAAGCGGTTGACCTGCTGGGTCACCTCGCGGTCGAGGGTGAGGATGCGGCCCTCGGGGGTGGTGAGCAGCAGGTTGGCGTTGCGCCCGGTGAGCTCGAAGATCAGACGGGTGGGCGGGGTGTCCACGAAGCCGCTCTCGCCCTCGAGCTCGAAGAAGACCACCCGGTCGAGCTTGAGCTGCTCTGCTTTGAGCAGACGTCCTTTGGCCCTGGCCGCCAGCGAGCGCTGGAAGGCGGTTTTGGCCTCACCCTCGAGGCTGCCGGGCTCGAGGGTGAGCAGGGGGTGAGGCGGTCGGTAGCGCAGCACCAGGTTGCCCAGCCCCTCGACCAGCAAGGCCGCCGTGCCCTCGTCTGGGAAAGCCCAGCCTAGGCTTCGCGCCGGCAAGCGCCCGGCGAGCTCGCGCAGGACCGCGTTGATCAGCAAACCTTCCATAGATCTTGCCAGGCCGAGAAAAACAGGGCAGACACGGCTGCCTGCCCCTAAGATGAGGGTTATTCTACTTGGGCTTGGTGCTGAGCAAGCTGATCAGGGCCAGGGCATAAACCGCCACGAAGCCCAGCACGCCCAGCTCGAGGTCCACCGCCTGGCCCTGGCGCTCGAGGTAGAGCTTGAGGCCCTGTAGCACCAGCCCGGCGGCGACGGCGGCAGCCGTCCACTTTAAGAAGCGTCCCACTCCCTCCATGTCGGTTTATTCGTAAGCGCGGTGCATGGCGTAGTATTCGGCGTTGGGTTTCCAGCCCAAGGCGTTGGCCAGACGGTTGGTGAAGTTGAACATGGCCGCGACCTGGGCAGCCTCGAAGATGGCTTCATCGCTGAGCCCCACGTTTCGCAGCGGCTCGAGGTCGTCTTCTTCCATGTGCGGGGAATCGGTGGTTAGCTTGAAGGCGAAGTCCAGGAGAGCCCGCTCACGCGGGGAGATCTCCGCGCGTCGGTAGTTGGCGATGAGCACGTCGGGGAGAACGGGGTCGCCGCTGAGGTCGCGCAGGTAGGCCGAGTGCGAGGCTAAGCAGTACTCACACCGGTTGAGGCTCGAGACCACCACCGCGATCATCTCGCGTTCGCGCCGGGAGAGGTGACCCTCTGAGCGCATGAGGTAGTCGTAGTAGCCGAACCAGCGCAGCAGGTGCTCCGGCAGCAGGGCGAAATTGCGTATGACATTGGGGAGGAAGCCGGTTTTCTCGATGAATTTGCCAAAGAGGGTCTGTACCTGCTCCGGCAACTCCTGGGCCTCCGGCACCCTGAGCCACGAGGTAGCATCGTGCCTGGAGACGCGTTGAGGCCGGGGAGGAGCTGGGGCCACCGGTGGGTGGGTGCTGCGCTGGAGGATGCTGTTAATCTGGCGAACCTTCAGCCCCGTCGAACGGGCGATCTGTACCGGGCTCATGCCCTGCTGGGCGAGTTGCAGCACCTCCGCGGTGAGCGGCTGGGATGGCTCGGCAGCCGTGGGTTGCCCGCTCCCCTTGTTGCCTCGCCTCCGTCGCTCCTGGCGCAGAAGGCCCTTCTCCCGTAGGGTGCGCAACACCCTCTGATAGTTGAGCTCCAGCGAGGTCGCGATGTTGATGGCGGTTTCGCCTTGCTGGTAGCGCTTTTCGATCTCCGCCAGCAACTCCTCGGATAGCTCCTCGGATGCGCGCTTGGACTGAGTGGAGGCGTCGGGCGCCTCGGAGGAGGCGATTTGCCCGGCTTTGCTCAGCAAACTGCGCACCTGGCGAAAAGGCATCCCCGTCTGTCGAGCGATTTCGGTGGGGGTCTTGCCCTCTTGCGAGAGCGCCAAAACCTGGTCGATTACAGCGTTTGAGGCCACTTACCCTCCTTGGGCCGCCCAGCGCTTGGGGGCCGACTGCTGCAAGAATGCGACGATGTCCTGGGTGCTGGTGCCGGGTCCAAACACCGCCGCGACGCCGAGATCTTTGAGCTTGGGAACGTCTTCGTCGGGGATGATCCCTCCGCCGAAGAGCAGGATGTCGTCGGCTTGCTGTTCACTCAGGAGCCGCTTGACTTCCCGGAAGTAGTGCATGTGAGCCCCCGAGAGAACGGATAGACCGATGGCGTCTACGTCCTCCTGCAAAGCAGCAGAGACGATCATCTCCGGGGTTTGTCGCAAGCCGGTGTAGATTACTTCCATCCCCGAATCCCTCAGCGCTCGAGCGACTACCTTGGCACCCCTGTCGTGTCCGTCCAGGCCTGGTTTGGCTACTAGAACCCGAATTCTGCGGTCCATAGCCCTATCTTACGCCATATCTGCTCACATGGGCGAGGAGCGCGCTTATTGGAAGGCAAACAATATAGCCCCCGCCGAGCGGGAGCTATACCGCTAGATGGGCTTAGGCTGCAGCCAGTTGGGCTTTGCGCTCGGCCTCGCGCTTGAACTCCTCGAGGGTGACCTTGAGCAGCTTATGGGGCTCGCCGAAGAGCGTGGCGTAGACATCGGCCACCCGCTCGAGCAGGGGAGAGGAGAAATCGACCATGCCGTCGAAGTGTAGGTCTAGCTGGGTGCCCTTGGGAGTTTCCTCCAGCTTGACCCAACCGCTGACGTTGAGGCCGTGCTGGGCTCCGGGGACGCTGGCGAACTCGAGGTAATAAGGCTCTTCGCGCTTGACCCCTTGGGCCACCCAGACCAGATCGACCGGTGGCATCCCGCGAGCCACAAAGCGATACCCCCTCGGCTCCTTGCGCACCTCCTTGATGTAGGTAGACCAGCGGGGCCAGCTCTCGAAGTCGTTGAGCGTGTCCCAGACCACTTGAATCGGAGCCCGAACGAAGATCTCCAGCTCTTCTTGCAGCCTCATCCGCTACCTCCTTGGACCTGCACCTTCCTAACTTAGGTGGACATGCCGGATGCGCCGGACGGAATGACTGGAAACGCTTGAAGAAGTTTGTCCACAGTATAGGACAAATGTCCCTAGAATTGTAGACTTCGTTGCAAACCCTTGCTCACAGCCCAAGGCGTCCAGTGGGTAGAAAAAGCCCTGGGGGAGGGGTTTTACCCTCCCCCAGCATCGTGTGTGTGCGAGAGTGCCCCGGAGCTGGATCAGCGCGCGGTCCAGCCCAGGTCCATGAGCTGGGCTGAGCCGGTGATGGCGCTTGCCTTGTCGGAGGCGAGGAACAGGGCGAACTCCGCGACCTCCTCGGGCTCGATCAGTCGCTTGATGGCAGCGGGGGCCAGCATGACCTTCTCGATGACCTCGGACTCAGGAATGCCCAGCGTGCGGCTCTGGTCGGCGATTTGGCTCTCGACGATGCCGGTGCGCACGTAGGCGGGGCAGATGGCGTTACAGGTGATGCCATATTCGGCTACCTCGAGCGCGACCGTCTTGGTCAGGCCCAGCAAGCCGTGCTTGGCCGAGATGTAGGCGGCCTTGTAGGGGCTCGCCACCAGCCCGTGCAGGCTCGAGATGTTGATGATCCGCCCCCAGCGTTTTTGCTTCATGCCCGGCAGGGTGTACTTGATGAGCTGGAAGGGAGCCGTGAGCAGCACCTGGATCATCATGCTCCAGGTCTCCTCGGGGAATTCGTCTACCGGGTGGATGCGCTGGAGCCCGGCGTTGTTGACCAGGATGTCTATGGAGTCGCGTTCGAGTGCCCGCCGGGCCAGTCCTACCACGGCTTCGGGGTCGGAGAGGTCGGCCTTGAGGAAGACCCCTCCCAGGTCGTGGGCGAGATGCTCTGCCGCGGGGGAGATGTCGTTGAGTACAACTTTCGCCCCCTCACGGGCGAAGGCGATGGCGATGGCGCGACCGATGCCGCTACCCGCGCCGGTGATGAGTGCGGTTTTGCCGGAGAGTTGCATGGCGGTATCCTAAAGCGGTCGTACACCGTACGTCATGCTTCAAGCTTCGAAAGCCACAAGCTACGAACCAAGTCTTATACCAGATTCGGTTAGTTCGTCTGGGTTTTGGTTTTGAAGAGTAGCTTTTGAATCCGGTATTAGAGCGCCAAGTAGGCCTTCTGTACCCGCTCGTCCTGGGCCAGCTCCTGTGCCGGGCCCGCTAGCACCACCTTGCCGTGCTCGACCACGTAGGCCCTATCGGCGACCTCGAGCGACAACGCCACGTTTTGCTCGACCAGCAGCACCCCCATGCCCTCGGCCTTGATGCGGGCCAGGGTCGCGAGCACTTCCTCGGCCAGCTTGGGGGAGAGGCCCAGGCTGGGTTCGTCCACCATCAGGATGCGGGGCTGGCCCATCAGGGCCCGGCCAATTGCCAGCATCTGCTGTTCTCCGCCGGAGAGGGTGCCCGCGAGCTGGCCGCGGCGTTCGGCGAGGCGGGGGAAGAGGGTGTAGGTGAGCTCGAGGCTCTCCCGCCGCTTGTCCCAGGCCAAAAAAGCCGCGCCCAGCAGCAAGTTCTCTTCCACGCTCATCAAGGGGAAGAGCTGCCGACCCTCGGGTACGTGCCCCAGCCCCATCCCGGCCCGGCGGGCGGCGGAGAGCCCCATCAGGCTTTGCCCATCCAGCCGGATTTCCCCGCCCCAGGGTCGGATCAGCCCGGAGATGGCTCGCAGTGTGGTGGTCTTGCCCGCCCCGTTGGCCCCCAGCACGGCCACCAGCTCCCCCTGACCAAGCTCGAGGTTCATCCCGAAGAGCACCTGGGCCTTGGCATAACCGGCGGTGAGGTTACTGACGGTGAGCTTCATGGCGACCTCCGACGTTCAGCCTTCACGCGCTCCTCCCCAAATAGGCCTCGCGCACCCTGGGATCGGCGGCCACCTCATCGTAGGTGCCCTGAGCGATGACCTGTCCGTAGTCCATGACCACCACCCGGTCGGCCAGGGCCCGCACCACCGGCATCAGGTGCTCGATGAAGAGCACCGTCACCCCGCTAGCGCGAACCTTCTTGACCAGTTCGACGGCCTCCATAGCCTCGGCGGGCCGTAGGCCGGCCATCACCTCGTCCAGCAGCAGTAGCCTGGGCTGGGTGCATAGGGCGCGGGCCAGCTCCAGCCGCTTGTCCTCCAGCAGCGTCAGCTCGTGAGCGGGTGTCTGGGCCTTGGGAGCTAGCCCGGTGAGCTCGAGCACCTCCTGCACGACCTTTTTTGCTTTGCTCATGGGGGTTTTGGGTTTGCCGAAAAGCGCTCCCACCAGTAGGTTCTCCTGCACGCTCATCTCGGGGAAGGGCTGTACGATCTGGAAGGCCCGCCCCAAGCCGTGCCAGGCCCGCGCCTCGGGAGGGGCCTGGGTCAGGTCTCGGCCTTGTAGCTCGAGGCTCCCCCCGTCGGGCCGCAGCAGCCCGGAGATCAGGTTGAGCAGCGTGCTCTTGCCCGCACCGTTAGGCCCGATCACAGCGAAGATCTCGCCCTGCCGCACCTCGAAGCTCACCTCACTGACGGCCACCAGGCCGCCGAAGCGCTTGGTCAGGCGATTGAGCTTAAGCATGCGGCCCCCCTTTACGCCGGGAGAGCCACCCCACGAGGCCACGCGGCAGGAAGAGGATGGCCAGGATCAGCAGCACCCCGTAGACCACCAGGTATCCCTCCCCGATGCGCAGCCGTAGCCAGGTCTCCAGGCCCACCAGCAGCAGACCTCCCACCAGCGGCCCCGCTGTGGTGTAGAGCCCGCCGAAGATGGGGATCACCAGCGCTTCAACCGCCCGGCCCAGGCTGAAGGCGTCGTAAGGCGAGAGGAAGAGCGTCTTCATGCCGTACACACCCCCGGCCAGGCCGGCGAGGGCGCTCGAGAGCAGGAAAGCCAGCAGCTTTACCCGAACCACCGGAACTCCCAGCACACGAGCCACCGGCTCCCCCTGCCGGATGGCGGCCATGGCGTAGCTGAAGCGGCTGCGGCTGACGAGATAGCTCGCCAGTACGCACAGGCCCAGCACCCCTACCGCCAGGTAGTACCCCCCCAGGGGGAAGCGCCCGTCGAAGGGTGGGGCCACGATCATGCCGATGGAGCCACCGGTGAAGCCTGCCTTGAGCACGAAGGTGCGCATCACCTCGCTGAAGGCTAAGGTAGCAATGGCGAAGTACATCCCCTGCAGCCGCAGCGTTGCCAGACCCAGCAGGAAGCTCCCCGCGGCAGCGACGCCAGCCCCCGCGAGCAACGCGGGCAGTGTGCCGAGGGTTGGGGCGCTGAGCGCGGCGGTGTAGGCCCCCAGCCCGAAGAAGGCCCCGTGCGCCAGCGAGAGCTGTCCGGTGCGGGCCAGCAGGTCCCACGACAGCGCCAACCCGCTGAGCAGAAAAGCGAACTGAGCAGTGTCCAGCGCAAAGGCTTGCCAGCTTCCCAGGGGCAACGCGGGCAGGATCAGGGCCAAGAGCAACAAGATGCCCGCGAGGATCATCGAAACCTCCAGCTTCGGTAGGTCAGGCTGATGAAGATCACCAGGAAGAACACCGCCTCCACCCAGCCGCCCCCACCCGGCACGTAGGTGCTCACGAAGGCCTCGGCCATGGCCAGCACGATGGCGGCTGGGATCACTCCCCGCAGGTTGCCCAATCCCGCCATCACGATGATGGCGAAGGCTTTGAGGGTGTAGGCGAAGCCGATGGTGGGCGAGGCATAGAGCATCACCGAGAGCATGACCCCGGCGATCCCGGCCAGCGCCGCCGAGAGCCCGAAAGCGATGAGGTAGATCCGCTGGGTCTCGATCCCCAACAACCCTGGAGCGAGCCGGTTCTGTGCCACCGCCCGCACCGCAAAACCCAGCCGGGTACGACCCAAGAACCAATACAGCCCACCGAGCAGCACTACCGAGAGCACGAAGGAGGCGAAGGGCACCACTCCGAAGGAGAGGCTGAGCAGGCTGATGGTGCTGCCCTGGTAGGGTGGGCTGACCACGCGGGTGTCGGCCCCGAAGAGCAGCAGCGCCAGGTTTTGCAAGGCAATGGACAGGCCGAAGGTCAGGAGCATCTGGTTGAGTTCAGGCGCGGCCAGCACAGGCCGGATGAGCCCGTAGTAGCTGACGGCTCCGACCGCAAAGACTGCGATGGCTGCCACCCCCAGCGCGATCAGGGGGTCGAGGCCCCGTGCGCTGAACAGGAAGTAGGAGACGAAGGCGCCAAGCATCAGGAACTCGCCGTGGGCGAAGTTGACGATGCCGACGACGCCCACTGCCAGGGCCAGCCCGCTGGCGACCAGGGCGTATACCCCAGCCGCCAGCAGTCCGTTGATGAGGGTTTGCAGGAAGGTTTCCACAGGGCTATAGGGGGTAGAGGCTGAGGCGCTTCACCAATCGCCCCAACGCGGATCAATAGCTACCAGGGTAGCGGATGGGACGGGCGGCCCCCTGAACGGGGTAGACCTGACGACGCGTGCCGCCCAGGTACTGGAACTGGAACCAGATGCTCGCGTCGAAGCCTTGGTATTTGGTCTTTCCAGTGTCGGAGGGCTTGAAGGCCAGCGGGCCGAAGGGGGTGTTGAGCTTGACTTTGGCCAGGGCCTCGGCCACCTTGTCCTTTTCGGCGCTGCCCGCCGCGGTGATGGCTGCGGTGAGGGCCTTGACGATGGTGTAGCCCATGGGAGCCATGTACTCCTCGGTCACTTCGCCGTATTTCTTCTTGTAGGCCGCGACGAAGTTGCGCGACTCCTGGTTGGAGACCGAAGGCAGCCAGGCGCTCATGCCCACCACGTCGTTGCTGTTGGGGTTCTTATCGAAGCCGATGGGCCAGGCTGGGGGGGCGCCGTAGATCAGTTTGGGCTTGAGGCCTACCTGACGGGCCTGGGTGGCGATGGGAAGGGCGTCCCAGTCGTAGCCGATCCAGTAGAGGATGTCGGGCTGGAAGGACTTGAAGCGCGTCAGGATGGCGGTGAAGTTGCCGCTATTGGTTTTGAAGGGCTCGGCCTGCACTTCATAGCCCGCGTCCTGCAAGAGCTTGCGGTAGGTGGGCATCCCCGCCGAGCCGAAGGGGCCGTCTTCGTAGAGGATGGCGATCTTGCGGGCTCCCTGGCCGTAGAGGTACTTGAAGAAGTCCATGGCCGCGGCGACGTTGTGGTAGTCCCAGGGGTGGAAGTGGAAGAAGTCGTCGTAGCCGGTGAAGGCGTTTTCTACGAGCGAGCTGGCGGCACCGATGGCCAAAAACAGCGGCTTGTACTGCTTGACCGGGCCCGCCATCGCCAGGGTGGGGCCCGAGCCCAGCCCGCCGATGACGATGTCCACCTTGTCCACGGTCAGCAGCTTGGTCAGGGCGGGGACTGCCTTATCGGCGGCGTTGCCGTCGTCCACGGTCACGAGCTCGAGCCTGACCTTGCCTGCCGCAGCGGCCTCATCGGCGGCGAGCTGGATGCCGTTGAGGGCAGCCTTGCCACCCACGGTCGAAAGCGGCAGGATGACGCCTACCTTCACGCTGGTCTGAGCCAGACCCAGGCCCATGACCGCAGCGGCTGTGCTTGCCAAAACCCACAGTTTCCTCATGTTTTGCCTCCTCGAACTTCAGCGCCTGCGCTGTTGGTCTGCGCTGCTGTGCTTCACGTGGGCTCCTCGTAGAGCACCGTGGCCTCGCCTTCGATCACCCGCTCACCACGCTGGTTGGTGCAGAGGGTTTGCAGGGTGAGGATGGGTTTGTCTTCGCGAATGGCCGTGACCGTGACGGTTGCGGTGATGGTGTCGCCGATGTAGGTAGGGCGCAGAAACTTCAGGCTCTGGCCCAAGTAGACCGCGCCCACGCCGGGCAACTTGGTGCCGATGCAGCTCGAGATCAGCCCGGCTACCAAGATGCCCTGGGCAATACGCCCACCGAAGCGGCTTTTTCGGGCGTACTCGGCGTCGGTGTGCAGCGGGTTGGTGTCGCCCACCGCGCCGACGAACAGGGCGATGCTGGCCTCGGTGATGGTCTGCGAGTAGCTCGCAGCGTCGCCTACCTTGAACTTCACGCTTTCACCTCCAGGAATTCGTGCAGCAGCCGAGCCAGGCCGGGGGTGTCCTCGAGCGCCGCCACGTGCCCTACGGCGCTCAGGGTGTGGTGCCGCGCGCCGGGGATGGCCTGGGCGATCTCCTGGCCGTAGCGCGGTGGGAAGAGCAGGTCCTCCTCGCCCGAGATCACCAGGGTTGGGACGGCGATGCTCGCCAGCCGGGGCCGCAGGTCGCCCAGGGTGAGGAAGCCAGCGATCAGGTTGCGCTGGGCCTCTTCGCTAGGCGCGGCGAGGAGCATTTGCTCGAGCGAGGGAGGGCTGTCCACTTCGGGGTGGGCCTCGAGATAGGCTCGGCCCCAGATCCACGGCAGCGCCACCCGCAGCCGTCCCATGGAGCCGTCCCACTCCAGCGCCAGCCGCCAGCTTTCGACCTTGGCCCGGATCAGGGGGTCCAGCCGGGGCGTGGTGCACAACAGGATCAGGCTTTGCAGTCCTCTGGGCCGATGGGATGCGAAGACCTGGGCGACCACGCCGCCGTTGGAGAGCCCCAGCAGGTGGTAGCGCTCCATGCCGAGGGCCTCGAGCAGGGCCCGAAGGTCTTGGGCGTGGAGTTCAGGCGTATAAGCCCCTTCTGGTACGGCGCTGCGCCCCTGGCCGCGCATGTCGTAGCGCAGGACCGTCAAACCTTGTAGGTGCGGCATCAGGGGCTCCCAGGCCTCGACCCGCTGGAAGATGCCGTTGGCGAGCACCAGGACGGGGCCGCTGCCCTCGAGCTGGTAGTACAATTCCGTGCCGTTCACGGCGATTTTAGGCATGGCTCCTCCCGTAGCGCTCGGCCAGTTGGCCCTTGAGAATTTTGCCGGGGGCACTCTTGGGAAGCTCGTCGAGGAAGACAAAGCGCTTGGGCACCTTGTAGGCGGCCAGGCGGCTCCTGAGAAAGCTGCGCAGCTCGTCTTCCGTCAGGGTCTTGCCACCCTTGAGCACCACGCAGGCCAGCCCGACCTCGCCCCACTGGGCATCGGGGACGCCGATCACGGCACACTCCTGCACCAGGGGATGGTCGTAGAGGGCCCGCTCGATCTCGATGGGATAGACGTTCTCCCCACCCGAGATGAACATCTCCTTGCTGCGCCCGACGATGAAGTAACGTCCGGCCTCGTCGCGCTGGGCTAGGTCGCCGGTGCGCAGCCAGGTTCGCCCCTGCTGCTCGAGCAGAACCTTCGCGCTGTCCTCCGGGCGCGCGAAATAGCCGCTCATCACGGTGGGTCCGCTCAGCCACAGCTCCCCAGTTCCAGCCCCCTGCACCTCCTGGCCCTCGGCATCTACCAGCCGCGCCCACAGGTGGGGCATGGGCCGACCCACCGACTCGGGAAAGCGCTCGGCCTCGTCGGGCTCGAGGGTGAAGCAGTTGACCCCGCACTCGGTCAGGCCGTAGCCCTGCCGGAAGCGAATGCCCTTGGCGGCGTAGGCCTCCCGCACGGGGGCCGGGCAGGGCGCTCCGCCCGAGATGGCCCAGCGCACGCCGGAGAAGTCGCTGCGGGCGAAGTCGGGGTGAGCGGCGAGCATTTGGTACATGGTGGGCACCAAGAACAAAAGGCTTACGCCGTGCATTCTTACCCAGGCCAGGTACTCGGCAGGGTCGAACTTCTCCTGGATCATCACGCTGCCCCCCAGGTACAGAAGGGGCGTGCACAGCGCGTTGAGGGCGGCGTGGAACATCGGCGTGGCGACGATGTAGCGGTCCTGTGGGGAGAGGCCCCAGGTCATGGCGGTCTGGGCGGCGTTGACCAGCAGCTGGCGATAGGGCAGCATGGCCCCCTTGGGCAGCCCGGTGGTGCCGCCGGTGAACAGGATGAGCGCGGTGTCCTCCAGCCCCGCGGTGAAGGGGGTGAACCCGGCGGTGGGTAGGGTCTGCAACTCCTCGAGCGACCTCGCTGCGGGGTCTAGCCGCCGGGCTGCTTCTTCCTGCCCCGCTCCGAAGAACAGCGCCCTGGGCTGGACGTACTCCATCAGCCCCTGCAACTCGCTCAGGCTCAGCCGGTGGTTGAGGAAGGCGGGCACGAAGCCCAGTAAGGCAGCGGCGAAGTAGAGCTCGAGGTAGCCCAGGTGGTTGGGGCCGAGCACCGCTACCCGGTCCCCCTGGCCCACACCCAGCCCGGCCAGCGACCCCGCCGCCCGCCGGACCCGAGCGTACAACTCACCGTAGCCGATCCAGCTTCCCCGCCAGTAGACCGCCGGGCGCTCGGGGTGGTAGGCCGCCAGGCGCCCCAGCCAGTTGGCGTTGAGTTCCATCAGCCCTCCTCCCAGCGCAGCACCGCCGCCCCCCAGTGGTAGCCCACGCCCGCCGCCGCCAGCGCGATAAGGCTGCCGGGTCCGATCTTCCCGACCTCGCGGGCCAGCTTGAGCGAGAGGATGGGATCGAGCTGGCCCAGGTGACCGTAGTCGCAGAGGTAGATGCTCTGCGCCTCGCTCAGACCCAGCCCCTCGAGCACCCCTCGGTGGGCCGAGGGCTTCATGTGCAGCAGCGCCAGGTAGTCGAGGTCGGCAGGGGTGTAGCCTGCGTCTTGCAAGGCTCCGCCGATGACCTCGAGAAAGCCAGACATGGAAACGGCCTCCAGGCGCGATTTCATCAGCTCGGGCTCGGCCACCCGTAGCCTGTACTGCCCGACGTTTTCAGAGCTCAGTGGCTCGGCGGTCCCGCCCACCGGAACCCGCACCGCCTGGGCCAGCACGGCATCGGTCTTGAGCCGGGTGGAACGCAGCCGTAGGCCCGGCCCCTCCCGGCTCAGCACGGCGGCTCCGCCCCCGGCGGCCAGGTCGTACATGAAGCGCACGTCAGGGTCGGTGTAGTCGATCAGGTCGCCGTTGCGGTAGCCACCTGCGATCAGCACGTGCCGTACCTCGGCTCGAGCGGCGAACAGCCCGTCGGCGATTGCCACAGCGGTGATGAAAGTAGCGCATTTCTGGTTGACGTCGAAGGCCCAAGCCCGCTCGGCCCCGACCATCTGCGCGATGAGGGGGGCACTGGTCCAGACCGGATAATCCTTGTGCTCATCGGTGATGCTGATGACCACGTCGATGGCGCTGGCCTCGAGCCCCGCTTCCTCCAGCGCTTGGGCCGCAGCCCACCCGGCCATGCGGGCGGGGTGGTCGTTCGGCCCCGGCACCGGCTTTTGGTGGATGCCCAGCTTCTCCCGCACCACCCACTCCGGCAAACCGCTCGCCGCGGCGATTTCGCCGCTGGTCATGCGCGGTACAGGCAAGTAGACTCCAAGGCCCCGTAGATAAGGCATCACAAAACCCCTCGAGTTCGATTGAGGCCGAGTCTACCGGGGGGCTGTTACAGAGTTGTTACACAGGTGTGGGTGCAGGACGCTGAACGCCTGGCTATCGATTACCGACGATCGACCTATATGATGCCCCCTGTATGCGTGCGCTGCTTTCGGTTTCCAACAAGGCGGGCCTGGTGGAGTTTGCCCGTGAGCTGGCGGCTATGGGCTTCGAGCTGCTTTCCACGGGTGGAACGCATAAGATCCTTCAGGAGGCGGGGCTGGAGGTCGTCCACGTCTCTGACGTGACCGGCTTTCCTGAAATCCTGGACGGGCGGGTCAAGACGCTGCACCCAAACATCCACGCCGGGCTTCTGGCCACCCGCAGCGAGGCCCACCAGGCCCAGCTCGAGCGGCACGGCATCACCCGCATCGACCTGCTGTGCGTCAACCTCTACCCCTTCCGCCAGACCGTGCGCCGAGGGGCCAGCTTCGAGGAATGCATTGAGAACATCGACATCGGCGGCCCGGCCATGCTGCGGGCGGCAGCCAAGAACCACGCCGCCGTGCTGCCGGTGTGCGATCCCGCCGACTACCCGCGCGTGCTCGAGGCCCTGCGCAACGGGGTGAGCAGCGCCCTGCGCCAGGAACTCGCCTACAAGGCCTTTGCCCACACTGCCGCTTACGACGCGGCCATCGCCGAATTCCTGGGCCAGGAGAAGTTCAGGCCGAGCCTCACGCTCGCGCTCGAGCGTGTCGGCGAGCTACGCTACGGCGAGAATCCCCACCAGGCTGCAGCCCTGTACCGGCTTCAGGGCGAAACCGGTCCGGTGCTCGACGCCGAGGTGCTGGCTGGAAAGCCGATGGGTTTCAACAACTACGCCGACGCCGACGCGGCCTGGGCGCTGGTGAGCGAGTTCGACGAACCCGCGTGCGTATGCATCAAGCACGCCAACCCCTGTGGGGTCGCGGTGGCCGCCGATGCCAAGACGGCCTGGGAGCGCGCCCGCGACGCCGATACCCTCTCGGTCTTCGGCGGGGTGGTAGCGCTCAACCGACCCGTGGACCTCGAGACCGCCCAGGCCACGAAGGGGACTTTCCTCGAGGTTCTCATCGCCCCCGAGGTGAGCCCGGAGGCCCTGGAGTGGTTCAGAACCAAGAAGCCCGACCTGAGGGTGCTGGTAGCCGGGCCGAGCCGCTTCGGCCCGCTGGAGTTCCGCCCCATCCTGGGCGGCTTTCTGGTGCAAGACCGCGACCTTCAGGCCTGGGGTGGCCTCGAGCCCCGCGTGGTGACGGTGCGCGAGCCTACTGCACAGGAGTGGCGCGACCTCGAGTTCGCCTGGAAGGTGGGCAAGCACGCCCGCTCCAACAACGTGGTGCTCGCCAGGGACGGCGTGACGGTGGGGGTGGGTACCGGCGCGGTGAGCCGTATCTGGGCCGCCGAGCGCGCCATCCTCAACGCCGGGGAGCGGGCTAAGGGTGCGGTGCTCGCTTCCGAAGCCTTCTTCCCCTTCGACGACGTGGTGCGTGCCGCTGCCGCCGCCGGCGTCAGGGCTATCGTCCAGCCCGGCGGGGCCAAGCGCGACCCCGAGGTGATCGCCGCCGCCGACGAGCTGGGCGTGGCGATGGTGTTCACGGGCTCGAGGCACTTCAAGCACTGAGCGCGGTTCTCATACCAGATTCGGTCAGTTCGTTCCCATTCGGGAACGAACTGACCCGACCGAAGGGAGTGCTCTAGGATTCAAAAAGATAGCCTCTGAAGGTCTTTGGTTTGGGTGATTATCTTTTTGAATCCGGTATCATGCCTCGTGGACGAACTGAAAGGGCCGAAGGTGGCCCAATTTCACCGCTTCCTCGCTTGGAACACCACCCCCACCGCGATCAGCACCAGCGTGGCTCCGGCGATGGTCCATAGGCCGATGGTTTCGTCCAGCACCAGCCAGCCTAAAAACAGCGCCACCACCGGGTTGACGTAGGCATAGGTCGTCACCAGGCTCACCGGCAGGAGCTTCACGGCCAGGATGAAGGAGGTGTAGGCCAGCAGCGAGCCGAAGACGATCAGGTAGGCCAGCGCCAGCCAGCCCTGGAGGGTGGGCATAGTCCAGCGCTCGCCCAGCAGGGGGGAGAGCAGCAGGAAGGCCAGGCCGCCGAAGAGCTGCTGGTAGGCCGAGACCACCACGGGCTCGAGGCGGCTCTGGTTGCGCTGGTAGAAGAGCGTGCCCGCCGACCACAGCATGGGGGAGAGCAGTAAGAGCCCTACCGCCAGCAAGGTCGCTTGTGAGCTGTGGGCCAGTTTGGGCACAGAGAGCACCACCACCCCTACCAGACCCAACAGCAGCCCGGCGACCAGCTTGGGCGAGGGGGCTTTGCGGTTGAGGATGGCCTCGAAGGTCGCGGCCCAGATGGGCGTGGTCGCTACCATCAAGGCCGCGTAGCCCGAGCTGGAGTACTGGCTGGCGATGAGGATCAGGCCGTTGCCGCCCACCCACAGCACCACGCCCGAAAGTGCCATCACCAGCAACTCGCGCCGCTCGAGCCTCAAACGTTGCCGGGTGAGCAGAGCGTAGCCCATCAGCACCGCTGCCGAGGGCAAAAAGCGCAGCGCTCCCATCATGAAGGGCTCAAAGCCACCCCCTGGCCCCACACCTAGCCGAAAGCTCAGGTAGGTGCTACCCCACACTATGTAGAGCACACCCAGGTGGATCAGGCCGCTGGTGGGCAGGGGGTTCAGAAGAGCGACTCCTGGCTCACGGTCTTGAGCGAGCGCTTGGGTTTTTCGCCCAGGCTGTCGAGGGCTTTCTTGACCTCCTGGATGTCCAGCCAGGTGAGGTGTTTGGGGCTGCCCGGAGTGCGGGCTGGATTGCGCAGCAAGTAGGCCGGGTGGAACATGGGGAACAGCTTGATGCCCTGCCAGTCCAGCCACTGCCCGCGAATCTTGCTAATCGAGACCTTCTCGCCCAGAAAATACTCGCAGGCTGTGGCTCCCAGCGGCACGATGATCTGGGGCCGGATGAGCTCGAGCTGCTTGTTGAGCCACAGCGCGGTGCAGGTCTTGGCCTCGTCGGGCAGGGGAACGCGGTTGCCCGGCGGGCGGCACTTGACGATGTTGCCGATGTAGATGCCCTCGCGGGGAATGCCCGCGGCTTCGAGGATTTTGTCCAACAGTTGGCCGGCCTTGCCCACGAAGGGCCGTCCGGTCTTGTCTTCTTCTTCGCCGGGCCCCTCGCCCACGATCATGAGCTGGGCGTCGGGGTTTCCCTCGCCGAATACTACGTTCAGCCGTGAAGCGGCCAGACGGCAGGCAGTGCAAGTGCGAGCCTGTGCGGCCAGTAGCTCCAGATCCAAACTCATGGCTCCGAACATCCTACACAGCAAAAGGCCAAAAGCGCTGTAGACTGCCTCGCTTTCGGCCTGCTCTAAAATTTGCTCTGGTGTTGTGCCTTGTCCCTCACTCGATGGGCTTGCGGGCTTTGCGGGCCTCGCGGCGCACCTTGGGGTCGAGGCCGATCATGAGGAAGAAGTTCTCCAGGGCGTTTTCCTGCCCCTTGACCTCGGGATAAGCGTCCTCGCTGGTGCCGGTGACGAAGGGGAGATTTTGGTAGAGCTCGAGGGCCTTGGCAACCACGGCCTCGGGGCCATCGGTTTCGGCGGTCTCGGCCAGGCGAGCGTACACCTCACGGCGGGCTTCGGCGTGAAGGCGGAACACTTCGGGGTTAGGGGTTTCGGGGGCCCGCAGCACGTCTTGCTTGGCAATGCGGCGGTAGTGTTTGAGCCCGCGCACGATCTCCTCGGTCGATAGGGTCACCTTGAACTCCATCCTGTTGCTCCTTTCCAGCATGCGGCCCAAGGGCCGCCGGTCTGCCCCCATCGCCAAAAGCGGGTGGCCGTTCGTTCAACGAGATTATAGGTTTTGCGATCGGGCTAGGGCAAGGTCGAGGCGCGTTTTTCGTCTGGGCCTCGGGGCTGGGTATACTCGGGTTTATGGATAGCCTGGGACCTTATGTTCTACACGCACCCGTTATCCCAGGAGGGCTGCTCGACACCCAGGGCCGCGTGCTCGAGGCCTGGCTGGGCCGCGATTCGCGCACCGGCATCGGCGTGGTGGTATACCGCCCGCTCGAGGGCGAGCCACCGGAGGCTGTGGCCGGGATGCTGCCCTGGCTCGAGAGCCTCGAGTCGGCCTGGATCGCCGAGATCCCCGCGGCCGCCGTGGAAGCCACCCGTTTTCAAGGCACCGCCGACCCCAAGCGCCTTCTGGCCTGGGCGCGGGGGTTGCTCGAGACGCTGGGACGTTTGCAGGAGGCCGGGCTGAGCCACGGCAACATCAGCGTCGAGCGGCTATGGGTGCGGGGCCCGCGCATATGGCTCGAGGGCGCCGGCCTGCCGACGCAGCCCATGAAACCCGACCCCCAAGGCGTGGTAGAGGCCCTGCGCCAGTTGGCGGGGGAGGGTTGGTCGCACCTGCTGTTTTCCACCGAGCTCGAGGCCTTTGCTCAAGGCAAACTTAGCCTGGAAGAAGTATGTGGGCGACTCACGAGCGAACCTGTGGCCGAGGCAGTGGCTGCAGAGGCCGCGGAGGTGGAGGCTGAGCCCCCGGCCCCCCTTCAGGCCGCGCTCGAGGACGAGCCCACGCCTGCAGTGCGGGCCACCGAAGAACCCCCACCTCCGCCTACTCCCGTCCCCAAGAGCAAATCCCAACTGCGGGTTGAGTCCCAGCCCGCGCGCCTTCCTGAGGGGTCACCGGGCGAAGAAGCGCCCGTCGCACCTCGCCGCATCCGCATTGAAGAGCCGCTCGAGCCCTCCTTCCCTGTGATCGAGCCCCAGCCTCGCCGTCGGAGCTTGCTGCGCTACTTGGGGGGGTTGCTGCTGCTGGTGGCGGTGGGTCTGGCCGTGTGGCTGTGGCCCCGCCCCCAACCCGTCGTCAGCGGCTATGTCGTCGAATTCCGCTTCGATCCCCCCGAAGCCACAGGCCGCATCGAGATCTTGGAGGCCCCTCCTGGCTCCGCCATGGAGAAGGGGCGCACCATCGCCGAGCTTCCGGGCCCCGTGCATTTTGACAAGGCCGGAGCCTACCGTGTGCGCATTCGTGTGGATGGCCGTGAGCCCAAGGAGGTTCTGCTGGACGTGCCCACGCCCGGTGGGGTGACGATTAGGTTGCAGTAAGCGCGATGGTGATACCCATCGCCGTCTTTTACGGGTACACTCACCCACATGAGCGTTGTCATCCTCGATTTTGGCTCGCAGTACACCCGGCTCATTGCCCGGCGGGTGCGCGAGTTGCGGGCTTACTCGGTAATCCTGCCCGGCACGGCCAGCTTGGAGCGCATCCTGGCCGAGCGGCCACAGGCGGTAATTCTCTCGGGTGGGCCCAACTCGGTCTTCGATCCAGGCTCACCTAAGCCCGCCGAGGGGCTGCTCGAGCGGGGTCTGCCGGTGCTGGGCATCTGCTACGGGATGCAGTACCTCGCCCAGGCCCTGGGAGGGCGGGTGGAGCGGGCCGGACGGCGTGAGTACGGCAAAGCCATCCTCACCCGCCACGAGGGGCCGCTGTTCGCGGGCTTGGAAGGCGAACTCCAAATGTGGATGAGCCACTCCGACGCCGTGACTGCGCTGCCCGAGGGCTGGAAGGTGATCGCCGAGACCGCGGAAAACCCGGTGGCCGCCATTGCCGCGCCCGACGGCAGGACCTTTGGGGTGCAGTTCCACCCCGAAGTCGCGCACAGTCCCAAGGGTATGGCGGTGCTGGAGAACTTCCTCGAGCTCGCCGGGGTGCGCCGCGACTGGACCCCTGAGCACACCCTGGAAACCCTCATCGCCGACATCCGCGCCAAAGTGGGCAAGGACCGGGTGCTGCTGGCGGTGTCGGGTGGAGTGGACTCCTCCACGCTGGCCCTGCTGCTCTCGAGGGCCATCGGTTCCCAGCTCACCGCCGTGTTCGTGGATCACGGGCTGTTGCGGCTGGGCGAGCGCCACGAGGTCGAGCAGGCCCTTAGGCCACTGGGTGACGAAAACTTACGTGTGGTGGACGCCTCCGAGCAATTTTTGCGGGCGCTGAAGGGCGTGAGTGATCCCGAGGAAAAGCGCCGGGTCGTGGGGCGGGAGTTCATCCGGGTCTTCGAGGCCGAAGCCCGCAAGCTCTCGCAGGAGGGCTGCCGCTGGTTGGCCCAGGGTACCCTCTACCCCGACGTCATCGAGTCGGCGGGTGGGGAAGGGGCGGCCAACATCAAGAGCCACCACAACGTAGGAGGGCTGCCTCCAGATTTGAAATTCGAGCTCTTAGAGCCCTTCCGTTACCTCTTCAAGGACGAGGTGCGCGAGCTGGCCCTGCTCTTGGGTCTGCCCGAGCCCATCCGCATGCGCCACCCCTTTCCCGGCCCTGGCCTTGCGATCCGCATTTTGGGCGAGGTTACGCCCGAGAAGCTCGACATCCTGCGTCGCGCCGACGACATCTTCATCAGCGCCCTGCGGGAGTGGAATCTCTACGACAGCGTTTCCCAAGCCCTGGCCGTGCTCACCCCCATGCAGAGCGTGGGCGTCATCGGCGACGAGCGCAGCTACGGCTACGTGCTGGGCCTACGCGCGGTGAGCACCGCCGACTTCATGACCGCCGACTGGGCTCGTCTGCCCCTCGACTTCCTCGACGAGGTCGCCCGCAAGATCACCCGCCAGGTTCCCGAAGTCGGGCGCGTGGTCTACGACATAACCTCCAAACCGCCCGCTACCATCGAGTGGGAATGAGGCGCGGGTACCTTCAAGTCACGAAAGTAACGCTCCAGATGTGACGTTTGGCCATTTCCCCCACCTAGGGGATGTGGTATAACGACACTTGGAGGGAAACCTCCCCTCGGAAGCGACGAAGCCTGTCCTGCACTTGGGCGCCTGGGACAGGCCGAGCCAGTGGCGCAACCGGCCGAGAGACAGCCACTCCGTACGCAATTTGCCGCGCCGTGGGCGTTTCTCGCCGGTCAGGCTCCCAGCCTGGCCCTAGGCGTTGTTTAGGGTGTTCGGAGGCGTTGAACCGTGTTTCCCAATGTGGGCACCAAGGGAACCGGGGAGCCAGTGGTGCAACCGGCCGAGCGCGAAGAAAGCGTTCCTGACGGACCCCGGCTTTTCCCATCCATCTCCACCGTTGGCCTTTCGACCTTTCGTCCGCTTTGGGCAGTGGCCGGGCTCGCTGCCGTGGTTCTGGCGGGTTGTGGACAACCCATCGCCCAGACCCAGGCCGAGTTCACCGTCGCACCCGCCCGGCTTCCGGTGAGCGGGGGAGAGCTTTCCTTCTTCTGGCAAGCCGAGGGTATTACGGAGGTCACCATCTCGAGCGACCCCCAACTGCCCGGATTTCCCCTCACCACCCGCGATCGCTCCTTCTCGGTGAGGGTGCGGGGCAACCCCACCACCACCGCCAGGACCTACCGCTTCACCCTCGAGCTCGGTGGCGTGCGCAAGACCCAGACCCTCACGGTCGAGCCCCAGGCTTCCGTGAGCTGCCCGAGCTCGAGCCGTTCCGCCGTCCGCGCCGCCCTCGCTGCGCCTGAGCAGTTCAGCCCCACCGGACTGGGTCGCTTCGACCGGCCCTACGCCAGCGGCCGCCTGCTGGTGTTCAGCAAGAGCAACAGCCGCCTGCAGAAGTTGGGCGCTGTGCGCCTGGAGGGTGGGTGGGGTCTGATGCGGGTACCGCAGGGCCAGGAGGCCGCCAAGGCCCGCGCCCTCGTTGAGCAGGGCTTAGCCGACTATGCCCAGCCCGAGTACCTCTACGAGGCCGCCGAGGCCGCCGTGCCCCCGGCCAACCGTCAGTATCCTGCCCAGAACGAACTTTTCGCCCAGATGCGCCTCGAGCAGGCCTGGAAGAGCCTCAGCGCCGGGTGCCCGCGCCCGGTGGTCGCCGTGGCCGACACCGGCTTCTTCACCGACCGCCCCGATCTCGCCCCCAACCTCACCCCCCAGCCGAGTTGGCTCGACGTGGTGGGCTCGAGCCTCGAAGCGCCCCAGCCCCGCCAGGGAGTCGCGGCTCCCCACGGCGGCAATTCCCACGGCACCGCCGTGGCCAGCGTCATCGCTGCTACTACCAACGACGGCTCGATGCTGGCCGGGGTGAGCTACAACCTAGCCCAAGTGCTGCCCATCAAGATCTTCGACGCCCAGGGTCGCACCGGCACGCTTCAGATCGCCCAGGCCCTCGAGTACGCCGCCGGGCAGACCCAAATCGGTGGCCAGACCTTCACCAACCCCACCCCCGCCCAGGTGGTCAACCTCTCGCTGGCCGGGCAGGCCTACGATCCCTACCTCGAGAGCGTGCTGGCTCGAGTCACGGCCCAGGGGCTGGTAGTGGTGGCTTCCAGCGGCAATGGCGACAGTGACAGCGTGAGCTATCCGGCTTCCTCCCCCTACGTCATCGCCGTGGGTGCGACCGATGATCAAGGTCGGCGGGCGGTATGGGGCAGCGGCTTTGGCTCCAACTATGGCCCAGAGCTCGACTTCGTGGCCCCCGGTACCGCCGTTCCCAGCTACGGCGGCCAGGAAGCCGACGTGGTGGGAAACGCCTACGGTACCTCGGTGTCGGCGGCCTTCGTCAGCGCCACGGTGGCGCTGCACCTCTACCAGAACCAACGCCAGTACGGTACTTTCTACGCAGGGGGAGCCGGGAGCCAGGTGCTGCAAGCGGTGCGGGAGTGCCTGCGCAGCGCAGCCCAGTTCTCCACGCCCTCGCTCGAGCTTGGCTACGGCCTGATCGACGCGTCCAAGGTGGTAGACCCGGCCAACGCTGCGTGTAACTGACGACGAAGGCAAGGGGCCGTTCGGTCTGGCTATCGGCTATCGACCTGTTGCAAAAACTCAATGCTCGCCCGCGCGATCTGCTCCCACCCCTCGGCCTGGGGGAGGTCGGCGGGCTGATCCCCAGCTTGGGCTCCGTAGGCCCCGAAAGCGGCATGGTTGAGCCCCTCGAGCACTTCCACGCGGGTGCCTTTGGGCATGCGGGGGACCTCGAGGGCGCGTTTTTCCGCCGGGATCAGCCCGTCCTTGCTGCCGAAGAGGGCCAGGGTGGGCAGGGTGAGCCCGGAGAGGTCGTATTGCGGGTAGGAAGCCCACAAGATCAGCCCAACCACCGATCGGCGCACGGCTGGGTCGTCCGAAGATGCAAAATTAGACGCGGCTACCCCGCCCATGGAGTGCCCGGCCAACACCCACCTGAGCTGGGGATAGCCCTCGAGCACCACTTTGGCTCGGTCCTGGTCGGTGATGGCCAGATTGAAGGGCACCCACATCAGGGCCACCGGATAGCCCGCTGCCGCTATCTGCCGCAGCACCGGGGCGTAGGCGCGGTAATCTACCCGCGCGCCGGGGTAGAAGGCCAGGCCGAGCTGGGCAGTGTTGTGGGTGGGCTTCATCAGGTAGCCCCAGTCCCTGGCCTCGACCGATACGGCAGCGTCGCTGCTGAGAGCGCTGAGCGCTTCGGGGGCCGGGGGAATTGGCCTGAGGGCCCGCCAGACGTAGAACACCACGCTGGCGGCGAAGAAGAGCATCAGGCCGAAGAAGATCAGCCAGAAGCGGTGGTTGGCCACCGGGGTTCGGGGTTTGACGCTCTTGCTCTGCATGCGCTGGCTCGGATTCTGCTTCACTTCGGCACCGGCGATGATTCTATCTCGAGCGCACGCGCCAGAGCGATTGATGATCGATAGCTGAACGCGATCTTCCCGGGTCGTGCTCAGTCGGCCACCGATCCCGGAACCGGCGGCTCGTGTGTGCCGAAGTCGAGATCCCTCGCCCGCAGGGCGTAGTACCCTGGCGCGACCCGCTCGAAAGGGGAATACGCCCAGCGCACGCTGGCGGTGAGTTTTTGCAAGACGTTGTCGGCTAGGCTATCGGTCTCTTTCCAAAGCCCTTTCTCCACGATGCGCCGGGTAATTTCCCGGTGGTAAAGCGGACCCTCCGCTTCCCGCAGCACGATTTCGATGGCCTGGACCAGGGTCATAACTTGAACTCGAGCCTAGCAAGCCAAAGAGTAAATCCCTGCGGCAAATAACCAAGCTTTTGCTAAGCGAGTTCAAAGACGATAACCGGAGGTATGGCCAAGCGCTCTAAAGGCCAGGCACCCACTCGCCCGAGCGCATCAGCGGCTCGAGGGTTCCGCTGAAGGTGACGCCGTCCACATCCACCTCGTTTGAGCCGATCATCCAGTCGACGTGGATGAGGCTCGAGTTCGCCCCGCGCGCGGCCAGCTCTTCCGCGCTGAGCCGCTCACCATTCACCATGCACTCGCTGTAGGCCTGCCCTAGGGCGATGTGGCTGGCGGCGTTTTCGTCGAAGAGGGTGTTGTAGAAGAGGATGCCCATCTGAGCGATGGGGGAAGAATGGGGCACCAGCGCGACCTCACCCAAGCTTCGCGCGCCCTCGTCGCTCTCGAGCAACTTGCGCAGGATCTCCTCCCCTTGGCGGGCGCTGGCCTCGACGATTTTGCCCCCCTCGAAGCGCACCCGGATACCGTCGATGAGGCTGCCCTGATGGGAGAGCGGCTTGCTCGAGCTGACGTAGCCCTCGATGCGGTCCTTGTGGGGGGTGGTGAAGACTTCCTCGGTGGGGATGTTGGGGTTACAGGCCACGCCGTTCTTAGCCGGGCTTCTGCCGCCGACCCACAGGTGCCCTTCGGCCAGGCCCACCCGCAAGTCGGTGCCGGGCCCCCGAAAGTGTAGGGCCTGGTAGCGCCTGGCGTTGAGAAAGTCCACCCGCTCCTTGAGCTGCCGGTTGTGGGCTTCCCAGGCGGCTACCGGGTCGTCCTGGTCCACCCTCGAGGCCTGGAAGATGGCCTGCCACAGCCTGGAGACGGCTACCTCTTCGGGGTCGTTGGGGAAGACCGCCTTGGCCCAGGCAGGGGTGGCGTAGGCCACGATGGTCCAGTTGACGTGGAAGCGGGTGATGAGCTCGAGCGCCGGTTGATAGGCGATGGCCTGGGCCTTGCTTGCGCGGGCCACGCGCCCGGGATCTTGCCCTTTAAGCAGCGTGGGGTTCTGCCCGCTGATGGCCAGCCGGGCCGCACCGCTGCGGTAGGCCTCGGCCATGGCCCGGTAGAGCCAGGCGGGAGCTTTGTCGAAGCTTTCCTCAGGAGCGTGCTGGAAACGGGCCAGGGTGGCCGCGTCGTCGCTGAAGAGGGTGGTGACCAAGGAGGCCCCGGCCCTGTAGGCTTGCTCGGTGATCTTGCGGGTGAGCTCGAGGGCTTCGACGGGGGCGGTCATGACCAGTTCCTGCCCCGGTTGGAGGTTGAGGCCAACCTTCACTGCGATCTGGGCCAGGCGATCGAGTTTGGTGGTGAAGTCGTTGCTGCTCATGCCCCAACACTCTACCCGAAGCTTGACGACGCCTTGTGATGGCCGATACCCTGGGGCGAGCATGGAGGGCATAAGACCCCGCACCCCCCGCAGCTATAAGTGGCACCACCAGAAGTGGAGGCAGAGCCTCTACGCCCGGCGCTGAAAGCCGAAGACCGCAGGGGTCTTCGCCGTACACGGTTTAAGACGCAAAGCGCAAGATGCCAAAGGTCGTATGTCGTAGCTAGGGGCTATCGACCGTCGGCCTTGAAATGAGGTGCCCGCATGCAACTACCCAACTACCCCTTGCCCGACTCCCGAGGCCGCTACGGCGACTTCGGCGGACGCTACGTGCCCGAGACGCTGATCCCGGCGCTCGAGGAGCTCACCGCTGCCTACCTCCACTTCAAGCACGACCCCGGCTTCCTCGAGGAGTACGAGTACTACCTCAAGGAGTACGTGGGCCGTCCCACGCCCCTGTACTTCGCCGAAAACCTGACCCGCCACCTCGGCGGGGCCAGGATCTACCTCAAGCGCGAGGACCTCAACCACACCGGAGCCCATAAGATCAACAACACTTTGGGTCAGGCCTTGCTATGCAAGCGCATGGGCAAGAGGCGGGTCATCGCCGAGACAGGGGCCGGGCAGCACGGGGTTTCGGTGGCGACGGTAGCCGCCTTGATGGGCCTGGAGTGCGTGGTCTATCAGGGTGCCGAGGACGTGCGCCGCCAGGCGCTCAACGTCTTCCGCATGCGGTTGTTGGGGGCTGAAGTGCGCTCGGTAGAGAGCGGTACCAAGACCCTCAAGGACGCCACCAACGAGGCCATCCGTGACTGGGTAACCAACGTGCGCGATTCTTTCTACATCATCGGCTCGGTGGTGGGGCCACACCCTTATCCGGCCATGGCCCGCGACTTTCAGAGCGTCGTGGGTGAGGAGGTCAAACAGCAGTTGCTGGCCAAAGAGGGCCGTGCGACCCCTGATGCGGTGATCGCCTGCGTGGGGGGAGGCTCCAACGCCATCGGGGTGTTCGCGCCCTTCGCCTACCAGGAAGAGCGCCCCCGGCTCATCGGCGTCGAGGCCGCCGGGCACGGGCTGACCTCGAGCATGCACGCCCTCTCCATCGGCGCGGGCCGCAAGGGAGTGCTGCACGGGGCGATGATGTACCTGCTTTACGACGAGGACGGCCAGATCCAACCGGCCCACTCGGTCTCGGCGGGCCTGGACTACCCCGGCGTGGGCCCCGAACACTCCTACTTTGCCGAGCGGGGCATCGCTGAGTACGTGGGCATTACCGATGACGAGGCCCTGGAGGGCTTCAAGCTCCTGGCGCGCCTGGAGGGTATCCTGCCCGCCCTCGAGAGCGCCCACGCCATCGCCTACGCCGCCAAGTTGGCTCCCGAGATGGATCCCGAGCAGGTCATCGTCATCAACCTCTCGGGCCGTGGAGACAAGGACGTGGTGGAGGTGATGCGGGTGCTCGAAGAGCGCCGAGGCTCGAGGGCCGAGGGTCAAGTGTCCCAGGGGGTGGCTTGATGACCACCCGCGAGGCCTTCGAACGCGCCGCCGCTGAAGGCCGAGCTGCGCTGATCCCCTACGTCATGGCCGGATATCCCGACGCCACGGGGGCCCTCGAGCTGTTGCGCCGGGTGCTGCCCTTTGCCGACGTGCTCGAGATCGGCTTGCCCTATTCCGACCCCTTGGGCGACGGTCCGGTGATCCAGCGGGCCTCCGAGCAAGCCCTGAGGCAGGGCACCCGCCAGAAGGACGTGCTCGAGTTCGTGCGCCAGGTACGCACCCTCACCGACAAGCCGCTGTTCGTGATGACCTACATCAACCCGGTAATCGCCGCCGGGCCCGAGCGCTTTTTCGAGGCCTTCCGCAGCGCCGGGGCCACCGGGCTGATCCTGCCCGACCTCCCCCCGGACGAAGACCTCGCGCTGGTTGAGAAAGCGCACGCGGCGGGGCTCGAGACCACCTTCCTCCTGGCTCCCACCTCCACCGACGCCCGCATAAGGACCGTCGCCCCCTTCTGCACCGGCTTCGTTTACACCGTCTCCGTCACCGGCGTCACCGGGGCCCGCGACCGTCTGCCGGAGGGCCTCCCGGAATTGGTCCAGCGCATCAAACAGCACACCGACGCGCCGGTGGCCATAGGCTTTGGCATCTCGAGCCGCTCTACCGCCGCCCAGGCCGCGAGGGCCGCCGACGGCGCGGTGATCGCCAGCGCCCTCATCCGTGCCCACGAGGAGGGGAGAGCCGTAGAGCCCGTACTGGAGGAGGTGCGGCTGGGGCTCTTTAGGCAGGCGAGCGTTTAGCCCACAACCAGTACAATCCAAAGCATGAAGCGCATCGTCCAGGCGGAGTGCCTGAGCTATACCCAAACGCTCCCGGACGCATCTTTCCCCCTGATCTACCTGGACCCGCCCTTCAACACCGGCAAACCCCAAAAGCGCAACCGCATGCGGGTGGTACAGGATGAAAACGGCTCGCGCAGTGGCTTTGGTGGCAAGAGGTATCGCAGTGAAGTGCTGGAGTCTCCAGCCTATCCCGATTCCTTCGAGGACTTCCTGGGCTTCCTCGAGCCCCGCTTGCGCGAGGCCTACCGCCTGCTCACCCCCACCGGTTCGCTCTTCGTCCACCTCGACTACCGCGAGGTCCACTACGTCAAGGTGCTCCTGGACGGTATCTTTGGCCGCAAGCACTTCATCAACGAGATCATCTGGGCCTACGACTACGGAGGCCGCCCGCGCAACCGCTGGCCCGCCAAACACGACACGATCCTCTGGTATGCCAGAGACCCCGAGGCCTACACTTTCAACCGCGAGGCCATCGACCGCATCCCTTACATGACCCCCAGGATGGTCGGTCCGGAGAAGGCGGCCAGGGGTAAAACCCCTACCGACGTGTGGTGGCAGACCATCGTCCCCACGGGCGGCAGGGAGAAGACCGGTTACCCCACGCAGAAACCGCTCAAGCTGCTCGAGCGCATCGTCAGGGTTCACTCCAACCCCGGCGAGGTCGTGCTCGACTTCTTCGCGGGATCGGGAACCACCGGTGAGGCCGCCGCACGGCAGGGGCGGGGCTTCGTGCTGGTGGACCAGAACCCCGATGCCCTCGAGGTCATGCGGCGTAGACTCGCTCCCTACGACCCTGAGATAATCAACTTCGATGCGCCCCCCGCTTCACTTCAAGCTCGGCGAGCTTGAGCTGTTCGTGCTCAACGACGGGGATATCTGGCTCGACGGGGGCTCCACCTTCGGGGTGGTCCCCCGCGTCATCTGGAGCCAGCTCACCGAGCCCGACGAGCAAAACCGCATCCGCCTGAGCATGAACCCCCTTCTGGTGCGGATTGCCGGGCAGTGGGTACTTATCGAGACCGGCATCGACCGCAAGCCCGGTCCTAAGCACCGTGAGCTCTATAGGCTCGGCGACGAAAACCCGGTGCTTGCCCAGCTC